>JADLDL010000046.1 GCA_020846655.1 Saprospiraceae bacterium | reverse complement strand
GAATTTGAGGCATTTCTTTTTTCAACGCAATGCCGATACAACCGCTACCGATGCCGATATCCAATACTTTGGCCGCTGTGTTTCCGGCTAGCCGAAGCCAGTCGCGCACCTGGGCAACCAGTTCTTCCGTTTCCTGGCGTGGAATCAGGACTGCCGGGGACACTTTGAATTTCAGCCCCCAAAAATCAGCAACGCCGAGCACGTATTGCAGTGGCTCGCCGACCAGCAGGCGTTGGCGAATGGCCAAAAACAGGGTTTCTTCTTCGCTGGAAAACTGTTTTTCGTGCGGCCGCCGCGTGCCAAAAGCATCTTCAAAAACAATGTGGGCAATACTGGTGGCTTCGCCGGTACCGTAGCGCGGGCTCAGGTCCAGGACCAGTTGTTGGAAAGCAGACTGTGGCGGCGTGGCGGGCATGGCGAAAGCAGGGCTTGGGCGATACTACATTTCAATGGTAAAAATGGTACCCCGGGGTTGGTTGTCGGAAATCGTGATATGCCCGCCATGCGCCTTAACGACTTGTTTTACAATGTACAAGCCCAGGCCCGTGCCGGGCGTATTGCGCACTTCCTCGTTGCCAATGCGGTAGAATTTTTCAAAAACTGCCTCTTTTTCTTCGTTAGGGATGCCAATGCCCTGGTCGGACACCTGCAAACGGGTGTGGCCGTTTTGGTAACTGGCTTGCAGGTGGATGGGGCTGCCTTCCGGCGAATATTTGACGGCATTTTCCAGCAGGTTGTGCAGGACAGCGGTGATGCCGGGTTTGTCGGCTTGCAACAGCGGCAAATCTTTGGCGATTTGGATCGTAAAACGGGCTTTCGGAAAGCGGGTTTGCAGGCTTACCGTGCAATCGTGTGCGAGTTGGGCGAGGTCTACGGGTTCGGACAAAGGGCGCCAATTGTCTTCCAGCCGGGCGGCCAGCAGCAGGTCTTCTACCAGGTTTTGCAGGCGTGTAGCGTCCCGGATGCCGTTGACGCAGAGTTTATCCGTTTGTTCCCGTTGCAAGTCCCGCTTTTGTATGGTTTCCAAAATCAGCCGAAGGGAGGCAATGGGCGATTTTAATTCATGGGTAATGCTGAGTAAAAAATTGCGCCGCTGGCGGGTAAGCGCCACCTCCCGTTTGGCAGACCGGTTGATCACGTACAGGCCAAAGCCCAGGCACAGGATAAAAAATATACCCTCTGCGAAGATCATCCGGCGGTGTTTGTTTTGATAGGCGACAATATCCTGGTACTCCCGGGTGGCTTGTAGTTCGGTGAGGTTGACGCCGCGTTTGCTGGCCTGATGCTGACATTCCAGCAATTGATAGGAAATTTCAAAATACCGGTCGTTGCCCCGCCAAAGTTCAACGGCCCACCAGGCAAAAGCAAACACCATGTACACCAGCACACAGGTGGTGAGCGAACGCAGCGAAACTTTTGATGTAATCATGCTTTAGGGAAGAGTTGATTGCTAAGACCTGGACGATCAGCACATTAGCGCCTAAAAATATCTTTTACATTCCAAAAAAACAACAGCGCGGCCAGCCCCAACCAGATGTACATCCAGATTTGCGAAGGGAAAACACCCACCACCCGCTCGTACATCAGCAGGTCGCTTTGCGGGCCCACGTCGAAATCCTGGATCACATACAAGACCGACGCAAGACCCAGAAACATGAGCACATCCTGGTCCCAGGTGGTGCGCAGCGCGATAAAACCTAACAGAAAAGCGAATGCCCACAGCAAGGCAGTGCTTTGCAACGACTCGAACCACACCAGTCCAGCCAGCGTCATCAGGCCGGCCAACACCAGAAGTGTGTGGTGGGTGAGTTGGCGGTGTCGTACCCCAATCCGAAAGAGCACATTGCCCAGGATCGCGCTGCCCAGGTAGCCCCCCATCAGCACGATAGCCTGCATGCCGCCGCGTGTTTTGGTATAGCCGCTGCCATCGGCGTTGACTTGCAGCCCTTCCACCGTACCGCCGGTGAGCAGGGCGCCCAGGGCATGGCCGAGTTCGTGCAGGAAGGTGACCAAGAGGGTCACCGGGTACAACACCATGTGCCCAAACGAGCCGCCAAAGAATTTCAGTATGCCATACACGAGCAGCATGGCCAATACCCGTAAATGTAAGTTGCGCATAGGGGTAGAAGACTTGAAGCAAAATTCTGGCGGTGCATCCTTTGACCAATCAAACGATGCTGGTTGCCTTAAAAACTCCTTCGGCAAATCCGGCATTTGCCTGGATTTACCAGTTTCCCAACGGCGCTTATTACAGCATCGACCACCAGGGGGCGATTTGGGGGATGAATGCCTATGGCATGCCCATGCAAATGGGGTACGTGCAATACCTGTAGCCAAAGAAGTTGGCCGGACCATTCTTGCGAAGAAATGATCCGGCCAATAGGTGTTTATTTCGGGTTGATCTCGATCAACTCGACTTCAAAGATCAGGGTTGCGTTCGGTTTAATCTTCGGGCTAGGGCTGCGTTCGCCGTAGGCAATTTCCGAAGGGATAAAGAATTTGAACTTGTCGCCCACGTGCATCAGTTGCACACCTTCCGTCCAACCCGGAATCACCTGGTTGAGGCCGAACGTGATCGGTTCGCCGCGTTCGACGCTGCTATCGAACACCGAGCCGTCGGTATTCGTCCCGTGGTAGTGCACTTTTACCTGGTCGGTAGCCGCAGGCGATACTTTGCCCTCTCCTTTTTTCATCACTTCGTACTGGAGCCCGCTTTTGGTCGTGGTCACGCCTTTGCGTTTGCCGTTGTCTTCCAGGAATTTTTTGCCGGCGGCTTTGTTGGTTTCGCCGGCGGCTTTGTTGTCGGCTTCGGCTTTGGCCTGGGCTTTTTGAGAAAACTCGCTGAAACATTGGCCGGCAATTTGTTGGTCCAGCAAGGTGGCTTCATTTTTCAGGGCCGCCGACATGGCAGCCATAACGAGTTCCAGGTTGAGTTCGGGCGGCATTTGCCGTTGCAAATTTTTACCAATCAACATCCCGAAGGCATAGCTGGCGCTGTCTGCGTTGGTCTTGAGTGCCACTTGAGCTTGCAAGCCCGTACACAGGAAGGCAGCCAGAAATAGAAAAACTAATTTTTTCATGTTTGTAAACGTGAATGTAAAATGAAGAGTTATTTTTTGTTGCGTTTCAACTCGCTGTAATACTTGTAGAAATACGGGATCGTTTCGATGCCTTTGTAATAGTTGAACAAGCCGTAGTGTTCGTTGGGCGAGTGGATATCGTCCGAGTCGAGCCCAAAACCCATCAAAACAGAACTGGCCTCCAGCACCTGATCAAACATGGCCACGATCGGAATACTGCCCCCGCCCCGTTGCGGGAGCGGTTTTTTGCCAAAGGCCGTTTCCATGGCCTTGTCGGCGGCCTTGTACTCGTCAGAATTCGTCGGCACGACCACCGGATAGCCACCATGATGGGCCGTCACTTTTACTTTTACGGATTTGGGCGCCAGGCCTTCGAAGTGTTTTTGAAATAATTTTTCAATTTTCTTCGGGTCCTGGTCCGGCACCAAGCGCATAGAAATCTTGGCGAAGGCTTTGGACGGCAGTACGGTTTTGGCGCCTTCGCCGATATACCCGCCCCAAATGCCGTTGACATCCAGGGTTGGGCGAATACCGGTGCGTTCGATCGGCGTATAGCCGGCCTCACCCATCAGATCGGCCACACCGAGGTCTTTCATGTAGGTTTTCGAATCGAAGGGGGCTTCGTTCAGGCGCTTGCGCTCTTTGGCGCTTAGTTTTTGCACGGTATCATAAAACCCTTTAACGGTCACTTTGCGCTTTTTATCGTGTAGCGAAGCAATCATTTGACAAAGGACATTGACAGGATTGGCCACGGTGCCGCCGTACACACCGGAATGCAGATCCTTGTTTGGACCGGTCACTTCCACTTCCATGTAGCACAAGCCGCGCAAGCCCACCGTAAGGCTGGGCGTTTCATTGTCAACAATGCTGGTATCGGAGATGAGCACCACATCACAAGCCAATTTTTGCTTATTGTCCCGGCAATATTTCTCCAGGTTTTTGGAGCCGACTTCTTCCTCGCCCTCGATCATGAACTTCACATTACAGGGCAGGGCATTGCATTGCACCATGGCTTCAAACGCCTTGACATGCATAAAAAACTGGCCTTTGTCGTCGCAGGCGCCCCGGGCATAAATGGCGCCCTGTGGGTGAAGTTTGGTTTTCTTGACCACGGGCTCAAAGGGCGGGCTTTCCCACAACTCCAGGGGATCGGCCGGTTGCACATCGTAGTGACCATACACCAACACGGTGGGGTATTTGGGGTCGATCATTTTTTCGCCATACACAATCGGGTGACCGTCGGTGGTGCACACCTCCACCTGATCTGCTCCAACCGAGCGCAGGTGTTCGGCCGTAGCCTCTGCCATTCGACGGACATCATCTTTGTACTTCGGATCTGCGCTGACGGAAGGGATGCGTAACAAATCGAGCAATTCATCCAAAAAACGTTGTCGATTCGTGTCCAGGTAATTTTTCAGTTCTTTCATGCGAATGGAATATTCAATAGTACTTGGGTTCAAAACAGTACAAGTCAGTCTTGTACGATCTACTTCAATAATGAGTCGGCAAATTTCCGGGATTATTTCAGATTTCGATGGTGGTTCTTGGAAGAAAAAGGGCTATTTCCGATCAAACAGCAGGCGTTCTCCCATTTTGCTGTCGTCAAACCGGCCCTCGTGCCAGGCCAAATGACCGCTGACCAGCGTGCTGAGTACTTTGCCCCGAAAGGATTTCCCAGTAAACGGCGACCAGCCGCATTTGTAGCGCAAGGTATCCGTAGTGACCGTCCAACGCTGGTTGACATCCACCAAGACCATGTCAGCCCAGCATCCCTCGTCCAGAAAACCACGGTCCTGCACCCGAAACGCAACAGCCGGTGCATGGCACATTTTTTCAACGATTTTTTCCAGGCTGATTCGGCCGGCATGATACAACTCCAGCATGACGTTCAGGGAGTGTTGGACCAGGGGCACACCCGAGGGGGCCTTCAGGTAGGGCTGCATCTTTTCTTCCAGGGTATGCGGGGCGTGGTCGGTGGCGACGACATCCAGGCGGTCGTCCAGCAGTGCCGGTAGCAAGGCATCGTGGTGCGCTTTGGACTTAATCGCCGGGTTACATTTGATCAGGTTGCCCAATTGGGCGTAGTGGCGAGATTGAAAATGCAGGTGGTGCACACAGACTTCCGCCGTGATGCGCTTTTGTTCCAGGGGGATATTATTTTCAAACAAGTTCAATTCGTCGCGCGTTGAAATATGCAGGATATGCAAGCGGGTACCGTGCCGGCGCGCCAATTCGACGGCTTTGGACGACGATAAAAGACAGGCCCGGGTGTTTCGGATTTTTGGATGAAACGAGGCGTCCATATGCTCGCCATAGCGGCCGGTATACCGTTCCAGGTTTTGCCGGACGGTGGCTTCATCTTCGCAATGAGTAGCGATCAGCGTCGGCGCCTGCGCAAACAAGCGCTCGAGGGTATCGGTATCGTCGACCAGCATATTGCCGGTGCTGCTGCCCATAAAAACTTTGATCCCGCAAATGGTTTGCGGGTTCATCCGAAGCACCTCGTCCAGGTTATCGTTGGTAGCCCCCAAGTAGAACGAGTAGTTGGCCAACGCGCTACGGGCGCCAATGGCATATTTTTCTTCCAGCAACGCACGCGTCGTGCTGGGCGGTTGCACATTCGGCATCTCCATGAAGGACGTGACGCCTCCGGCAACAGCAGCCCGGCTTTCCGTAGCGATCGTGGCCTTGTGCGTCAGGCCTGGCTCACGGAAGTGCACCTGATCGTCGATGATCCCCGGAATCAGGTGACAGCCCCTGGCGTCGATTTCCAGGTCTGCCTTGGGATTCAGGTCAGGGCCAATCCGCTCGATCCGGCCCTGACGAATAAAAATATCGCTTGCCCGGGTTTCGCCCCGGTTCACGAGTTGTGCATTGCGGATAAGGATGCTTTTCATAACAGAAAACAGTGCAAAAGGCAAAGGTACATCTTCCGAATGGTATCACTCAGATGCGCAAAAAGAGATTAAATGTTGTAAAAAATTAGTGAATACTTGGCTGCGGTATTGTTTAGCCGGGAAATCAGCCCTACTTTTGCACCCGTATTCTAAATGAAACACATACATTTGTGGCTATTTCATCCTTTTGCTAAAAGTCGCCGGTTGTCAGGTGTTGTTGTTTAGAACTTGCGCGGCTCTCCCCTCCAAACAGACCCCAACACCACGTTTTGTATTTTTCGCCATCGGCGATTGAAGATACTAGGTTTAAAATGAAGCGTGTTTTGATGACGTCCTTCTCCATAAATGAATGGGGAGGGACTTTTTTTTGCTCTGCCGGACCGTGGCAGCCTTCAGGCCTAGGGTTTTCCCTGAATTTTAAAATTGGGGAAAATTTTTTGGGGAAATACTTGCACAGGACTTTTCGATGACCTTATCTTTGACCTAGGTTTTTTGGGGTTATATTTCTGACGGTAGGGTGTTAACATCCTGCCGTCTTTTTTTTATTCATACCCAAACTGCTGTAAAGCCCGGTCATCATCCCGCCAATTGTCCCTGACCTTTACGGTCAACTCCAGGTGGACTTTCATTTGCAAAAATTCTTCAATGGCCAGGCGGGCTGCTATGCCCAGGTTTTTGATCGCTGAGCCATTTTTCCCCAGCATAATTCCTTTCTGAGACTCCCGGATCACAAAAATAGTTGCCCGTATCCGGGCAATTGCTTCGCCTTTGGTGGTGGTAGCCTCCTGGAAGGATTCGATGCCAACCTCGCAAGAGTAGGGTACCTCGTCGGAATACCGGAGGAATATTTTTTCCCGAATGATTTCGCTCACGAAGAAACGCTCCGGCCGGTCGGTCAGTTGGTCCGTCGGATAATACGCCGGGCCTTCAGGGATATAGGTCAGAATTTTTTCCAGCAATTCGGCGGTATGCTCGCTCTTCAAAGCCGAAATAGCCACAAAATCGCTGATTTTCAGGCGTTTTCGCCACCAATTGTAGGTATCCTCCACCCGTTGCGGCTGTACGAGGTCGATCTTATTGAGCACGAGCAGAATCGGCGCTTCCGTTCCGGCCAGCATGTGCAGCACGGGGTTGGTTTCTTCCAGTTCCTCGGTGAGATCAAAAACGAGCAGCAGAAGGTCCGCGTCTTCCTTGGTGCTTTCGACGAAGCGGTTCATTGCCTGGTGCATTTTGTACGAGGGGTCGTGTACATAGCCCGGGGTGTCCGAAAAAACCAGTTGAAAATGCTCGCCCGTCAGGATACCAATGATCCGGTGGCGGGTAGTTTGCGGCTTATGCGTGATGATACTCATCCGCTCGCCGACCAGCGCATTCATGAGGGTGGATTTGCCCGCATTGGGCCGGCCAATGATGTTTACGAAACCGGACCGAAATGGAACGATTTGCCCTTCAGGGATTTCTGTTGCGGCCATGTGCCAAAAATTAAAGGTGGAAAGTAAGACAGAAGGGCGAAGGTCGCTTTTTTCAGGCGGCAGGCGGCGTATCGCAGGAATTAGCGTCGGAGGGTTTACCCGGCAAGGCGTTGCGTACGTCCTTCCACCAAGGCCTCCACTACATGAAACACCAGGTTGGGCTTTTGACTGCGCCAGTTAAAGTCGTTGTAGGCCTCCCCAAAATGGAGGTAATAATCCAGGTGGCAATCCTGCATTTCCTCTTCGACGTGCAGGCGGGTATTCAGCACAGCAACCCAACCGCCTTCTTCCCGAATTTCTTCTGACCATTCAGCATAATAGTCGTCCTCTACCGTTCCGTGGAAATTCAGTACGTTTTCACAAAAAAATACAAACTTGTACACGCCTTCGCGGTAAAGAGCATCCGCAATTTCGCGTTTGAGGAACATGATATCGTTGTGCAGGGTGTCGTTCCATTCGCCGATCAACTCGATGAGCGCGTAACCCAACTCATAATCGGTGAAGAGAAGTTTGGCGTACAAGGTAGAGGAGCCAAACTCATCCCATTGCGGATGCAGATAAAAGTTGTAAAGTTTGTTGGTAAAGTAAAATTCACTGTATTTGCGGCCGAAAAATGGCGAGCGCGCATCTTCGGAAGCAACATACAGTTCGCGCCAGCCAAAATATGGTTCAATATCGTGCATGTGTGACCTGAAATATAGCCGGCAAAAATAGGGAATGCCGGCAAACCTGAATATGCTCCAGGAGAAACAATTCACGTTCAACATCGTAGTCACCGGACCCGAATCGACGGGAAAAACAACCTTGGCCCAAGCCTTGGCAAGGGCGCTGCAAACGCATTGGGTACCCGAATTTGCCCGCTACTACCTGGGCGGGCTGTGCCGTCCCTACAAAAAAGTCGATCTGGCCCGCATTGGCGCCGGGCAAAAAGCCTGGGAGAACTGGTATGCGCGGACTGCCGGTCCGGTGCTCATCCGCGATACCGATTGGACGGTCCTGCACATTTGGGAGCAATACCGATTTGGCCCTCCTGCCGGCGGCTCCTGGAATTGGCAACAAGGCTACGGAGAAGCCCACAACGCAGACCTGTATCTCCTTTGCTCCCCCGATTTTCCCTGGCAACCCGACCCGCTCCGCGAGCACCCTCTAGAGCGCGACATCCTGTTTGATGCCTATGAAACCTTGTTGGCGCAGCACCGGGCGAATGTATTGGTGCTACGGGGCACTGCCCAGGAACGCGAAGCGCAGGCATTGGCGCACATTCGAAAAGTTTTCTGAACTTTGCAGTTGTAAAACGCTTCACCGCCGTCCTGCGCACGCAAACAGCCTGGCTTGAAGCGTCATACTCATTGGGGTGTTCCGGTTGCTCGACGCAACTGGGGCTGAGATTACACCCATCGAACCTGTCCGGGTAATGCCGGAAAGGGAATTGAGACGGGTAGTGGCATCACTACGTCTTCCGAAGCCCCTTCGGAAGTCGGATGTTTCACTCAAACTTCTTTTTTCATGTTTCAACGTATTGTTTATTGCCGGCGCCTGCTCTGGGGCATGGCACTGCTTTGTGTGGCAAGTACAGCCAACGGGCAAACCCCAGGCACTACTCCCCTACCCGATTCCATTCAGTTGCGCACGGTTGTGATCCAGGCGACACGTACCGGCGACAAATCGCCTGTGCCGCACACCAATTTGGGCGCTGACCAAATCGCCCGGACCTACCAGGCGCAAGACATTCCGTATTTGCTGAGTGGTATCCCCTCCCTGGTGGAAAGTTCGGATGCCGGCGCCGGCATCGGCTACACCGGCATGCGCATTCGCGGCAGCGACGCCACGCGGATCAATGTCACCCTGAACGGTATTCCGCTGAACGACGCCGAAAGCCAGGGGATGTTTTGGGTCGATTTGCCGGATTTGGCAGCCTCCACTGCCGAAATACAGGTGCAACGGGGAGTCGGCACGAGCACCAATGGCGCCGGGGCATTTGGCGCTACCGTCAACCTCGATCTCTCCCGCGTAAGCCCTGATCCCTTTGCCGTCTTGTCGAGTGGTGTCGGATCATTTGGTACGCAAAAACATTCGGCCTACTTGGGTACCGGGTTGCTCTGTGGCAAACTGGCCTTTTCCGGGCGCTTGTCTCAAATTCAATCGAACGGCTACGTCGACCGCGCTTCGGCGCACTTGCGCTCCTACCACCTGACCAGCACGTACATCGACGACAAACAATCCTTCCAGGCGCACTTGCTGGCTGGCCAGGAACGAACCTACCAAGCCTGGAATGGACTACCTGTTCAATTTGCCGGCATCGACAGCCTCCGGACGTATAATATTTCCGGCACGGAAAAACCGGGCGCCCCCTATGCCGATGAGGTGGATAACTATACGCAGCGACACTATCTGGCGCATTACAAACGCTTGTTTGCCGCCGGGCTCAGCCTTCAGGCCAACGGGCATTATACCCGTGGGTTTGGGTATTATGAGCAATATAAAGCCGGTCAGTCCTACGCCCAATACCAACTGCTTCCCCCCGATTCATTGACCCCAGAAACGGACCTGATCCGGCAACGTTGGCTGGACAATCATTTTTATGGCCTCACCTATGCGCTCCGATGGGCGCCGCCGATCAACCCGCCTTTGCTTTCAGCCGCACCGGTATTTTTATTGGGCGGTGCGTTGAGCCGCTACGAGGGCCGGCATTTCGGGGAAATCATTTGGGCGAATGCCGGCATCGAAAAGGGGCAGCAGTACTACGAAAACGAGGCGGACAAACGCGACGTCAATGTTTTTGGGAAAATCGAACTCCGGTTTCGGGGCGGATGGGCTACCCTGCTGGATGTCCAATTCCGGCAGGTACAGTATACTTTCCTTGGTTTTAACACCGCGCTGGAGAACGTGCAGCAGCGTGCAAGCCTTCATTTTTTTAATCCCAAAGCGGGTCTCAGTTGGCAATTCCGCCCCAACTGGATGGCCTATGCTTTTTATGGCATTGGCCACCGGGAGCCCAATCGGGACGATTATACCCAATCGAGCCCGAACAGCCGTCCGAAGCCGGAACAGCTGCAAGATTTGGAGGCTGGACTTCGGTGGGAAAGCGAGCGCTTTTCCGGCGCCCTCAACTTTTTTTCCATGCACTATAAAGACCAATTGGTACTGGATGGCCGGCTCAACGACGTCGGCGCCTACATCCGGAGCAATGTGCCCCGCAGCAACAGAACCGGCCTGGAATTGGAGGCGCAATGGCTACTCTTTCCGAGCCTGCGCTGTACCGGAAGCGTGGCCTTTAGCCGCAATACCATTAAACAATGGGTTGAATATCGCGACAACTGGGACAATGGCGGGCAGGATACCATCCAATATAAAAACACGGACCTGGCCTTTTCGCCTTCGGTCATTGGTCGCGCCGATTTGACCTGGGACCCGGTTCAAATGCCAGAAAAACACCGGCTTAGTCTGTCTCTTTCCGGGAAATACGTGGGCAAACAATTTCTGGACAATACCTCCAATACGTTCACCGCGTTGCCGGCATACTTCTTTTCAGATTTCCGGATCAATTATACCCTGCGCAACTGGATTGGTGAGGAACTGCGGATCATTTTTGCGGTGAACAACCTGGCCAATGCCCGCTATGTCAGCAATGGGTGGACGTATCGCTACCGTTCCGCCGGGTACGACGATCGACCAACCAACCCCTACACGCAACTGGAACAAGGCACGGTATATTCACAAGTCGGCTATTTCCCGCAGGCTGGCCGGAATGTCATGACAACGCTGAGCCTGCAATTTTGAGGCTTTGGAAAAATGGCAGACCAGATTACATGACGGGCAATAAAAAAGCCGTCTTTGCGGCAACTGGGTGCTTGCAAAGACGGCTTTAACTGAAAACCGGGTTGTTAATTTCTGGGAATCAACAAGCGCTGTCCGGCAATAAGGGTCTCGTTCGGTTCTTTGTTGTTGACCAGGGCCAACTCCTGTGCATTAACCTTGAATTTGATCGCCACGGAATTAATCGTATCGCCTTCGCGGACAATGTATTCCTGGAAATAGGCCGGCTGGGATGTCGGTTGCGGGTTGGAGGGAGAGACCGCGGCCGGAGTGCCGGTGCCGGCAGGATTGGTGGATACCGATGTTGGCTGCGTAGAACTTGGGGTGCTGAACAGTTCTGGCAACACACCATTTACCGGCTGAACCACAGTGGGTTGTGGCTGCGTATAGGTCGGCTGGCTGGAAGCCGGCTGCAAGTTGGTCGGTGTAGATACCGGGTTAGGATTGGGTTGTTGGTAGGGCTGAGTGTTTTGTGGGCAGCAGTCCGACACCAAAACCTGCATCCCAGGCTTCAGCACTACATCGCCGCTCGGCGGGTAATTGTTGATCCTGCGGATGTCAGATTCAGACAGTCCATATTTCAGGCCTATGCCATACAAGGTTTCGCCTTTCTGAACGGTATGTACCAGGGTTTGTTTGGCCGGCGTATAGGTGGAGGCAGGCTGTTGCGGCTGGTTGTAATTGTAGGTGGCTACCGGCTGCTGCGGTTGAGCATAGGTGTAGGTGGCTACCGGTTGAGTAGCGGGACTTGTCTGCCAGTACATATCCTGACGGTATACCGGCTGACCGCCGGTCGAATAGGTTGCCGGATTTTCTTCTGCCCCTTTGTAGGCCAGTTGTTTGTTGGCCACCGGGGGCTTTTTCAGCCAAATTTTCTGGCAAACCAGAATCTTATCCGGGTCTTTCACCCCGTTCCAGCCGACCAGCGATTTCAGCGAAATGCTATAGGCGCGGGAAATACCGTTGAGGGTTTCGCCGGGTTGCACGATGTGGTACCCTTCGCCCGGCATTTCCGGGCAATTGACAAGGGGCGGCGGCAAAATGGCGGCGGTAGTAGCCGGATTATTTTTGATGGATGCCTGTTCTTTATCCCCTTCGCGAATCGTGCCGGGGCCATAGGTGAGTTGGGGGGAGTATTTCGAAAGGGGCGGCGCTGCAGTGGTTGTTTTGTTTTGGCAGCGGGCATTGATATAATCTTCCAGGGCCATGCCATTTACTTTGATCAGCCGCACATGGTTGGATTCGGCTTCGGCGGCCGTCATACCCGTGCGTTCGCTGCTGATACCGATGCCGGAGATAAAATCAAACTCCGAACGTTCCTGGTTGGTTTTGGTCGGCTCCCGCATGAACGAATACTCATAAAAGCAGGATCGGATTTTCAGGCCATTAAAATAAATATACCAGGAGGAGGTACCCGTTGCAATGTTGCTTTCGTACACCAGGTTAGAGGTATCGATGGCGAAGGAATAACTGGGCGCGCGATACAGGTAATAGGAGCCGCTTCGGATAACTTGGGTGGCAGCGATAATTGGGGTGAGCAGGTAACCTTTGGTTTGCTGGTGTACGATATACACCTGCCGGGTCAGGTTATTGACATCATTAAAAAACTGATCGTTGAGGGCATATTCGCGGCAATTGACGGTGTTGGCGGGCAAGGTAGGGGAATTGATGCCCCCGCTGCCGGCTGTCAGGATGTATTGCTCATTGGTGGTCGGATGTACCGAGTAGCCCATCACCGTAGTGCCGGCATAAACGTAGCGGTACTCCAACTGATCCATACAACTTGAATTATACAGAATATACAGTGGCGTCAGTTGTTGGGCCCCAAGGCATACGGACCAGCAAAGGCCGGCGAGGGCTAGAATGGTGTGTTTCATAACTGCCTGTTTATTGAAATGATTCGGTAAATGGAAGCTTTGTTGTTTTTGTTTGGAAAGGGCCAAAATCCCGTGCAAGATTAAGGGAAAATAATCAAAATTCCGTTTTAAAAACCAGACAAGATTTCAACCAGACTGCATAAGAACAAATTAATACGATCTGTAGTCGCTTTTCTTAACGCAAATTGTATTGAAATAGTCTGTTGGTGGCTACCTTCGCGGCATGGCAAAACCTCTGATTTTAGTTACGAACGACGATGGCATTGTGGCCCCCGGCATCCGGGCGCTGGTAGAAGTGGCGATGGAATTGGGCGACGTGGTAGTAGTCGCACCGGATTCTCCGCAAAGCGGAAAAGGCCACGCCATCACCATCCACGACCCTCTGCGGCTGAAGCATGTAAAAGTGTTTGCCGGTATCGAAGCCTGGGAATGCTCGGGCACCCCGGTGGATTGTGTAAAACTGGCCAAACATGTCGCCCTAAAGCACCGGCAGATTGATTTATGCGTTTCCGGCATCAATCACGGCAGCAATGCTTCCATCAATATTATTTATTCCGGCACGCTCTCGGCAGCTATGGAAGCTTCGCTGGAAGGCATCCCCAGTATTGGATTTTCGTTGCTCGACTACAGTTTTGAGGCCAATTTCGAGCCTGCCAAACACTGGATCCGGCACATCATGCAATCTGCATTGGAGCACCCGTTTCCCTCCGGCAACCTGCTGAATGTGAACATTCCCAACCTGCCCTTGGACCAAATCAAAGGGTTGCGGATTTGCCGGCAAGCCGATGCCCGCTGGGTAGAGGAATTTCTCGAAGCCCGCGACCCCAACAACCAGCCTTACTATTGGCTTACCGGCAAATTCGTCAATGAAGATCCTGGTGATGACACGGATGTATGGGCCTTGGAAAACGGGTATATTTCCATTGTCCCCTCCATGCACGACCTGACCAATTACACCGCACTGGAGCCCATGCGGCACCTGGAGCGCCTGGGGCAATGAGGACCCGGGATTTTCGTTGATTCTTGTTTCGCAAAAAAAAATTCCACATGCTGAATCGCAATGAAATTTGGGCAGGCTTGGTCTTCAGCCTGCTGCTCTCCGTACTTGGCTTCGTCGTGCTGTACGAATTATTCGCGTTGCTGGAAATCAAGGGGGCTGCAAGCAGCGTCGGATTTACGCCCAATTTTCGCGAGCGCACCCTGGCCATTGTGGCTATCGCCCTCAACCTGATTCCACTCAACCTGTATCGCCGCCGGCGTTGGGATTTGTCCATGCGCGGGACGGTCATTGCCACCTCTATCCTGGCGTTTGCCTGGGTATTGCGCTATGGCATTCACTTGTTTTGATGTGGCCACAAAAAAAATGGGTACCTGAACCAGTCAGGTACCCCAAACATCTTTCAAGGCCTATGCAATACAGGTTTCTACTCAAACAGTGGCCGCCGTAAGCACATTACTTTTTGCAAGTATTTGCTCTACGCCGGAATTTGCGCAAGATTGAAGCCAGCCGTATTCATCCGGCTCAATGCCCATGCGCAAGTTATTAATATAGGTCTTTAAACGGGTTGCCACGGGGCGATGTTGCGCGTCGACAGGTGGCAATTCAATTTTGCGGTCCCGCCAGGTAATGTCACTTACATGGCTCACTACCGCTGCGGTGCCCGCGCCGAAGCATTCCTGCAAGGTACCGCGCCAGTAGGCATCTGCAATTTCAGCAATACTCAACAGGCGATCCTCTACCGTGTATCCCCAGTCTTTGAGCAGGGTGACAAACGAATCGCGGGTGATGCCCCGCAAAATGGTGCCCGTAGTGGCCGGTGTGATGACTTTTCCGTCGATGACAAAAAACAGGTTCATTGTTCCTACTTCCTGCACATATTTTTTCTCCACCGAGTCCATCCACATCACCTGATCGTATCCGTTTTTCTTGGCGCGCTGAGCCGGAAGCAGGGAAGCGCCGTAGTTGCCGGCGCATTTTGCTTCACCAGCTCCACCCAAAGCCGCACGGGTAAATACTTCTTCCACCCAGAGTTTCACAGGTTTCGGATAGTATGGCCCCACCGGGCCGGTAAAAATGACAAACCGGTATTTTTCGGAGGCATGGACGCCAAAATATTCATCCATGGCAAACATAAGCGGGCGGATATACAGGGAGTGTTCGTCTTTCTCCGGAATCCAGTCCCGGTCCAGTTCAACGAGCATTTTCAAGGCCTGCATAAAAAGGTCTTCCGGCAGATTGGGCATACACATGCGCTCGGCCGAAATATTGAGGCGCCGGGCATGCATATCGGCCCGGAAAAGCACCGGTTCGCCGTTGCGTTTGGTGGCTTTCATGCCTTCAAAAATACTTTGTCCATAGTGCAAAGCCAGGTTGGCCGGAGAAAGTTCAAAACGCCCGAACGGCTCAATCCGAGGGTTGAGCCACTTGCCTCCTTCATAATCCGCAACAAACATATGGTCGGAAATTACCTTGCCAAATGGAATATCGGTAAAGTCTACGGAAGAAAGCCGGGATTGGGTTGTCGGGGTAACAGTAATTGGATATTTTACCGCCATGATTAGGGAAGTTGAACGGTGAACATCGGGTGAGTTTCGCGCCGCAAAGTTATGTAACTTTGCGGCAACTTTAAAATTATATTCCAAAATAAAAAAAACTCAGGGGTGTTTGCCAAATAATCATTCAGCATTCGGTATGTTTGGCAATAATACTTCTTAAGACTTTTTGATTCGACAATACGCAAATCTTCCGTGTTTTTAACCTCGTTTTATGTATTCAGTTTCTGATTTATTGTTCCGAATCCCCGACAAATCGGTGCTGGAAAACGCCAATGGCGGCTTTGCCCGCCGGATTTTTGTGGTGGCGCTCCAGGAACCGGACTACCCCGGCGGCATCGATTTTTTAAGCAAAATCCTGACGGCTGCGCGGCTGAATTTGGAGAAAGATACACTGTTTGCCGTAATCCAACCAACAGAAACTCCGGCATTACTACCGGCCATTACTCAAAAACAGGCGCAAACCATTTTAGTTTTTGGACTACCCTTGTCGCAGTTGGGTATTCAGGCAGAGATCCCGCTGTACCAACCCCAAATTTTCTATGGCACTACATTTTTGTGCGCTGATAAATTATCTGTTTTGGAGCCCGACAAAAACCGAAAAGGCAAACTTTGGCAGGCACTCCAGCACCTGTTTCTGAGTTAGCGACCCTTCGCATTTTCAACACGTCTGAATACCCTTTTATTCACTTTTTTATTTTTTTAGAACGCATGAAAGCATATGTTTTTCCCGGACAAGGTTCTCAGTTTGAAGGCATGGGAAAAGAATTGTACGACAGCAATACCGAGGCAAAAGAACTCTTCGAACAGGCCAATGAGATATTGGGCTGGCGGATCACCGATGTGATGTTTCAGGGTACCAAAGAAGACCTGACCCAAACCAAGGTAACTCAGCCCGCCGTTTTTCTGGAAAGCCTGACCCGCGCCATTGTTGCCGGCGATGCCTTTCAGCCCGATGCTGTTGCCGGCCATTCCTTGGGTGAATTCACGGCCCTGGCCGCCGCCGGCGCCTTGTCGTTTGCCGATGCGCTGCAACTGGTCAGCCAACGGGCCTTTGCCATGCAAAAAGCCTGCGAACTGGCCGATGGCACCATGGCTGCCGTTTTAGGCATGGAGGATGCCGTGGTGGAAGAGATATGCCGCTCGATCAGCCACGAGATTGTGGTGCCCGCCAACTACAATTCGCCCGGCCAACTGGTCATCTCGGGCTCCCGGGCCGGTATCGAATTCGCCGTAACCAAATTGCAGGAGGCTGGCGCCAAACGCGTCGTGGTGCTCGCCGTAGGTGGTGCGTTTCACTCCCCTTTGATGCAACCCGCTCAGGATGAGTTGGCCAGCGCTATTGAAGCCGCCACCATCCGGGCCCCGAAATGCCCGGTGTATCAAAATGTGCACGCCCGGGCAGTCACCGACCCGGCCGAGATCCGCCAAAACCTGATCGCCCAACTTACCGCTCCGGTGCGCTGGACACAAACGATCGAGAACATGCTGGCCGGCGGCATTACCCAGTTTATCGAAGTGGGGGGCGCCGGCGGCGTTTTGCGGGGCATGATCCGAAAAATCAACCGCGACGCCGCAACGGAAGCGCTGTAAATGCCCCCTTCCTGGCGAAGTGCATTATTGTCAGATTTCCATAATCTTATAGTTGCACGGCAAACCAATTCACCCCTACTTTCGTTCTTGAAAGAAACCGGCAAACAGACATGGCCACAAACACGAAAATAGAGAGCGGGCAAATGCTTGTAGCAGAGCCGTTTATGCAAGATCCATACTTCCGGCGAGCGGTTGTTTTGTTGTGCGAACACCACGGACAGGGCACGATTGGTTTTATCCTGAATAAAACGATCGACATGAATATCAACGATTTAATGTCAGATTTCCCTGAATTTGAAGCAGAGGTATTCTACGGCGGTCCGGTACAAACAGACACCCTGCACTATATCCACAACGTGGGCGAACTGCTGGACGATAGCGTAAAAGTGAGCGATGGCGTATGGTGGGGCGGAGATTTTAACAAACTCAAATTCCTCATCACCCAAGACCTGATCAAGCCCAACAACATCCGCTTTTTCGTCGGATACTCGGGCTGGTCAGCCGGACAACTTCAGGAAGAAATGCAATACCGTTCCTGGATTCTGGCCGAAACAGACGCCAATTATGTTTTTAAACTCAAACACAGCCGCCTTTGGCACCATGCCATGTACAACAAAGGCAATGTATTCGAGGTCATTTCGGATATGCCGGAACACATCAGTTGGAATTAACTTTTTTGTTGCAACACCAGCGTTTCAAAGGGTCGGATCTCCATCCGGCCCTTTGAATTTTCCGTCAGGAAGCGGAGAAACGACATCATAACGTTCAATTTTGCCGCCAAGTTAGGCAAACGGCTCCGGCAGACTACCTTTGCAACTTAAATGTCCCGAATGATGCATACACGGCTCATCTTTTTTTTCACGTACCTACTTCTTTCGTTCTGCTACCTGCCTGCCTTGCGGGCACAAAGTGACGACGAAATGGCCCAGGTTTTTGAATGGAAATTTTCCATGACGTCGCCGGACGCCTCCTTCTCGCCACTCGAAGAAGGCAGCGGTTGGGAGGAAACCAGCACAGAGGCCAAAGTTATTTGCATGGCCAACCCGATTCCCTACCAGCGGATGGCCGATGATTTGCAGGCCCTGGGTTCGGAAGACGGGCAAAAAATTCTGGAAAAAAAGGCGCTGGAAATCGGTGGCAAACCGGGCTTGCTGATTCTTCTGGAATTTTTGCCCATGGCCGGTGAAGACACCGGGGCCACGTATTCGCTGATGTACGTTTGCCCCTATGACGAGCGTATTTCGCTGCTGATCAACGCACAATATCCGAAAACAGAACACGACCGGCTCTACTCCAAATTGCTCGCAGCATTTGCCACCGTTCGCAAAATCAACCCTTGAATGCGGGAACTTGTTTTTTCTCCACGCCTGCATCCGCTTCAATTGCGGGCAGTAGCCCAAGCCCTGTTGTCCATTTTCCAGGAAAACCGACACGCCGACAAAGTCATTGAGTTTACGCTCCGCAATAACCCCAAGGCCGGAAGCCGAGACCGGGCATTTATCGCCGAAACCACCTACGAGGTTGTGCGTTTTTTTCGCCTGTACACCGAAATATTGGGCCTGGAACCGGTCACCGAAGAACATTTCTGGGCCTTGTGCGGCGTGCACTTGTTGCTGCAAGGTACCCCCTTGCCCGATTGGCGGGAATTTCAGGACTTGGATCAGGAGGCCATTTTGGCCAGGGCGACATTGCTACGCGAAGAACGCCGCTTCCGCGAGAGTATCCCGGATTGGCTGGATACCCTCGGCCAACAGGAACTCGGCGAACGCTGGGCCCTTACCCTGGAATGGCTCAACCGCCCCGCACAGGTCGTACTCCGGGCCAACCGTTTAAAAACGACCCGTGTTGCCCTGCAAACGGCCTTACAACAGGAAGATATTACCGCCATGCCGGCAGGCGACAACGAGGCGCTGGTACTCGAACGACGGCAAAATGTATTCAAAACCAAGGCATTCCGTGATGGCCTCTTCGAGTTGCAGGATTACAGCAGCCAGGAGGTTGCCGCTTTTCTGGCCCCGAAGCCCGGTATGCGGGTGGTAGATGCCTGTGCCGGCGGCGGCGGCAAAACCCTGCACCTGGCCGCGCTGATGGAAAGTCGCGGGCAACTGATCGCCCTCGATACTTTTGCCTGGAAACTGGAGGAATTGCGGCACCGGGCCCGGCGGGCCGGTGCATCGAACATTGAAACCCGGGTCATCGAAAACAGGAAAGTCATCAAACGCCTCTACGGCACGGCCGACAGGCTCCTGCTGGATGTTCCCTGCAGCGGGCTCGGGGTGCTGCGCCGCAACCCGGACAGCAAGTGGAAACTCACGCCCGAATCGATCGACAGCCTTCGGGCCACCCAAGCCGAGATTTTACAGGCCTACAGCCCGATGCTCAAGCCTGGCGGCCAACTGGTGTATGCGACTTGCAGTATTTTGCCTTCGGAAAATGAAAAGCAGGTGGAGGCTTTTTTGGCCAGCGAAGCCGGGAAGGACTACCGCTTGCTGGCAGAAAAACGAATTTTACCGCAAGACAATGGCTTCGACGGATTTTACATGGCGCTGTTGGAACGAACGGCTGTAACGACGGCAGCCTGAGCAGAAGCGAATAGCGGCAGCTCTTTTCAAACAGTAGACCAACCGAAAACACCTGGGGCGCTAAGCCTCAAGTCGGGATCTCACTCCCGCACAAATTCCAGTTCCCGCTGACGGTCCAGACGGGCCATGGCCGAGGGCTCCTGCGGTTCTTTATCGTCCTGGCGGTATTTCACAACATAGTCGACATTGCCCAGGATTTCGCTGCTGATAGCGCCGAAGGTCGGCGGAAAAGGTTCTGAAATCTTGCAAGCGGCAGCGCTTACGATCGGTTTGCCAAAGGCCTGGATCAATTCGCGACAAAACTCGTCGGTAGCCACACGGATAGCGATGGAGCCGTCTTTGGCGAGCAAGGCTGCCGGCAGTCCCTCAGGGTGGTCGTAAATAATGGTGATCGGCCGTTGGTGGTATGCGAGGAGTGTTTCTACCCGGGGGTGCACTTTGGTGACATACTGCTTGAGCATGTCCACACTGTCTACCAGGATGATATAGCCCTTGCCTGGCTCCTGTTCGCGGAGGGCAGTCAGGCGCTGGATAGCCGTTTCATTGGTGGCATCGCACCCAATTCCCCAAATGGTATCCGTAGGATAGCAAAGCAGGCTACCGCCTTCCAGGAGGCGGGCAATGTCCGAAATGTCGTCGCGTAGCAGGAACATAGCCAACAATAGGCGGTTGTTTAACGTTCTTTCGTGTACTTTTGAGAGCACAATACTCCGACATTTTGCCCAAACAATAACGATTCGAAGCAAATGCACACAAAATTTCGCGGCCTGTTGCCTGTTTTACTACTCTTATTGGCCTTTTTAGCCCCAAACGTGCTCCTGGCCCGGCATATTATCGGTGGAGAAATTACATATAAATTTTTGTCGGTCGACAACCAGGGCCGCTACCGGTACCGGTTTACCATGAAAATCTACCGCGATTGCCAGGGCGGTGGCGCCGACTTTGACGACCCGGCCGAAATGGCCATCTACCGGGGTACCTATTCCAACAATATCCTCCAGGAGAGTTTTAAAATTGGCAACCCAAGTATCAAAAAACTCATCCCCGTGCCGCCGCCCTGCATTTCCACCTTGCCCTCCGTTTGTGTGGAAGAAGCCATTTATACCTTCGAACGGGCCTTGGAAGTATCGCTGACCGACAGTTATTTCATTGTCTATCAACGTTGTTGTCGAAACCAGACCATCAACAACATCGTTTCACCAGGCGACGTGGGCGCTACGTATATGGTCGAACTGACGCCGAAAGCACAAGAATTAAAAAACAGCAGCCCGACCTTCAACAATTTCCCGCCGATCATCATTTGCAACAGCATCCCGCTCGAATTTGACCACTCGGCGACCGACCCGGAAGGCGACCAGATTTTTTACTCCTTTTGCAGCCCCTTCGACGGCGGCGGGCCCTTACTGAGCCCGCCTGCGGTGACTACTTGCGACGGCGCCGTGCCTACCCCACCCTGCGCGCCACCGTTCGACAATGTGCCTTTTATTGTAGGGCAATACACGGCTTCAAATCCGATGGGCGGGGCGCCCAAGGTAAGTATCGACAACATTACCGGCCTGATCACCGGCACGCCCAATAAACTCGGGCAATTTGTGGTTGGCGTTTGTATCCAGGAGTTCCGGGGCGCTGAATTGTTGTCTACTATCCGCCGCGATTTCCAGTTCAACGTCGCTGAATGTACGCCCTCTGTGTTGGCCAATATTCAGAGCGACAGCATCGTGGGGCCGCAGCAGTTTGTGCTGCGTTCTTGTGGCCAAAATTCGGTCACGTTCAAAAACCTGAGCGCCCAGAAGTCCAATATTTTCAGTTTTGAATGGCGTTTCGATCTGAAAGGAACCCCCTACTCCGACAAAACGAACTGGGACCCGACGGTGAACTTCCCCGACACCGGTTTGTATATCGGCAATTTGTACCTCAACCCGGGCTATCCCTGCGCCGACACTGCCAACATTGCCGTTAATATTTTCCCGGAGATCAAAGCCGACTTTTCGTTCGCCTACGATACTTGTGTCGCCGGACCGGTGGCCTTTACCGACTTATCGACCAGCGATGCCGGTATCGACCGTTGGAATTGGAATTTCGGTGTGCCGAACGGAACCTCCAAAGTGCAAAACCCGGATTATCTGTATGCCGTGCCAGGAAGTCACCCGGTGCAATTGCGGGTGTACGATAAAAATAAATGCACCGACAACGAAGTGAAGGTGGTCAATTGGTTTCCGGTACCGCCGCTGATTATCATTCAGCCCAGCAACTACATCGGTTGCTCGCCGGCCGAGATCTTTTTCAATAACCTCTCCGCGCCGATCGACAGCACCTACGACATTGTTTGGGATTTTGGCGACGGCACCACCCTCACCGGTGTAATCAGCCCCACCCATATTTACAACACACCCGGCGTATTTGACGTCAGCGTCGATATTACCTCTCCCATCGGATGTCGAATTTCGGATGCCTTCCCCGACTTGATCCGGGTAGTGCCTTCGCCTACCGCCGATTTCACGTATTCGCCGGATTCTCTGCTCAGTCAATTCAACAATACGATTCAGTTTACCGACCTGTCGCTCGATGCCAACCGCTGGCATTGGGAATTTGACCGGTTTGGAAGTACGATCACACGGAACCCCTTGTTTACGTTCCCTGATACGGGCCTGATGAAAGTAACCCTCATCGTCACCCACCCGGAAGGTTGCAAGGACTCCCTGAGTAAGTACTTGGATTTTGTGCCGGTCATCAAATGGTATATGCCCAATGCCTTTACCCCGAACGGCGATGGCCAAAACGACGGGTTTCTCGGCAAGGGCTACCTCGACGGTGTCGTGGATTTCAACATGAGCATTTGGAACCGCTGGGGCGAAAAAGTGTACGAATCGCAAGACCCACAAGAAGAATGGAACGGCCGCCAAATGAACAAGGGCGGCATGTCGCCGGAAGGCGTATATGTGTACCTCGTCACATTCACCAGCCCCAGGGGACAGAAACAGGAATTCAAGGGTTACGCTACCCTATTGCGTTGATAAACAACACTATTGGTATTCCAGCACCAGAGTTTGTAGTGGTACAATCTGCTGCTGGAATACCGATTTTATTTTATCGCAAAAGCGTCACATTTCCTTTCTTGATGGTCTCCCCACCGCCCGGACACACAAACCGGAGAATGTACCCGTACGTTTCGGCCGGCTGCGGTTCGCCTTTGAAGGTGCCATCCCAGGCATCTGCGGGGCTATTGGCTTCAAATACTTTTTGCCCCCAGCGGTTGTAGATGGCCCAATAGGCTTCTTCCAAAAAGCCATTCTCCAGGCGCAGGATATCGTTTTCGCCGTCGCCATTGGGTGAAAAGCCCGTTGGGAAAAACAAAAACGGCTCCTCGCAGGGCGGCGGCGATACGATTACAGTCACTCCCCGCTCTATTACACAATGGCTGCCTAAATTGAGCCGGGCGGTATAGGTGGTGGTGGTAGTAGGATTGGACGTTGGGTTGTCTATTGCCGGATTCGATACCAGCCCTGGCGGCGACCAGGAAATAGTGCCCGGAAGCGGAAAAACCGCGTTTAATTGTACCAATTGACCGGGATAAATGAGTGTCGGATCGGCACTCACGGCCACCTGGCCCGTATCAACTACCTCCACTCTTACCTTGCCTGTATAGGTGCAAAAGGCATTGGTGATCGTGACAAAATATTCGGAGGTGACGGACGGATAAGCCAAAGGGCTGGAGGCCAGCGTATCCGATAAAAAAGCAGGTGGGGTCCAGAGGTAGTTGTAAAACGGCACGGCGCCGGAGTTCAGGCGAACCGTATCGCCGGCACAGATCGACAGCAGTTGCCGCAGGCTATCGGTCCGGGGGATCGGCGCATTAAATTGGTAGTTGGCGGTATCCCGGCACCCGCCGTTGGAAACGGCAATGAGCCGTACTTTGTAACTACCCGGCTTGGTGATTACAAATTCCGGATTCTGCTGTGTCGATTGCTTGATAAATGCGCCCGGCCCGGTCAGGGTCCAAAGCCAACTGCCCACACCATACACCGAATCCTGGCTTTGGTCCAGGGCCAGCACAGCCAGTCCGTTGTTGTCGCAGCTAGGCAGGTTCACCTGGAGTTGCGCATCGATGTGAAAGGAATTTACCTGTATGGTTTGAAACATAGTATCCGCGCAAGGGGCGCCGGGGGTTGTAATCAGGGCCACCCGGTAACTCCCGGTGTCGGCGTATAAATGTGACGGCGAAAACGCCGTCGAGATCAGCGAGGGGTCGTTGTCCCAATCAAAATACCAGACATAACTGAGCGCAAAACTCTGGTTGACAAAGGTAACCGGCTGGTTGGCGCAGTTTTTTTCGGGTACAAAAAAAGCGGCCGTGGGCACGCCGCATTCGGCTACGTTGTACTGAAAATCGCGCCGGGTGGTCGAAACCAGGGTATCATTCCGGTATTCCTCGACACACACACCGACCACAAAATTACCAATGGTGTTGGGCGTACCGGTGAGCACACCGGTGTTGGCATCAATGCTGAGGGGCAGGCCGCCCAACACATTCGAGAGGTTGTAGGGCGGGGTCAGCCAGTCGACCTCCAGGTAGGGGCCCGGGTTGGGCGGTTGCGGGGTCGGAACGATGGAGGTTGCGCCTTTCAAGGGTGTGCAGAGGCGGTACACCAGCGAATCATTGTCCGGATCCGTAGCCGAGTGATCAAAAAGGATCGGCTCGTGCACACAAATAGCCACTGGCGGCCATTCATTGAAGGCGGCGCTGTTGTTGCAGGCTTTGAGGGCCTCTTCCGAAACATAGGACAGGATGGTAATGCCCGTTTCCAAAGGCCCTATAATATTGCGGATCAACTGGTTGCGACAACAACGCTGGTAAACCACGTTGTAACCGCCGGTCTTTTGCGGCAGTTCAATAATGGCCTTATAAACCGTGCCATGCGCGCACACATCCGGAGGAACGACCAAGCAAGGGTTACTGAGTTGAATCGGAAGGGTGTCGTTGGAATTGGAATCCCAATAGACCCGCTCGTCTTTCACCAGGTTCCAATTGGCGTCATACACCCCAATGGAAGCCGGATCGTCGAACCAGGGCTGGCCGGTATAGCAGTCGCGGTACACCGTAAGCGTAAATTCATACCGGTTGTTGCCCAGGCATTTATAGGTCAATTCGCCACCGACAATGTGGGTGGCCTGGAGTGTCCCGGTGATACCGAATACCAGGAAAAGAAAGGAAAACAATTGTTTCATGTCCTAAAGATGGAGCAAAGGCCTGCTCCCGCTGCCCCAAAAAAATAAAATGAACAAGAATTAGCCAAAAGAATACGGATCAAATAGCCGGTCAGGCTGGAAACAAAGCAAAATAACGCCACAAGGCCGCTGTATGGATGGCTTGCGCTACCCCACCCGAGTCGAGCATTTCCCGAACGGCATCTCGCGGCAACACCTGCACGGCAATATCTTCGGTATGGTCCAGTTGCTGGCCTTCGAGCCGCTCCACCCCGGTGGCCAGAAAAATATGGCACCAATTGGTGTGCGTCCCCGGATTAGCGCAAACGGTAAGCCAGGGCTGCCAATCGCCGCCGCCATAGCCCGACTCTTCGAGCAATTCGCGTTGGGCCGCTACGAGCAAGGGCTCCTGGGGGTCTACCACACCAGCAACCAACTCGTAGTGGACCTGCGCAATCCCGTGGCGGTATTGCCGGATCAGGACAAAATCGCCGTCTTTGGTCACGGCCAGCACCGACACCCATTCGGGGTATTCAAAAATAAAATAATCCGGAATCCGGGCGCCGTTCGGCAGTAGTACGCTGTCTTCCCGCATCACCATATAGGGCCGGCGGTCGTAGACATACCGGCTGGATTCGACCAACCAGTGTTTAGGATCTGTCATCGTAAAAAAGAGTGCCGGATCAAGGGCTGTGCGGCACGGTTTAAGTAGTGATCGTGTATTCTTTGAAAATGCTTTATTTTTCCCGCCCCATTGCCGCGCCCTGAACGGCTCCACGCCGGTACAGGCCTGCCAAAGGTACTATCTTTACGCACGAGTAAAACCCATGCTACCCGACTGCCGGGACATTTTGCGCTTATGAATCAACCGTCCTCTACCCGCTTGCTGAATGCCGCCGTCATTGTAGCGGCCCTGGGTTATTTTGTCGATATCTACGATTTGCTGCTCTTTGGATTTGTGCGGGTAAAAAGTTTGCTCGATCTCGGTCTTTCCGGTCAGGCACTCACCGATGCCGGCATTTCGCTGCTCAACTGGCAAATGGGCGGCATGCTGGTCGGCGGCGTCCTTTGGGGTGTACTAGGCGACAAAAAAGGCCGGGTTCGCGTCCTGTATTTTTCTATTTTTCTGTATTCCATTGCCAATGTGCTCAATGGATTTGTGCACGACATCAACACCTACGCGCTCCTGCGCTTTATTGCCGGTGTCGGTTTGGCCGGCGAACTGGGCGCCGGCATCACCCTGGTGTCCGAAAGTTTGCCCAAAGAAAAACGCGGCTACGGCACCATGCTGGTAGCCACCATCGGCCTGAGCGGCGCCTTACTGGCCTGGGCCGTCGATATCTGGTGCCCCTGGCGGATTAGTTATTTTGTGGGTGGTGGATTGGGCTTTTTGCTGCTGCTGCTCCGGATCAGCGTCAGCGAGTCGGGTATTTTCAAACAAATGCGCGCGGCTGAAAACATCAGTCGGGGCAATTTCCTGGCCTTGTTCACCGACAAAAGCCGCTTTGTCCGTTTCCTGCGCTGCCTGCTCATCGGCACACCTACCTGGTTTGTGGTGGGTGTACTGGTCACGCTGGCGCCCGAGTTCGGCGCCCACAAAGGCCTGAGCGGCATCACCGGCGGCAACGCCCTGGCCGCCTGCTACACCGGACTGATCCTGGGCGATATCGCCTCGGGGCTCCTGAGTCAGTACCTGCGCAGCCGCCTGCGGGTGATGTGGATCTTCCTGACCTTAGATGTCTTGGCAGTGCTGTACTACCTGCTGGCTGGCTTTGGCTCACCGGCGGCCTTCTACACCGCACACTTTTTGTTGGGCATTTCAGTGGGATTCTGGGTAATATTTGTGACGATCGGTGCAGAGCAATTTGGCACCAACCTGCGCGCCACAGTGGCAACGGCTGTGCCCAACGTGGCGCGGGGCATGCTGATCCCCATCGGCGCCGCTTTCAAATGGCTGAAAAGCCCGGCAGCCACCGGCAGCGTCACTACGGCGGCCCTGATCGTGGGCGCAGTTTGCCTGATCATCGCTTTTGTGTCGCTGATCGGCATGAAAGAAACGTTTGAAGAAGACTTAAACTACGTAGAGACGATTTGAGACAAGCCGTTTCGACCTAGCGACGAGGTTTTCCGAAACCACCTTTCGGCAGGCCCATGCCGCCCGGCATACCCATTTTGCCCATATTGCTGTTGCTCATCTGGTGCATGAATTTCCGCATGTCGTTGAAATTCTTGACAAACAGGTTGATCTGTTCCAGCGTTTGGCCGCAGCCCCGGGCGATGCGTTTTTTCCGGTTCAGGTTGAGCAGATCCGGGTCTTTGCGCTCCTTGGGCGTCATACTTTGAATAATGGCTTCCACCCGCACGAGCGCTTTGTCGTCGATATCAACATCCTTGAGGGCTTTGCCCATGCCGGGTATCATGTTGAGCAGGCCTTTGAGGTCGCCCATTTTTTTGATCTGTTGCATTTGGCCCAGGAAGTCGTTGAAGTCAAACTTGTTTTGTTTGATCTTCTTTTCCACCCGCTTGGCTTCCTCTTCGTCAAACTCCATCTGGGCTTTTTCCACCAGCGACACGATGTCGCCCATGCCCAGGATGCGCTGCGCCATCCGGTCGGGGTAGAACACATCGAGGGCGTCGAGTTTTTCGCCCATCGACACAAATTTGATGGGTTTGCCGACGGTGTACTGGATCGACAAGGCTGCCCCGCCGCGCGTATCGCCGTCGAGTTTGGTGAGCACCACGCCGTCGTAGTTGATGCGCTCGTTGAAGGCCTGGGCAGTGTTCACCGCGTCCTGGCCGGTCATCGAATCCACCACAAACAAGGACTCAGTAGGGTTGATGGCTTTTTTAATGGCTTCTACTTCGGCCATCATCGCCTCGTCGACGGCCAGGCGGCCGGCCGTATCCACGATCACGACATGGTGGCCGTGGCCTTTGGCGTGTTTGAGGGCATTGAGGGCGATTTCGACCGGGTTTTTGTTCTCAACTTCTTTGTAGACCGGCACCTTGATGCTCTCGCCGAGCACACCCAACTGGTCGATAGCGGCGGGGCGATACACGTCGCAAGCCACCAGCAGGGGCGACAACTGCCGTTTTTCCTTCAGGAATTTGGCGAGTTTGCCGCAGAACGTCGTTTTACCGCTGCCTTGCAGGCCCGCTACCAGGATGACCCCGGGATGGCCTTTCACGTTGATGCCCACCGACTGACCGCCCATGAGTTCGGTCAGTTCGTCCATCACAATTTTGACCATCAACTGGCCGGGGTTTACGTTTTTCAGGACGTTCTCGGTGCCGAGGGCTTTGTCCTTGATTTTGTCGGTAAACTCCTTGGCAATCTTATAGTTGACGTCGGCAGCGACCAGCGCCCGGCGGATTTCCTTGATGCTTTCGGCAACATTGAGTTCGGTGATCTTATTGCTGCCACTAATGACCTTAAACGCAGATTCGAGGCGATCGCTTAAACTTTCAAACATGGATGCGTACAGTTGTGTGGGTGTGTGGCCCTGCGGACCGGGCCGCAAAGATAGGGGAGCGGGGCTAAATGTAAAATGTAGAATGCAAAATGTAAAATGTAAAAGGTTGGTTGGGGGAATGGAGGCTGTACGGCGTTTGATTGGCATGCACTCGATGGGCTCAAAATTGCAAGCCTTCCTCCAGTGCCCAAAAGCACCACCTTACCCTACCCACAAGCCACCCTTTCGACTTCTACATTTTACATTCTACATTTTACATTTTACCGGTCTTTTCGCCGCCCCATTTGCGCAATTGGTTCAACACGGCCTGAAAATCTTTGGGCAATTCGGCTTTGAATTCCATTCGTTCGCCGCTCACCGGATGGTCGATGCGCAAGCGGGAGGAGTGCAGGCTGGTACGGTCCATGATCGGGCGTTCCTCCTCGCTGTATTTGCCCAGTTTAAAACCTTTGAGTTTTATTTCAGAAAGCAAAAACGCCGAACGGCGGCCGTACAGGGGGTCGATGGCCAATGGGTAGCCGATACTCTGAAAATGCACGCGCACCTGGTGAGTGCGGCCGGTTTTGAGCAGGGCCTCGGCCAAGGTGAAGCGTTTGAAGCGTTCCAGTACGCGGTAAAACGTGAGCGAGGGCTTTCCGCTGTGCACGATGGCCATTTTGCCCGACACCGCCGGGTGGTCGCCGATGGGTTTGTTGATCTCGCCCTCGTCGAGGTGCAACACGCCGTCGGCCAGCAAGAGGTAGTATTTATCGACCGTATGGTGCTCGAATTGCATCGACAAATTCCGGTGCGCTGCTTCTGTACGGGCAAAGCAGAGTACGCCGCTGGTTTCACGGTCGAGCCGGTGCACCACAAATATTTTGCCGTACTGACGCTCCAGGGCGGCGTGCAGGCTGTCTTTGTTGCCAAAGCGGTCGGGGATAGTCAGCAACCCGGCCGGCTTGGCCACCACCAGAAAATGCTCGTCTTCGTACAGGAGTTCGTATGCCACGCTTGTTGTGTTACAGGAGTTTACTGAATTGTTTGATCCGCCGGGCATAGTGCGCAAAGACGATGCTTCCGCCGTAGATGCCGCTGCAGTTTTCGGGGCCAATGCCTTGTTTTTCAATGGCTTTTGCAATTTGCCGGCGCTTGCGCAGCGTTAGTCCCCAATGTTTATAAAATGAAAAATGCGCCTCCACAATGGCCCAAATGGCGCGAAACTGGCCCTTAAGTGCAAAGCGCAGTCCCGCCAGGCCATCCAACAGGAAACGAGCCGGCAGCAGCCAGCAGAGTTTGGCAGCAGGTTCGTTTTTCAGCAGGGTGAACAGGCTGTTCCGGAAATTGAGAAACACCTTGCGCGGGCTCTCGTACTCCAGCGTACCGCCGCCCAGGTGGTACACCACCGAGTCCGGGAAGCACCAAACCTGGTAGCCCGCTCGTTTCAGGCGCCAGCAGAGGTCGATTTCTTCGTTGTGGGCAAAATAGTCGCCATCGAATCCCCCGAACGAGTGGTACAGTTCGGCGCGGATAAAAAAGGCGGCCCCGGCTGCCCAAAAACACTCCTGGGGCGTATCGTATTGGCCCTGGTCTTCTTCGTTTTGGCTAAAAATACGGCCCCGGCAAAACGGATAGCCGAGGTAATCGATCCAGCCTCCTGCGGCGCCGGCGTATTCGAAGCGGGTTTTGTCGCGCCAAGCCAGGATCTTGGGCTGTGCAATGGCAATGCGCGGATTGGCGCGCATCGCATCCAGCACCGGCTCCATCCAGCCCGACGTAACCTCTACATCAGAGTTGAGCACCACGTAAAATGCGCTGTGCACCTGCCGCAAGGCCTCATTGTAGCCCTGCGCAAAGCCGTAGTTTTGCTGCAAATCCAGAATCTCTACCTGTGGGTACTGTTCTCGTAAAAAAGCGATCGAATCGTCGGGCGAGCCGTTGTCGGCCACGATCACGCGGGCACCGCCACTGTGGGCCAACACAGAAGGCAAATACTCGGCCAGGTGCCGGCGGGTATTGTAGTTCAGGATCACAATGGCCGTATCGGATGGCGTAGCCGGTGTTTTGTGCGGTTCGGGGTGCAGGCGCTGGAGAATTTCCACCTTGTCGGCTTCAATTTGCGCCTTCAAGGCGCCCAAGCCATCCAGTTTTTTGTCGGGCCGGATAAAGTCAATGAGTTCCACAGCCATTTCCTGGCCATACAAGTCTCCGTCAAAATCAAGAAGGTTTACCTCTATAGAGCGGTCAAGGCCGCCCGCCAGCGTGGGGCGCTGGCCGATGTACAACATGGCGTCGTATACCACGCGGGCATCGGGCCTCCAGGGGAAAGGCTCAATGTTGCCGGGCCGGGCCAATACCGCCCGGGCAGCATAAATACCCGCCGGCGGAATGAGTTTGTAGCGATCAGCGATCTGAATATTGGCCGTTGGGAAACCAATGGTACGCCCGATGCGGTTGCCGGACACAACCCGGCCTGTAAAAAAATACGGGTGGGCCAGCAGGCGATTGGCATAGGCGATGTCGGAAGCCTCAAGAGCATTGCGGATTTTGGAGGAACTCACCGCTATGTCATCAATTTCCTGCGCTGGTATTTCCACAATAGAAAACAGGCCCTGTGCTTCGTAGGCTTGTAAAAATGCGAGGTTGCCCTCCCGGTTGGCGCCAAACCGGTGGTCGTAACCAATGACGATATAGCGGGGATTGAACAGCCGGATCAGAAAATCTTCGACGTACTCCCGGGCACTTTGCCGGGCAAAATCCAGCGTGAACGGCGCAAGCACGACATGATCGACGCCGCATTGTTCGAGCAGGGCGATTTTTTCCGATGAGGTGGTGATAAGTTTGAACGCCGCGTCGTCGGGATGCAAAACCGTGCGCGGGTGCGGTTCAAAACTCAGCACCACGCTTTCGCCCCCGCAGGCACGGGCCAGACGTTGTACTTGTTCCAAAATCCGGCGGTGGCCGGTATGTACACCGTCGAAGGAACCGATGGTCAATACGGCATCCCGAAACGACGGCAATTGATGTAGGTCTGTAAATACCCGCATATCGGGGCGCAGAAGCAGGTTGCAAGTCAAAATGTAAAATGTAAAATGTAAAATGTAAAAGGGGGGGCCATTGCAGGCCAGTTAGGAGGCGTTTTGTACAAACCACCCTATCCGGAGATCACCCTTTTACATTTTACATTTTACATTTTACATTTTGCCTTTAAAATGAGTTGAACAGTGCGGCGGCTAAGGTAGGGCGACCTTGATGGTCCGGCTACCCTCTCTCGCATTTATTTTGACAAAATATATACCGGCCGACAATTCAGGCCCGTCCAGAACAAACGTGGCTTGTTGCGGCAATAGTTGGGGCGCCTCGTGGTGGAGCAACTGCCCCCGGCTGTCAAACAGATCAAGCGAAGCCTCCGTGAGCGGGCAAGCGCCGAACCACAGGGCCAGTTGGCGGCCGCCGCCCGGGCTGAACACACTTGATACCTGGCAGTCCGGCACAGGCGCCCCGGTGCCGACGGTGCCGGTAAAACTGGCTGTGGCCCAGTCGCCGTGGCGGATGCCAGCCAGTTGGCCTGCTGCTGCCACGGTGGTTTTTACCACATTGGACATAAAGGTGAAATTCAATTTTTCATCGAGCGTATCACTGGGAGTATGGTAACATTTGTTGCGGTAATTGGCGCCGTCGGTGATCATGAGGGCCGGCAAATTGGCGCCCCAAAACGGTGCATGGTCGCTGCGCAGGAGGTCCGGTACCGGAATACCGGTTTGCATGATTACATCCAGCACTTTCAGGTCGGGGACATACTGCGTGGCGCTTTGGTGGAAGCGGTTGGCCAGCCCCGGGAAAGAAGTATTGCCCACATTGATGATGCAATCGCCCCGAAACTGATTGGCCTGCAACTGGCTGTAGGCCTGTGAGAACAGGATATTGAAACCGGCCGGCACCTGCTGGGAGTTCGGCTCCTCGGAATAGTACCCAATCATTTCAAAATTGAACACACCGGCTACTTTTTCGTTGGTCGGCAAGCCGGAAGACACATACCGCGCACTGCCCACCAAACCGGCTTCTTCCAGGTCAAAACCGATAAAACGAAGGGTTTTTTCAGACGGATACCGGCTCAGCAGGCGAGCGACTTCGAGGACACCCACCGTGCCGCTGCCGTTGTCGTCGGCGCCCGGGGCATTGTCAATCGAATCGTAATGCGCATCCACAATCACTACAGAATCGGCGTACAGGGTACCCCGGTTGCTGCCTAGCACATTCCGACCAACGTAGTTGGCTGCGTAGGAAAAAGTATGTTCCTCGGCAAACAAGCCTTGAGCGGCAAAGCAGTTTTTCAGGGAATCGTGTACGGCATTCAGGTGCGCCAGGCCCGCTGTGTAGTGGCGGATGCCTTCCACAAATTCGAGATCGGCGCGCAGGCGCATGCTGTCCACTTCATCGACGAGGCTTTGCCAATCGAAGGCTTGGCGGTCGTCGGCTACCAGGCGGACCGTGAAGGTGGCGCCGCCGCTGCTGAGTTGGCTGAGGTCGCAGGAGATCGTGCGGTTGGCGCCGGGCTGCACCGGAAAACCTACGTCGCCTGTTTGCGGCACCTGGGCACTGAGGGCATAGGTTTTGCCGCCGTTGTTTGAAAATTCAAGGGAAATATCGAGCGGATCGTTTTCAGCATCGGCTACTGCATAGGACACCGTGAGTATTTGGGTGCTCCAATTGGCCGTTGCGGAAAATTGTTGGATCACCGGCACCGCATTTTGGGCGCAAAGACTGTATGGGAACAGCAAAAACAGCAATTTAAACAGGCGGCTGGTCATAAGCAAAGGCTGGATAGTTTAACTTGCCCAAAAGTAAGCGCTCTACGGCACATCTCGCTGCCTGGAAAAACAAAAGGCGCGCTATCAGCGCGCCTCCTGGTACAAACAAAACCAACTAAAAAAACCTACTTTCTGCTTTATCTTAAATCTTTCGACAGATTTTTGCTCTTGTATGATGTAAAAACGGACAACCCCGGGCAAACGCTGCCACCGGCAGAAAAAAAATTTACCATGGAAATTTCCCCACTTTTGATTAGCCGGCTCATCCGGCAAGGCCTGTGTTTCGCAGTGCTGTTTAGCCTGTTGACACCTCGGATTTTGGCCCAGGAACCTTGCCTGACCGAAACCATTCGGCAACGCAATGCCCTTCGTTTTCCGGAACTGGCCGGCGCGCAAACCGAGATAAACCCATCGGTTGTCGTTTCGCGCAGCGCGGTGACCATTCCGGTCGTGGTGCATGTGCTGTACCGAACCAGCGACGAAAATATTTCCGACGAACAAATTTTCAGCCAGATGGAGGTGCTCAACGAGGATTTTCGCTTGTTGAACGCCAATGCAGGAACGGTCCCGACCTTGTTTGCCAGTCTTGCCGCAGATGTGGAATTTAATTTTTGTCTGGCCAGCACCGACCCGCAAGGCCAGGCCAGCACCGGCATTACCCGGCAGAGCACGACCTGGAATAATATTGGGCAAGCCACGGCTCCCGATGGCCGGCCGCGCATTCACTATTCTAGTCTGGGCGGGCAGGATGCCTGGGCGCCGGAGCATTACCTGAACATTTGGGTGGGGGCTATCGGGGGCGGCATTCTGGGTTATGCGACTACCCCCGGCAGTGTTATCCCGGCAGAAGACGGAGTGGTGGTCGATCCGCGCTATTTCGGCCGAACCGGCCTGGCGGCGCTCAACGCTCCGCACGACCTCGGCCGGACGGCCACGCATGAGGTCGGGCATTATTTCAACCTCCGGCATATCTGGGGAGAAAACACGAATAGTTGTTTCGACGACGATGATGTGACGGATACGCCGGTACAACGCGCAGCGACGCTGGGTTGTCCGGTATTTCCGCAATTGAGTTGCGGAAACCCTGCGATGTTTATGAACTACATGGACTACACCGACGATGCCTGCATGTCTATGTTTTCTACCGGCCAAAAAACGAGGATGTGGGCGGCGCTCACAGGCTCCCGTCCAAGTTTGCTGGAAAGCACAGCCTGTTTGTCCACGCCGGTCGAAACGGCGCCTGAGCGCAGCCTGCTATTGGAAATACGGCCCAATCCTGCATCCAGCCGGCTAACGCTTCAGTTGCCGGAGGGCTTGAGAAACCCGGAAGAGATCCGGTTGCTGGATGCGAAAGGCCGGTGCTGGTGGCATCAGGACCTGAGGGGCAATGCCGTGGAAAGCCTGGAAATACCGGTGGACCAACTCCCGGCAGGCATGTATGTGCTGGGCTTGCGAACGCCGGCCGGAATGGTACGCGGGCGCTTTGTGAAGCTGCGGTAAACCCCGGTTTTTTTTACAAAAAGGGGTGGTTTTCCAATGGAAACCACCCCTTTTTGTAAAAAAGAATGCAATACAAACTCAGTACCGGAATTTGCTCATCCGCCCGTTTTCATCTTTGATGATATAAGCATCGGTAAAACCCTTGGTACGCAGTTTATCGGTAGTTGTCATGGCTTGCTCAACGGTTGGGAAACCGGTCAGCATCACGGCGGTCATTTTCGTATCGCCAATGGGCCATTTTTCAATGACGGCACCGGAGCCATCCAATTTTTTCGCATCAAAGTTCTGGGTGTCTTCCATCGCACAAACGCGGATGTAGTATTTGGCATTCGAACTGGGCGTGGGGCTTGCTGCCGGTGTTGTGCCGGCAGGCACTGGTACGGCCAGGGAGGGTGTCGAATATTGTGCCGGCGTGGCTGTCAGGCCTTTGGGCGTTTGGCTGCTGCTGCCCGTTGCTGGCGGCGCGGTGCGCAAGCGCTCGTTGGTGATATCTTCTACTTTTTCGGTTACGATGATCGCGTCTTTATACCCCAGGCTAACGGCTTGTTTTTGAGCGCTTTCTGCTTTTTCATAAGCATCCCAGGTGCCTACCCGTACCCGCATGCGGTCGTTTTCCTGGTGGATATACACATTACCCAGGTTGTTCAGGTTGGTATAGTCAGAAACCAGCACCCGCCGTTCGGAAGGCCAGGAGGCCACTTGCACAGCGAAGCGGATGGGCGTGCTGGCATTGGCGGGCAAGGCCGTTTTGTTGGCGGCTGCCGGTGTAGCGGTGAGGCCTTTGGCGGCGTAGGTCTGGTCGTTGGCTTTGTAACTGGTCAACAGGCTTTCGTCTGCCTGCGTTTCCCACACCACAAAAGCATCTTTGGAGGTTTTGGAAATTTCCTTCAACACCTCGTTGGCTTCTTCGCGGGTCGGGTAAACACCCAGGCGCAATTTGTTCATCTTGCCTTCTTCAACGGCATACAGGTTGCCTAAAGACAGGTACCCATCGTATTTTTTGGTTTTGCTTTCGGTGAATTTTTCCGGATGGGCCGCCAATTGCACCGCATAGCCGCTCGATTTTGTGGCAGCGGTTTTAGTAGTCGAAGCCTTGGTGGCCGCTGTTTTGGTGGCTGCCGTTTTGGCGTTGGCAGCAGGCTGGGTAACCTGTTGCAGCGCCGATGCTTCTTCCAGATCGGCCAGCGAAATCATGCCGGAGTTGGACGGCGAACTGTAGGTGACCGGTGCGCTCAGGTTGGCATTGCCACTTTGTGGCTCAAGGGCGATGGGCGACAGTTCCATATCCGCCTGCAAGGCCCGTTCGGTTTGCAGCGTGCTGACGTAGTCGGTGAAGCCATCTTTGTGGTAGGCAATGTCATAAATTTGATAGGCCCGCAGCATCAGGGTGTATTGGCCGGAAGCATTGGATGAGGCCAGTGTTTCGTGGTCGCCGGAGCGGCTTTTGGCCGTCACTACCACGCCCTGGAGCGTTTTCCGGGTAGCGGCGTTCATGGCCAGGCCCGAAAACTTGGTGCGTTTGTCGCTGCTCATCGCCACCGACATCTCCTTGCTGGTTTGCGGGGTAACGGGGATGGTGATATCTTCCAATCCGCTTTTGCGCACAACCATGTTGCAGGAATTGCCTTTGGGGAAATAGAAGGATGCCCGGCCGATGCCATCGGTGTAAATAGAACCGAGCCCGCAGGTGGTGAGGTTGAGTTCAGCATCGGGTAAGGCGCGGCCGTTTTCGTCCCGAACGAAGACGGTATATTTTTCAAGGGAACCCGATTGCACCGGATATTCGGAGCCGGTGCTGTAGGTCAGCGGAGCGGTGTTCGATTCCAGGTCCGGCAAAGCATTGTTGCTGGAGGCCGGCGTGTAACTCAGGGTATTGTTTGGTGTAGCCGCCGGTGGTGAGTTGGTTACGACGCCGTATTCGGGTACCAGCACAGCGGTCAGGTTTTTTTCGCCGGCCGATTGAATGGGTAGCACGATGGGGCGGTAGCCGCTTTTGCGGACGGTTACCCGGCAATCGGCTTTGCCGGCTGCCACGGCGAAGGAATAGCGACCGAATGCATCGGTTTGTTTCACCCCGGCATTGCAGGCCGAAAAGTCGATATCGGCGGCCGGCACCGTAATTTGTTGTTGGTCCACCACCGTGATGACAAACTCATCCACGCGTTTGCGGATCTGCCAAATGTCTTCGTTGCCACGGCCTCCGGAACGATTGCTCGTCAAGTAGCCGGTTCCACTTTTGGCATTGAAAATAAATCCATAGTCATCCCGGGAGGAGTTGATGCCCGAACCCAGGTGCGCGACGTTGCGCAGGTTGTTGTCCTGCACATCGGCCCGGAACACATCCAGGCCGCCGAGGCCCGGGTGCCAGTCGGAGGAGAAATACAGGTTGTTGCCGTCGAAAAAGGGCGTCACCTCGTTACCCGGCGTATTAACGGCGTTGCCCAGGTTGCGGGGAGTGGTCCAGTTGGCGCCATTCCAGAGGGAAACGTAGAGGTCCCAACCACCGAACCCGCCTTCCTGGTTGGAGGCGAAGTACAGGGTGTTGCCATCGGGGGAAAGTGCCGGGAAGCCGGTCGCGTAGTTGGAACCGTTGAACAAAAATGCTTTTTCATTGGCCCAGTTGCCGTTGGCCACATCTGCGAAATACAGGCTCATATTGACCCCTTTTTCAGCGATTTGGCGGGTGCCGTCAATAAAATTATTGCGGCAAAAGGCAACCCGGCGCCCATCGCCAGAAAAACTGACGGGGCCTTCATTAAAATCGTTTTGCAGGTCGCCGTGCAAAAACGCCGGCGCCTGGAGGTAGTTGTCGCCCGGGTTGCGTTGGGTGACGAACAACTGGTTGTAGGCGCTGCCCGTCCAGTCGGCACTGGTTTTAGCACTGGTTTTGCGCTTGATATCCGTGCGGGCAGAATTGTACACAATTTTGTCGCCAAAATAAACGGGGCCATAGTCTGCGGCTTCGGTATTCAGTGGCTCATTCAGCGACTGGAAAAGGGGGTCCTTTTGGGAGGCTTGCAACGCGAAGTCGCACATTTTAGCGTAGTGCTGCCCCACGGTCGGGTTGCCTTCGGCATAAAACATAAACCACTTTCGGGCGCCGACATAGTCGCCGGATTGCATCAGGGCTTTGCCGTAGCGCAGCAGGGCCTCCGGCTCAACATCCTCGCGGATGACGGCTTTATCGTACCAACTTAGGGCTTCCTCGGGCCGGTTCAACTGAAAATAACAATCGCCCGTGCGCGCCAGCGCATGGGCGTTGTTGGGTTGTTCCTTGAGTACTTGTTCGTAGGTTCGGAGGGCCAGGTTGTAGGCGTACAGATCGAATTGTTTATCGGCACGCGAAAGATTTTCTTGTACAGAAGTTTGGGCAAGCAGGCTGGACATGGTACAAAACCATGCAGCCATCAACCACCCGGCACGAAAAGTCGTGTTCATAGCAGTACGATTAATAACGTTTTGAACATTTTTATTTGAGGTGGCCTGCGTGAAGGAAACAGGCGAAACATCTAAGATTCAGGCAAATACGCGTGATTAACTCGTAAGAGGCTGAACTTAGTATAGTGGAGAGACTATCTTTTGAAGAGGGATGCCGCAAAAGTAAAGGGTTTTACAATACTGCGCCAGCCTTTTCACACTGATTTTCAGAACGTAATAAAAAAACCGGGAAGTATCTAGGCGATACTTCCCGGCAGAATCTTCAGATAACTTTAACAGGAATTACTTTTTGCCGCCCGAGCGGTAGATATATTTTTCAATATCGCGCCAGTCTGGCGAAGATTGGTTCGGGAAGTCGCGACGCAGGCGCTCGTAGGCTTCGTTTGCAGCGGCAGCATTGCCCTGGTACTCGTTGAGCATGCCCAATTTTTTCAGGTAGTAGGCCGACAACAATTCGTTGCCTTCTTCATCCGCCGCCTTTTTGTAAGACGCGAGGGCTTTGTCAAATTCCTTTTTTTCGGAATAACAATCACCCAAAATGCCGTATTTCATGGCCGGCAGGATATCGCCAGCCGGGGAGAATTCATCCAGGTATTTGATGGCGTTGTCAAAATCTCCCATTTGCAGGTAACAAACGCCAGCGTAGTATTTGGCGCTGTTGCCAGCCGGTGTGCTGCCATATTTTTCGATGATGCCCAGAAATCCATCATACCCGCCACCTGGGTTCTCCAGGGCCAGTTTGAAAGAATCGCGGTCAAATTGGGCCTGAGCCTGCCAGGAAGCATTGACGGCCTCAGTTTGTTGGGGACCGACGATCAGCGTTTTATATCCAAACCACGCGGCCACGAGCACGGCGATACCACCGACAACATACAGGAGAAGGTTCTGATTCTTTTCCCAAAACGGTTGGGCCGGGGCCTGTACCTCTTGCACATCTACTGTTTCGTCGGCCGATTGGGACGTTTTGCGTTTTGCCATTGTTTACGAATAATTAATTTGTTTAGACTTTTTCCGGTTGCCTTTGCGAAAAGGCCTGCAAAAGTACGGAAAGTTTGATTCGGGCAATGGGTTCAACAAAAAATTGTACGGAACAACATAGTTTATGTCGCTTATCCCTGCATAAACGATCGAAGCGGGGCCTTTTTTATTTCAAAACCTTTGCTTACTGCCGTAAAAACTGGATGAGCACGAGCCGAATATCGCGGCGCAAGTCGGCTTTGTCGTCGGCAGCAGGCCGGTTGATGCTCAAAATATCCGGATTGGTACTGCCTTTGCCGTTGGGATTGCGCGCGGCCTTCAGGAATCCCATGTTGGCTTCATTGCCAGTCAGGAGAAAATCCGCCAGCATCACTTTGTACACTTTGGCGTCGTCCAGCACCTGGTTATTGATCCACCAGGTCTTGTTCGCCGCTTCGTACCGGATCTTTGCTCTTTGCAGGTACCCGCCTTTGTCCTTGTTTTGCAGGCCGGCATCCAGGGTTCGGCGCAGCAGACTGCCTTTCATCTCTACCTCGGAAACGCCGCCGCCAAACGGCAGCATGCGCACGATATCCAACTCCGTAAGCGTACCGTTCAACACATCGTCCACGCGAATGGACCCGCCGTTGAAAAAAGAGCAATCCGGGTTGGTTTTAGCCACCGCCAGCATGGCGTCGTTGATCATTTTGCCTACCGGCGCCTGCTCGTTGCGCACGATGTACTCGCGGCAATCGAGCGGTTCCTTCAAATCCGTGACCTTCTTTTCGGCATCGAATCCGGATGAGCTGAGCGATTCCGATTTGATTTTCTCCCACTTGGCTACCGTACCGGCCGTGGCGGGTTCATCCGGAATGCTACTATCGATCTGGCGCAGTTGGGAGCGCACGGTCGTCGTGTTTGTTTTTTTATCGTAGCGCAGAGTATGCACGTACACCGTTTTGGCATTGGCATCTGCTTTGGCTACGGTGGTATTGCCCACTTTATGCATCATGTTGCTGTGGTCGTGGCCGCCCATGATAAGGGGCACTTCCGGCAGCAAGGCAGCCAGTTTGAGGTCGTCTTCGATGGCCAGGTGGGTAAGGCCCACCACCACATCGGCTTCCGTGCGCAATTTGGCAAGGCTTTTCTGCGCAGCAGCAAACGCATCCGAGTATTGTACGTAGGGCTTGTTTCCACTGTTGATGAGCACCCCGAAGATGCCCACTTTGATAGCCGTGCCATCGGCATCCTTGAATTCCAGCACCTGATCGGCCGGGCAGGCCAGGGCACCTTCGGGCCGGTTGCGTACAAAAGCCTGCAACTGGTCGCCGGCTTTTTGCTGGGCATTGCCAGCCAGCCAGGGGAATTTTGATTCGTTGAGCCGGGCCTGAAGATCCGCCAGATCGTCATAGTCAAATTCGTGGTTTCCGAAAACCGCCAGGTCCAGGCCGAGCGTGTTGAGTGTTTCCACCATTTGCCGGCCGCGGATGCGGCTGCCTTCGTATTTCAGGGTACCAATCACGGATGGGCTGATGAAATCGCCCGCCAGGACGGTCAGGGTATTCGGATTTTTCGCCAGCAGCGATTTGCGCAAGGTAGCGACGCGGGCCAAACCGCCTTTCCCATCGCTGAGCGGCGAAATTTCGTACACGTCGTTCATTTGCAAAAAGACAAACTCAATCACGCCGTCATCCGAACCGGAGGCGGCCGTTTTTTTGGCAGACGAACAGGCGCCGAAAAAGGCCAGCAGGACAAACAGGAAAAAATACTGGGTTGTTTTCATTTTGAATTGTTTACGATAAATTGAAAGAAACGCCGGATTTTCGCCGGCGGCGGCCCGGTCATTTTAGTTGGCTCCATAGCGGCCGGAAAAAGCAACGGGAAGCAGCGGCAGCAAAATTGGCGCTTCTTTTTTAATATAAATACGGATGAACATGATACCAGATAAAGAACCAAAAATTTTATGGAACCCGGGCAGTTTGCCGGCCCAAAACCTGAGCAAGTACAGCCAATGGCTGGCCGAACAAGGCAACGATATCGGCACAAAAGAATATGCCGAGTTGTGGCGCTGGTCGGTGCAAGAGCCCGAGGCCTTTTGGAAAAGCATCTGGGAGTATTTTCAAATTCAAGCGCACAACCCCTACCGGCAGGTGCTTTCCGGCCACACCATGCCCGGCGCCCGCTGGTTTGAAGGCGCTACGCTCAACTACGCCGAGCATATTTTCCGCAACAAAACCGGCCGACGCCCCGCCCTCCTGTTTCAAAACGAACGCCAGCCGCTGACGGCCATGTCCTGGGCCGAATTGGAACGGCAAACGGCCGCTGTAGCCGGTTTTTTGCGCGACGCCGGCGTGCAGGCAGGCGACTGTGTAGCCGCTTACCTGCCCAATACGCCGCATGCCGTAGTAGCCGTGCTCGCGTGTATGTCAATCGGGGCCATCTGGTCCAGTTGCTCGCCCGATTTCGGGGCCAGCAGCGTTGCCGACCGCTTTGTTCAGATCGAACCGAAAGTGTTGTTTGCAGTAGACGGCTACACCTACGGCGGCAAACCTTTTGACAAAACAGATACCCTGCGCGACATTTGCCGGCTCCTGCCCCAACTCGAAAGAGTCGTTTTTATCCCTTACCTGAATGTGGCGGCGCGCCCGGAAGGGCTCCCCAATGCCAGCCTGTGGGACGATATTATTGCCCCTACCCCAAGCGCCCAAAAACTCCGTTTTGCAGCTCTTCCTTTTGATCACCCGATTTGGATCCTCTATTCGTCGGGCACCACGGGCGTGCCCAAGGCCATCACCCACTCGCACGGCGGCAACCTGCTGGAGCACCTGAAATACTTGTCATTCCACAACGATGTCCGGCCCGGCGAGCGTTTTTTTTGGTTTTCCACGACCGGCTGGATGATGTGGAATTTTACCGTAGCCTCACTGCTCACCGGGGCCACGGCGGTGCTGTACGACGGCAGTCCGGGCTACCCCGATCTGAATGTACTCTGGGAACTGGCGGAAAAAGCCGCCATCACGCATTTCGGCACCAGCGCACCGTTCCTGGTCAGTTGCATGAAAGCCGGGCTGTCGCCCAAAAAACAGGTCAACCTGCGCAAACTACGCAGCATAGGGTCTACCGGCTCGCCGCTTCCGCCGGAGGCCTTTGGCTGGGTGTACCGCCATGTAAAAAAAACGGTATGGCTTTCTTCCATGGCCGGAGGCACGGATGTGTGTACGGCCTGGGTGGGCGGAAATCCTCAATTGCCGGTGTACCAGGGCGAAATTCAATGCCGTTGCCTGGGTTGTGCGATGGAAAGTTGGGACGAAAACGGCCACCCCGTAGCCCCCGGTGAAGTGGGCGAAATGGTTGTCACAAAACCGATGCCCTCCATGCCCGTCTTTTTTTGGAACGACCCCGACGGCTCGAAATACCTGTCCAGTTATTTTGAGCACTATCCGGGTGTTTGGCGGCACGGCGACTGGCTTTCCATCACCCGCCGCGACAGCCTGGTTATCCTGGGCCGCTCCGACGCCACCCTCAACCGACAAGGCGTACGAATCGGTACAGCCGAAATTTATCGCGCGCTCGACACACTCCCGGACCTGCGCGACACGCTGATTATCAACATCGAACGACCGGATGGATCCGATTGGATGCCGCTATTTGTGGCGCTGGCGCCGGGCGCCGAACTGAACGAAACGCTCAAAAACACGATTCGACAAACCCTCCGGAAAGCCTACAGCCCCCGGCATGTGCCCGACGACATCATCAAGGTACCCGATATTCCCTACACGATTTCCGGAAAAAAAATGGAGACGCCGGTGAAGCGCATCCTCCAGCAAAAGCCGTTGGACAAAGCCTACAACCGCGATTCCATGAAAAACCCGGAGGCGATGGACTTTTTTATCCGGTTTGCCGGGCAATTTTAACAAAAGCCATTTTTCCGGGATTCTCTGAGCAACCTTCTGTGGGTGCTCCTGTCATTCGGCGAGACTAAACAATATTGCTCACTGAATACTTCTGCTATGAAAATGCGCCTTCCTCTCCTGCTCCTGGTTTTTAGTTGCCTCAACGTGGCTGCTTTTGCTCAAAAAACCGTTACCCGCTCGTTGTCCTCGTTTGACGGCATCGCGCTTTCCGGTGGCTTCGACAAAGTTATTCTCAAAGAAGGCAATACCGAGTCGATCACCATCGAAGCGGAAGGTGTGGATCCGGAGCATATTCTCACCGAAATCGAAGGCAATACCTTGGGCATCCGGATGAAAAAAGGCTCGTACCGCAATGCCCGGATACACCTGAACATTACCTACCGGCAGTTGCGCGAGGTCAGCAACAGCGGTTCGTCAGACATCGAGGCCCTGAGCCCGATCAAAGGCGAGGTTTTTGAATTCAACAGCAGCGGTTCGGGGAATTTCACCGGCTCGTTTGATGTAAAAAAACTGGAAATCGCCATTAGCGGCTCCAGCGATATGAAATTATCCGGCAAAGCCGAAAAACAAGAAATCGCCATCAGCGGCTCAGGCGATGTGAATGCCGCTGCGCTCAACGGATCGGAGGCAGAAGTAGCCATCAGCGGCTCGGGCGATGTTTCCTTACATGTTGACGGACCGGTACGGTCATCCGTATCGGGCTCCGGCAATGTTCGGAACCACTAATTTCGAAATAACTCTTGCGTTTGTAGTCCAATTTTGTGGGGCGAGACCGGCGGGTCTCGTCCCTTTTTTGTAGAGCGAATTTTCAATTCGCTCACTCTACGCACAGGCGAATTGAAAATTCGCCCTACATATGCAGGCGAATTGAAAATTCGCCCTACAACATGGAGCATTTACCGACAACAGAATTTTTGGCCAGCAGCCCACAGCGGGTACTGATCGACGTACGCTCACCGGGAGAATATACCCACGGACATATCCCGGGCGCCCGGAATATTCCGTTGTTCACGGATGCAGAGCGCGCGCAAGTAGGCACGGCCTACAAACAACAAGGCAAGGAAATTGCCCTGATGCTGGGCCTCAAACTGGTGGGTCCGAAATTGGAATCTTTTGTGCGGGAAGCCCGAAAACTGGCGCCGGAGCGCCAATTGGCCGTCCACTGCTGGCGCGGCGGCCAACGCAGCCAAAGCATGGCCTGGTTGTTTCGGCAAGGGGGCTTTGACGTCGTGACCCTCAACGGCGGCTACAAATACTATCGCCGGCACATCCTGTCGGCATTTGAACAACAACAACTCCCCCTCATCGTCATCGGCGGCCAAACCGGTAGTGGCAAAACCAAAGTCTTGCACGCCCTGCAGCATCTTGGCGAGCAAATTATCGACCTGGAAGCCCTGGCCCACCACAAAGGCTCTGCCTTTGGCGCTATTGGCGAGCAGCCGCAACCCACCGTCGAACAATTTGAAAACGACTTGCATCAAGCGCTCGGTCAACTGGACCCGGCACGGCCGGTGTGGATCGAAAACGAAAGTCGGAGCATCGGTCGGGTGTTTATTCCGGATGGCTTTTGGAAACAAATGAAAGCAGCCCCCCTTTTCAATATTGAAATTCCTTTTTCCGCCCGAATAGAGAACCTGGTGCAGGACTACGTGGGCTATTCGGCACAGGAACTGGAGGCCGCATTTTTGAAAATCGACCAAAAACTGGGCGGCCAAAACCTGCGCATCGCCCTGGATGCCTTGCAGGCCAACGACTACGTCACCGCTGCCGGCGTAGCCTTACGCTACTACGACAAAACGTATCGATTCGGCCTGGAAAACAATCCGTCGCCCGATATCCGGATGCTGCCGTTTGAATCCGGCAACCCCGAACAGATTGCCCAGGCGTGCCTGCAGGAGCAACGCGCCGGAAAAAGTGGAAATCCTATACCTTTGGAGCCCCGGATAATTACTACCTAACCATTTACCCTTTCGATAGATATGCACTACCACTGCCTTGGCCATGTCCCCCCCAAACGGCACACACAGTTTCGCAAACCCAACGGCGAGCTGTACCACGAAGAACTTTTCAGTACTGAAGGCTTCAGCGATTTGTCGTCCCTGCTGTACCACTGCAATGCACCCACCCAGATCGTGCAAGTCGGCGAGCCCTATAGCATCGCGCCGCGCACAGTGCATGATAAACAATTGAAACACCGGAGTTTGCTGGGGTTCAAGATCGAGCCGGAAGAAGATTACCTACGCTCGCGCAAACCCGTGCTGGTGAACAATGACTGCAAAATTATTCTGGCGGCGCCCAGCAAAAGCATGACCGAGTATTTTTACAAAAATGCCGATGCCGACGAGGTCATTTTTATACACCAGGGGACCGGAAAACTAAATACCATGTACGGCAGCCTGCCGTTTTCCTACGGCGACTACCTGGTGGTGCCTCGCGGTACCACCTACCAGATCCACTTCGACGGCCCAGACAACCGGCTGTTTATCGTCGAAAGCAGCGGGCCGATCACCACGCCCAAGCGATACCGCAATTCGTACGGACAACTGATGGAACATTCGCCGTTTTGCGAACGCGACATCCGCAAACCAGTCGAGCTGGTTACCCACGACGAACGGGGCGATTTTTTGTTTTACATCAAAAAGCAAGACAATATTTACCCATACCACTACCTGAACCATCCGTTTGACCTGATCGGCTGGGATGGCTTCGTCTACCCTTTCGCTTTTTCCATCCACAATTTTGAGCCCATCACCGGGCGGGTGCACCTCCCTCCGCCCATCCACCAAACCTTTGACGGCCACAACTTTGTGATTTGTTCCTTTGTGCCGCGCCTCTACGACTACCACCCGCAGGCTATTCCTGCGCCCTACAACCACTCGAATATCGATTCGGATGAAGTGTTGTACTACGTTGACGGCGATTTTATGAGCCGAAAACACGTGGAACGGGGCATGATTAACCTGCACCCCGGCGGCATCCCGCACGGGCCACACCCCGGAACGGTGGAAAAAAGCATCGGGGCCAAAGAAACCCGGGAATTAGCAGTTATGGTCGATACATTCCGCCCGCTGCTGATGACCGAATTTGCCGCCGGCATTGAGGACCCGGAATATTACCAATCCTGGCTGCCTGCCGCAGCAAATGGAGTGAAATGAGCCGCTTGGCCCGCTGTTGACTATTGGTTATAAAAAAAACGCCCCGGCACGTTTGCCGGGGCTAGTAACCAAATCAAACTTTCTGTGAAGTTTATCTTATCTGCCTGCACCTGTGGAGGGTTGCAGGCAGCGTATTTTATAGGTCTGTATCGCTGCGAAAATTTGTTGTTGCCCAAAATTTGGATGCGAATAGGCTTGCCGAAAAGGCGGATGCCAGGGCAACAAATAACCAAAGGAAGGAAAGACAGGAAACCCAGCCCAATGCCGGTGATGCTGCTGGGTTTTGCCAGGCATCCAGCGTAACCACATCGTTGGGCGCCAAATGTTCCGGGTGGGAGACAACCGAGGCGCCTACCCAAACCAATAACGGAAGGTAGAATGTTTTCATAGCAGTAGTCAGAACAGCCCGTAAAAGAATACCGGCTTCAACGAGTACAAAGACTCAGTTGAAGCCGGTAACGTTGCACCAAACCACTCTACTACACGAATTAACAACCGAAATGCCGGAATTTGTCGGCGAACGTCAATTTGACGGTTTCGGTTCAGGCGTGTACGTACTCCTCAATCGGGGGGCAGGTACACACCAGGTTGCGGTCGCCAAAGGCCTGGTCGATGCGCCCAACGGTAGCCCAGAATTTCCAGCCCTGCCGCAGGTATGGCAACGGGAAAGCAGCCTTCTCGCGGCTATACGGGTGAGACCATTTGTCTGCACTGACGATCTCGACGGTGTGCGGTGCATTGTGCAGCACATTGTCTTCCGCCGGAAATTGTCCGGCCCCGACTTCGTCAATTTCCCGGCGAATACTCAGCAAGGCGTCGCAGAAGCGGTCCAGTTCGGCTTTGCTTTCGCTTTCGGTAGGCTCAATCATGATTGTGCCGGCTACCGGAAACGACAAGGTAGGCGCGTGGAAACCATAATCCATCAGTCGCTTGGCGATATCCTCAGCACTGACGATGGATTTGAAGGGGCGCATATCCACGATCAGTTCATGTGCCGAGCGTCCTTGTTCGCCGCTGTACAGAATTTGATAGGGACCTTCCAGGCGGGCTTTCAGGTAGTTGGCATTCAGAATGGCATACTTGGTGGCATCCGTCACGCCCTGAGCGCCCAACATTTTGATATAGGCGTAGGAAATGAGCAAAATGCTGGCGCTGCCCCAAGGGGCTGCGCTCACGGCGGAGGTGCCTTCCGAACCGCCGGTTTCGGCCAACACGTGTTTGGGCAGGTAAGGCGCCAGGCTGTTGTTGCAGCAAATCGGTCCCATGCCCGGGCCGCCGCCGCCGTGCGGAATAGCGAAGGTTTTGTGCAAATTGAGGTGGCACACATCGGCGCCGATGGTAGCCGGGCTGGTCAATCCCACCTGGGCATTCATGTTGGCGCCATCCATGTACACTTTTCCACCGTGCTGGTGGACGATGTCGCAGACCTCGCGGATCGCCGTTTCGAATACCCCGTGAGTGGAGGGATAAGTCACCATCAAACAAGCCAGGCGCTCGGAATATTCTTCGGCTTTTTCTTTCAGATCGGCTACGTCGATGTTGCCCCGTTCGTCGCAACGCACGACGACCACATTCATGGCAGCCATCACGGCGCTGGCGGGGTTGGTGCCGTGCGCCGACGACGGAATGAGCGCCACATCGCGGTGCCCTTCGTTGCGCGCCAGGTGGTAGGCGCGAATAACCATCAAACCGGCGTATTCGCCTTGTGCGCCCGAGTTAGGCTGCAAAGAACAGGCGTCAAAACCCGTGATCTCGCAGAGGTATTCCTCCAGGTCCCGAATAACTTTTTGATAGCCTTTGGTTTGATTGGCCGGTGCAAAGGGGTGGATGTTGGCCCACAACTCCCAGCTCACCGGAATCATTTGGGTGGCTGCGTTCAGTTTCATGGTGCAGGAGCCCAGCGAGATCATGGAGTGCATCAGGGATAAATCCCTGTTTTCCAGACGCTTGATGTAGCGCATCATATCACTTTCGGTGTGGTACATGTTGAACACCGGATGTGTCAGGTATTGGGAATCCCGAACCAGTGCGGCCGGGAAAGCCTGGCCGGCGGTTTCCTGCACGGCAGGCAGATCAAAAATGGCGGCGATATCATTCAGATCGGCTGGCGTTACGGTTTCGTCGATGCTGATCTGTACACGGCCACCCTGGTAAAAGAAGTTCAAGCCAGCCTGTTCTGCTTTTTGCCGAACGGCAGCCAAACGATCTGCCGGCAATTCGATGCACAGCGTATCGAAAAAAGAACTGTGGGTGAGCTTGAATCCGCCCTTTTCAAAAGATTTTGCCAAACTGGCGGCCATGGCATGTGTCCGTGCAGCGATGCCTTTGATACCTTCCGGACCGTGGTACACGGCGTACATAGCGGCCATGTTGGCCAGCAAGGCTTGAGCCGTGCAGATATTGGAAGTGGCCTTTTCACGGCGGATGTGTTGCTCGCGGGTTTGCAGGGCCATCCGGAGTGCGCGGTTGCCGTGCTGATCCACCGAAACGCCGATGATGCGGCCGGGGATTTGCCGTTTGTATTCTTCCGTAGTGGCAAAATAAGCGGCGTGCGGGCCGCCAAAACCCATGGGTACACCAAAACGCTGGGTATTGCCGATGGCACAATCGGCGCCCCAATCGCCGGGAGGACTGAGCAGCGCCAGTGACAGAATATCGGCCGCCACACAGACGAAGGCGCCGTGGGATTTGGCTTTTTCAACAAAGGCGCGGTAATCTTCCACGGCTCCGTTCATGTTGGGGTATTGTAGGAGCACGCCAAAGGTTTTGTCAGAAAACTGGTATTGTTGCCAGTCGCCGGTCACCAGGCGGATATTTTGCGGCAGGGCGCGGGTGCGCAGCACATCGATGGTTTGTGGAAAAACGGTATCGGCGACAAAAAATTCATTGGCTTCTTCCCCTTCTTTGGCGCGTTTGTTTTTTTCTGCAAAAAACATGTGCATGGCCTCAGCGGCGGCGGTGCCCTCGTCGAGCAGGCTCCCGTTGGCGATGGGCAAGCCGGTCAGGTCGCTGATCATCGTTTGGAAATTGAGCAAACTTTCCAGGCGGCCTTGTGCAATTTCCGCCTGATAGGGCGTGTACTGGGTATACCAACCGGGGTTTTGGAAAACATTGCGCAAAATAACCGAAGGGGTGATGGTACCGTAGTATCCCAACCCAATGTAACTGCGGGTGGCCTGGTTGAGGCGGGCGGTGTTTTTCAACTCCTGCAGGTAGTCGAACTCCGACAGGGGTTCCGGCAGGTTGAGTGGTTTCTTCAGGCGGATGGCATCTGGAACGGTCTGTGCAATCAATTCATCCAGTGAATTGACGTTCAGGGTTTTGAGCATGTCGCTCAGCTCGCTTTGGTTAGGCCCGATGTGCCGGTTTACAAACCGGTCGGGGTGTTGAAATGGACTCATCGAAGATAAAGGATGTTGGTCACGAGATGTGGTGGTCATTGTAACGGCCTAATGAGGGACAGAACCATGCAGCGTAGTTAGGCAATTTGCAGTCACTAAACCGCGCGAAGGTAAATATTGTTTGCGGGGCCCAAATAGCCGGAAGGCAAATTTTCCTGCCGCCCGCCGGAACCCCGACTTTAACAGCCCGAAGGTGTTAAAATTTTTGTGGCCGGGAAATAGTGCCCCCCTGTGTCCGTTAATCCGGCACCGCATTAATCCTTTAATCCAGGACGATTCTTACTCATCCTTAAATATCGATTTATGTTTAGCCTTCGGATTTTGATCCTGCCGACCCTTTGGTTGGCGGCAGGGTGCTGTTGGGTGTCTGCCCAAAATGCAGCGCCAGTATCTGCCCATGTGCAGCAATTTCGCGACCAGGGCGGCGTTTTTCAGCCGCTCCAATTTTTTACGCCCAGTGCCCGTCGCGATGAAACCGCCTCTCTTTTTGCCCCCCAGGCCCAATTTCTCAGCCTCGACCCTGCCCAACTGGCCAGCGCTATTCCCCATTTGCCCACCGCACTCACCCTGCAATTGGTGTACCAGGATGAAATACTGACCCTCGATTTGTTGGAAACAAACATTCAAACTGCCGATTTTTCGGTAGTCACCAGCAGCTCCGATGGACGCCCGGTTTCTGTGCTGCCCGGCCGGCATTACCGCGGCGTGCTGCGCGGCGACGGCCGCTCGCTGGCGGCCCTGAGTTTTTTTCAGGATGAAATCATGGGGTTAATTTCGGACGATCAGCACGGCAACCTCGTGCTTGGGAAACTCGAAAACCCGCTGAACCGCTCCGAATACATCCTGTACAGCGACCGCGAACTGAGCACCCGACCCGGTTTTTCCTGCGAGGCCCTGCTGCCGGATGTGCCGCACAGCACCCCGAAACCCAGTCCACAGCCAGATGTAAACGGTTGTGTGCGCGTATATTTCGAGTGCGATTATGAGTTGTTTCAAAACAAAGGTTCGGTGCAAGCGACCTTAAATTATGTGACAGGCGCCTTCAACCAGGTGGCTACCCTGTATGCCAACGAGCAAATCAGCACCACCCTTTCTCAGGTATTTGTCTGGATAACGCCCGACAGTTACAGCACCAGCAGCAGCAGCACAGCCCTCAACCAATTCAAAGCCCTGCGAAAATCCTACAACGGCGATATTGCCCACCTCGTGAGCATCGGCGGCAACAACCTCGGCGGCGTTGCCTATCTCGATGTATTGTGCGTGCCCTCCTATGCCTATGCCTTTAGCGATATCAACACTTCGTACTCCAACGTACCTACGTTTTCCTGGACGGTTGAGGTACTGACCCACGAAATGGGCCACAACCTGGGCTCGCCACACACCCAATCCTGCACCTGGCCCGGCGGCGCCATCGACAATTGTTTCACCACCGAAGGCGGCTGCTCGCCTGGCCCGGCGCCCAGCAACGGGGGCACCATCATGAGTTATTGCCACCTGACCAGCACCGGCATCAATTTTAACAACGGCTTCGGGACTTTACCGGGCAATAAAATCCGGGCGGAAGTGAGCAGCGCCACCTGTTTGGCAGGCACCTGCGCAGCAGCCGCGAGTTGCCAGGCGCCCACAGCCTTATCGGCCAACAATATTTCGGGCGCCAATGCCACCATTTCCTGGACAGCCGTGACCGGCGCCAATAGTTATACCCTGCAATGGCGGACCGTTGGCGCAACCACCTGGACCACGCTGAACAATGTCAGCAGCCCGTACCAACTTACCGGCCTGCCGGCCAGCCAAAACGTGGAAGTAGCCGTGCGGTCCAATTGCGGCAGTGGATCGTCCAATTACAGTTACGGTATGATTTTCACCAGCTCATCCGGCGGTGGCACAGGCGGCGGTACCACTTGCGGTACGCCGGGCAATTTGTCGGCAGCGGCCAGTTCAAGCACTACTGCTCAAGTGAGTTGGAGCGCTGTCACCGGCGCCAATTCGTATCAATTGTCGTATAAAAACGCCAGTTCGGGCACCTGGCTCGGCCCCGTAACCCTCACGACTACCAATTATACCCTCAACGGCCTCACCGCCGCCACAGCCTACAACGTCCGGGTTTCGGCCTTGTGTTCGACCGGAACGTCGCCGTATGCCACCACCTCGTTCAGCACGCCTGGCGGCAGCGGCGGCACTTGTGGCGCGCCGGCGAATCTGAGTGCCTCAGCCGGATCGCCGACCACCGCCTCAGTCACCTGGAGCAGCGTTTCCGGTGCGAGTTATTACCAGTTGTGGTACAAACCCGCGAGTTCTACCATTTGGAGTGCTGCGATCAACACAGCCAGTACGGCTTATTCCTTGAGCGGGCTCTCGGCCAACACCGCCTACAACGTACGGGTGCGCACCGTGTGTGGCAACCTGAGTTCCTTGTATTCGACGAGCAATTTCACCACACCGGCCGGCGGCGGGGGCGGCCAAACCTGCGCCACACCGGGCAATTTCACCCTGAACAGCGTAACGTCCAGCTCGGCGATCATCAGTTGGAGCCCTGTGTCGGGCGCTACCGGCTATGATTTACAAATCAAACTCGCGAGTTCGGCCAACTGGCTCACGTTTGTGAATTTGCCCACCAATGTGGTGCAAATCACCAACATGCAACCCGGCAAAAGTTACCAGGCGCGTGTGCGGGCCCGATGCTCTTCCACCCTCTTCTCGGCCTATACGGCCATTTTAGCGATCAATACGCCTGCCAATGCCACCAACCAGGAAGAAGTGGCCCTGCTGCCGGAAGGCGGGATGGCGCTGGATTTGCAAAAAAACGGCGCCGATGGCGATGCTGCCTTGCAGGTCTATCCCAACCCCAGCAGCGGGTGGGTGACGGTGAGCAGTTTACTTCCAACTGGTCGCCTGGAATGGCTCGATCTGAATGGCCGCTCGCTGCGGGTGGAAGCCGTGGCGGCCTCCGACAGCGCAACGCGCTTTGACCTGAGTGCCTATCCGCCAGGGGTGTACCTGGTTCGGATGACGGCCGAGGGGCAGGCGCCGCTCGTGCGGCGGGTGGTCAAACAATAAATTGACAGCAGTTTCAAATGCACGGCGATTCGTTTGGTTTCGGTGCCAGCAAGACTGGAGCCAACGCAAACGAATCGCCGTTTAATTTTTATGCTTTACCGGCTTTTCTCACCTTTGCGCCATGCGGCGCTATCCTTCCAAACTATTGCTTTTTGGCGAACATGTGCTCCTCCTGGGCGCCCGGGCATTGGCGGTGCCGGTGCCGGCCTTTAGCGGCGAATGGGCCTGGCGCGTTGCCGGCGTAGCGGAGGATGCCTTTGTTGAACAACTGGCGGCGTTTGCCCAAAGCCCGGAATTGGGCAGCGTGCCGGGCTTGCAAACGGATCGTTTCAGCGCTGATCTACGGGAAGGCTTGTTTTTTCGATCCAGCATCCCGGTTGGCTATGGCTTGGGCAGTTCCGGCGCTTTGTGCGCAGCCGTGTACGACCAGTATGTGGCGGAGCCCAGCCGGGATTTGTCGGGCTTGAAACAGATTTTTGCCCGGATGGAGAGTTTTTTTCATGGACAAAGTTCGGGCATCGACCCGCTGACCAGTTACCTGAACCGAGGGCTTTGGATCACGCAGCGCAGCGAAGTGACGTTTGCCGAAACCCCGGCCTGGCAAGGCGCCGCGCCGCTTGTTTTTTTGCTGGATTCCGGCTTACCCCGCCAAACCGGCCCCTTGGTGCACTGGTTTCTGGAGCAAAGCCAAGGGGTAGCATTTGCGGAATTTTTAGAAAAACAATACCTGCCGGCGCATGCGCAGGTGCTGGAGGCCTGGCAATCGGGCCGGGATGCGGCGTTTTGGCCGGCTTTGCAGGCGCTTTCCGCGCTCCAACTGGAGCATCTGCCGCCGATGGTTCCGGCAAACATGCGGGCCATTTGGAAAGCCTGTTTGTCGCAAAAAAAGATAGCGCTGAAAATATGCGGCGCCGGGGGTGGCGGATTTGTGTTGGGTTTTGCGGCGGAGCGGGATACAGTTCTCGAAATTATGTCCGAATTTGCCCCGGTATTCCCATTTGAACAACATGGCGTGGTGGAAAAATAAACAATTGTGGCCTGCATTTTTTGTGCTGGGCACCTTGCTGCTGGTTGCCCTGGCCCGAGATATTCTGGCCAATGGGCGGCCCTTGTACTGCCGTATCCAGGGTGAAACATTTTATCCCGGCCTGCGCACGATCTGGACCGACCCGGATCTGCCGTACCAGCATCCTGTGCTCGATTCGATCCAGTCCAATTTCCTGTGGCGGCGTTTTGCGTATGAATCTGCCGTTTTTGCGCCCGTGGCTTTTTCGCCGGGCGAATTGCCGATGAGTCCCGACACGACCGTGCTGAATGCCCGGCCGGGGGCTTTTCACCCGGGCCCGCAACGCGTTTTCCGGCACTGGCTGGGTACAGATTCCAACGGGTACGACATTGCTGCGGGGATCGTCAGTGGCGCGCGGGTAGCCGTGCTGACCGGTTTGCTGGCCATGGGGCTGGCCTTCAGCATCGGCATCTTGCTCGGGGCCATGGCTGGTTTTTGGAGCGACGACCGAATGCGCCTGCGGCGCGGCCAGGTATGGCTGTTGCTGATCGGCTTGGTGCCGGCCTGGTTTTACGCCGGTGTGTGCGCCAAACTGGCGCCGGACGCTGCCGGGTTTGGCCGGGGCATCTTGTTGCCGGTGGTGGTATTTTTTCTCGTGTTGTTGCTATTCAATGGGGCAGGAAAAATGTTGAGCCGGTGGAGCCTGCTGGCCAAGCCGGTGCTGATCCCCGTCGATTTAGTGGTGATGCGGCTGGCGGAAGTTTTTACCTCGATTCCGGGTTTGTTGCTGATCGTTGCGCTGGCGGCCATGCTGCCTAACCAGTCGATCTGGGCGATGATTGCCCTGATCGGGGTGATTGCCTGGCCCGGGTTTGCGCGGTTTATCCGCTCGGAAATGCTGCGTATCCGTGAACTGGATTACATCAGCGTAGCGCGGGGTATTGGCCTGAACGAATGGCGTATCCTGCTGCGACACGCCCTGCCCAATGCCCTGCGCCCGGCCTATACGGCCCTGGCCTTTGGGATAGCCGAGGCGATTATGATCGAGGCCGGTTTGTCATTCCTGGGCTATGGCTCCAGCAGCATGCAAGGGGCCACCTGGGGCAGTTTGTTGCAGAATGCGCGCAGCAACCCGCAGTTGTGGTGGATCAGCCTGCCGCCGGGGCTTGCGATTTGTTTGTGCATCCTGGCCTTGCACCGGGTTGGCGATGCCCTAAACGAGCGCCGGTGAACCCAATGCCCGATAGTTTGTTGCTTGGAGACATCGGCTTGCGGAAAACACCCGTTCAAGTGCGCTAAAAACCAAAGTTTTACATTTTCATTCGTTCCATTTTCCCTTATTTTATCAAAAATGCGGTTTGATTATTTACGAATAGCAGGATTGGCATTGCTTTTTTTTGTCCCGTTTTTGGGCGGCGTACACCTGTTCGACTGGGACGAAGTGAATTTTGCCGAATGCTCCCGCGAAATGTTGCTCACGGGCAACTATTTCCAGCCGCAAATTGATTTTGAACCTTTCTGGGAAAAACCGCCCCTCTTCCTCTGGATGCAGGTGCTGGCGATGAAAATATTTGGCGTCGGCGAATTTGCCGCCCGGCTGCCCAATGCCATTTGCGGCATCCTGACCGTCACGCTGGTGTATCACCTGGGCCGGCGCTTGCACGACCGCTCCTTTGGTTGGCTATGGGCACTTGCCTGGATGGGCAGCCTGCTGCCGCACCTGTATTTCCGCAGCGGCATCATCGACCCCTGGTTCAACCTGCTGATTTTCTGCGGCTTGTATGGATTCATTGAATTTCGCTGGCAGTTTTTTTGTCCGGGCGAAAATCAGTCGAACTGGAAGCGCTACCGGTATTTGCTCGGTGGCGGCGCGTTGCTGGGCCTGGCCATCCTGACCAAAGGGCCCACGGCTTACCTCATTGTCATGCTGGTCCTGGGGGTCTACTGGGCGCGGTACCGCTTCAAAAACAAAGGCTTTTTCAAACACCTGGTGTTGTTTTCGCTGAGCGCCCTGGCGGTGGCCTTGCTGTGGTTTGGGCTGGAAGTTTGGGTAGACGGGCCCTGGTTTGTGCAGGAATTTATTCAATATCAAATCCGCCTGTTCAGTACACCCGACAGCGGGCACGGCGGCTTTTGGGGCTACCATGCGCTGGTGTTGCTGGTCGGGTGTTTTCCGGTGTCGGTGTTTGCGCTGTACAACCTCTGGGGCGACCGCCAAACGGAGGATGAAATGCTGGAATCGGATACCCTGACGAGTTGCAAGCGCTCGGATATGGCGACCTGGATGCAAATTCTGTTTTGGGTGGTGCTGATTTTGTTCAGCGTGGTCAAAACCAAAATCGTGCATTACTCTTCGCTGGCGTATTTCCCGATCACCTACCTCGGTGCGCTCACCTTGTGGCGGGCCATGCACTGGGAAAAAATACCGCAATTGGCGGGCGCTTTGTTGCTGGTGCTTGGCCTGTTGTTGGGTGGCGCTGTAGCGGCCTTTCCCTTGGTGGGCATGCACCCCGAGTGGCTGAAACCGCTGTTTGCCCAAGACGGCTTCGCGGTGGAGTTGCTGGGCTTGCCGGTGGATTGGTATTGGTGGCACAGCCTACCGGGGATCATTTTGGTGGGCGCCAGCATTGCAGGTTGGTGGTTTTGGCACAAACGCCAGGCCTGGCTCAGCGCCCAGACTATTTTTGCGGGCGGGGCGGTGTTCGTATCATTTACCCTGTTTTTGTCCATCCGGAACATCGAGCGGTACAGCCAGGGCTCGGCCATTGAATTTTATGAAAGCAAAGTAGGCGAAACCTGTTTTGTAAAACCGGTCGGGTTCAAGAGTTATGCGCACCTGTTTTATACCGGAAAAGCGCCGGTGGGCGCCGATACCAGCATCGACGACTACCCTACCCTCGCACACGGCACACCCGGCCGCAAGGTGTATTTTATTGCCAAATGCACCAACCTGGATGAACTGCCCCAACTGGCCGATTGCCGGGAAATCTACCGGAAAGGCGGGTTTGTGTTTTTTGAGCGGGTGGTGAAGAAATAAGAGCGGGTCGCTCCTTATCTTCCCTGGATCAGCAATTTTCCCCGGCCTAAGACCTGGCCCTGGCCCAGCACCGTATAAAAATACAGTCCGGCAGGCAAGTCCTGTACCTCCACCTGGTAGTCGTCCTGCCCCGGCTCGAAGTTGATTTCCCTTACTTTTTGCCCTACGGCATTCCACAGTGCCCATTGCGCATGCGCGGGCAAGGGGTGGTTGACCAGTACCTGCACCACATCGGTCGCCGGGTTGGGATAGACCACCACGTCATTTCCCCCATCCAGGGGCGTATGGGTATGCACGTAGATCGACTCGCAGGGCTCTGAAGACGGGCTGTTGCGATACGAAGGCAGGTTCGGGATGCTGAAATAATTCCAGGAACTCAATTTCAGTCCCCGGCGCTCGGGCAGGCTGTAGAGGCCCGGGCAATCGGGTCGGTGTACCACGTGCAGGCTGAGGTGCGAACTACCGCCGGAAATGTAAATTTTACCATCGGGCGCCAGGGCCGAGAGCGTGAAGGTGGTGGGTACGAAAGGGTCTGGCACGTTGTCGATAGCCATGAGCAGCACCCGGCTGGCGGCGATGTCGGGCGCCTGCAAATCGAACTGAAACAACCAATCGACCATGCTGATGTACAAAAAACGCGAGTTGGGCGACACGGAAGCCCCTACGCTGTTGGCTGAATAGTCGTTCATTTTGATGACCTGCTCCTCTAAAAGTAGCCCCGTGGCGTTGTCAAAATCGTAAAGATGGATGCCGTTTTGGTGGTTGTAGCGGATGAATTTTTTCCGGTCGGGGGTGAAAAAGGATTGGCCGGTCTCCCATTCGTTCCACGCTACTCCAGTGCAAAGCAATTTCGCAGGCTGCACTCCCATTGGCGTAACAAGACTAATGTAATAACAATTTGATCGGGAAACTGGCACCAGCACCCACCAATCGCGCCCGTTGGCGTGCCGGCAGGCTTCGATGGAGTTTCTTGCCATTGTATCGGCGATGAGCAGATGGTGTTTGGATACCACGGCGCCCAGGCCGCTGTCGCGCGTCATATCGATAACATGGTAGAATAAATGTGTCGATGCCCCAGACCAGTATTCCGGAGGGGTTGGGAATTTGATGCCCTCGTAGTCGCTAATAAAAAGCAGGTAGAGGCTCGGACTGTCCGGCCAGGGGATAGCCAGGGCGCCACCCGGATTGGGGCTGTACCCACCCGGGCAATAATATTGTTGAATGAGACCTGTGTTGATGCTGTCTCCATTTTCCATGATTTCATGCGCGGCATTGACGACGTAGCAGCCGCTGGTTTAAAAGATTAACTTTCCAGTGGAATCGGACATGGTTGTGTTGGCACCATCCGATGCGATACCGTCAACCGATTTAATTGTCTGCACAGAAACAAGGGCAATATTAAAATCAATTAAAATCACATCACCTCCAGGGTCTAACTCTGAGGTATCGTAGCCAATAGTCCAGTTATAATCATATTTATTTTGGCTGAACAATAGAAATGGAAAGGAAAATAAAATCGTAAAACCAATATATTTTATCATAGTAAAATCAGAAAAACTAGGGATAATTCAAGGACACTCACCTCAAAAATAGGACCGGAAATTATTTTGTCACTAATCTGGTTTTTCAAGGTTACCCGGCTCAACTATCCCGCAAATCTCTTGTTTTACTCTCCAAAACCAGCCCCGCAAAAACCCCTCACGAACACCCATTGTCATGCATTTCAATATTCCGGAAACCGGACAAGCCCGCGTCGTCATCATCGGTGGCGGTTTCGCCGGCCTCACGCTGGCCCGCAAATTAGCCAAATCGCCGTTTCAGGTGGTTTTGATCGACAAAAACAACTACCATCAATTTCAGCCGCTGTTTTACCAGGTCGCGATGGCTGGCCTGGAGCCCTCGAGCATCGTATTTCCGCTGCGCAAGGTGTTTCAGAACAACAAAAACGTGCTGGTGCGGGTCACCAAAGTGCTGAACATCGCGCCGGAGCGCAACGAGATTGAAACTGAAATCGGCAATTTGCGCTACGACTACCTGGTCATCGCCATCGGCGCCGATACCAACTGGTTTGGCAACGAACGCGTGCGCAGCCATGCTATTCCGATGAAATCGGTGAGCGAAGCGCTTTATTTGCGCAACACCATTTTTGAAGACTACGAAAAAGCCGTGACGGCCGACAATCCCGAACAGCGCCAACGCTACCTCGATATCGTGGTGGTGGGCGGCGGCCCGACCGGCGTGGAAGTGGCCGGCTCGCTGGCCGAAATGAAACGCCACATCATCCCCAAAGACTACTCCGACCTGAACCGCGACGAGATCAACATCCACCTCGTGCACGGCGACCCGCGCCTGCTCAACACCATGAGTCCCAAGGCCTCGGCCGCCGCCGAAAAATTCCTGCGCGACCTGGGCGTACAACTCTGGCTCGACAAAGTGGTGACCGACTACGACGGCGAAACCGTGCAGGTCGACGACGGCTCCACGATCCGTACCGACAAGGTCATCTGGGCCGCCGGCATCACCGGCAACACCCTATCCGGCCTGCCGACAGAGGCCCTGACCCGAGGCAACCGGCTGGTGGTCGACCCCGTGAACCGGGTAAACGGCACCGGCAATATTTTTGCCATCGGCGACATCGCCTTCCAAACCGAAGAAAAATTCCCGAAAGGGCACCCGCAGGTGGCGCAAGTGGCCATTCAGCAAGCCAAAAACCTGGCGGCCAACCTCCTGCTCCTGCGCCAACAGCGCGAGCCGCGCGACTTCCGGTACAAAGACCTGGGCTCCATGGCCACCATCGGTCGAAACCGGGCCGTGGTGGACCTGCCGTTCTGGCGCTTTCAGGGCGCGTTTGCCTGGCTGGTGTGGTTGTTCGTGCATTTGTTCTCCATTTTGGGGCTGAAAAACAAAATATTCATCTTCCTGAACTGGGTGTGGAACTACCTCACCTATGATCAAAGCCTCCGCCTGGTGATAAAACCCTGGCGCCGAAAGCCTTGAGCGGTGTTAATCATTTGCAAACAAAAAAAGGGGTAGACGGTGACACTTAATTACACCGTATTTTTGCGGCAATATTTTCAGACACCAGCGTTCATCTCTTTTTTCACTTAAATATTCGGACAAGCAATGGAAAAAAGCAAACAAATCCAAGTCGGTTTGCTGGCCGTCTTGGCACTTCTGCTCATCGCCAACCTTTTCGGCGGCGGTTTCAAAAACTGGTTTAGCGGCTCCTCCAGCAGCACCAATCATGCCGCTGCGGCACTCACCGGCGATAGCCGCGTAGATCCCGCTGCTCATGCCAGCGGCAACATTCCCGGCACCAACGTAAACGCGCCTGCCGCACCGGTTGGCCCGCTGACGGCCATCAAGTACGACGAATCCTCCTTCGATTTTGGTGTAGCCGACGAAGGCACGGTGGTCAAGCACGTGTTCAAATTCAAAAACACGGGCGACGAGCCGCTGGTGATCTCCAACGCCAAAGGTTCCTGCGGTTGCACGGTACCGACCTGGCCCAAGCAGCCCATCGCTCCCGGTAGCTACGGCGAAATCAACGTAGAATTCAATACCAAAGGCAAACCCGGCCGTCAAAGCAAGCAAGTGACGGTGACTGCCAACACCAACCCGACCGATTCCCACCTGGAAATCACCGGCGAAGTACGTGGCAAAGACATGCCGGCCGCCAAAGGCTCGCACTAAGCCTGTTGCTTTTTTTCCAGTCGCCGATTATAAAAAAAGCCGCCCCGAAGTCTTCGGAGCGGCTTTTTTATTGGTCTGGTCTTGGGCGGTACTACTTTTTTTTGACTTGTATTTCGAGTTCAAAATCCCCCGTTCCATCCGTCGTTTCGGCATAGGGCAGCACGGTCACTTCGCGCACCCACGGCATAGTGTTCAGCACTTTGATCCATTGGTTCAGGTCGGGGCTGCGCTGGGATACGCCCTTGAGGCGGATGATGCCGTTGGCAAAACGCGGGCCATCTGTTTTAGGACCTTTGCGCAGGCTTTCCGCCGGGAAGATTTGCAATACCGTCAGTCGAATACCCGGCAGGACGGAGGCGCCAATTTGGTCGGCATACCAACTGGTAATGCTGGGGCTGGCCAAACTATTCTGGTCCAGAAACAATTGCTTTTCCTGGTATTTGGTTTTCAAGGTATCGAGCAGCGCCAGTTGATCCTGGTGAACAGCCAGTGAAAAACTTTGCTGCTGCAAACGCTTGTCCAATTGAAAAAACATCAAGGTATTCAGGAGCAAAGCCAGAAAAAGCGCGCCCAGAAAAGCATAGCCTGCTACCTGAAAATAGCGCTCCAGTTGGTAATTCCGCAGGGATGACTGTACAGCAGGTAGTTGCGACACGGTATTACCTGTGCCGGAAAAAGGCGCCAAGGCCGATGCAAAAGCCTTCAGATGTCTGGCCGACACCTGTTCTTCCCCAATATTGAATACGCGGGCGGTGCCCTCGCTGCCCGTTTGAAAACTACTTAGGCGGCCTTCCGCCTGTTGCAATTGCCAAAAGGGAATTTCCACCACATCGGGCAGGAGCGGCAACAAGGTTTCCAGGCCTAAAAAGGCCAGGTCCAGGTGGAGCACCCGGTGCCCTGCCGTTTCGGCTTGCCGGATGAATGCGTTCAGAAATTCCTGCCGGACGAGGGCCAGCACCGACTCCTGCGGCAGCGAAACGGCTTGAAAAGCAAAAGACGCCGTTTGGATATCGGGCAATACCTGCGTTACAAACTCCGGTAAGGCTCCGGAAACGGGTGGGCATCGTTTGATCAAAACCCCTTTGCCATCTACTGCCAGGGCGATAGGGATGCCAGCCGGGAGTTGGGCGAGTGCCTTTCCCCAGGTTTCGCTGGTTTTAGAAACCGCCTCCAGCGCCAGTTTGCCGGCTTTGTAGCGCAGGAGCACAAATTCGACCCGCACAACCTGGTCCGGCCCCACTTGCAGGCTGAGGCCCGCCAATTGGGCCGGGCGTACTATCCGCTGAAGCCATGCTCGCATCATGCTGAAACTCAGTTGACAATGGTGGGTTTTACAAAAAGCAACAACTTGTCTTTTTGCTTTGCTTTTTTTTGCCGGCCAAACAACCAGCCGATCAGCGGGATCCTGGACAAGAACGGCAAACCGCGGCGCACCTTGGTCGTGGCTTCGTATTCCAGACCACCCAACACAACCATTTCGCCGTTGCGCACCCGAATCATAGATTGGAATTTGCGGGATACGCGCGGCGGCGGGGCATTCACCACTGATTCGCCGATAAATTCTGATTGTTCAAACGCAATTTCCATGGTCACCTGCTCGTCGCCCGACACGATGGGTTTGATCTCGATATCGAGGTTGGCTTCCACTTCGCGGAACACATTGGCCTGGATGGGAATCGGCCGGTCAGTGCCCGGATAGGCCACCTGCTGCTCCTGGTAGTACCTGGATTGACCGATACTCAGGGTGGCGGTATGGCTGTTGAGGGTGGATAATTTGGGGGTCGATTTGATGTTGATGTAGCCGTCTTCCTGCACGGCCCGAAGGGTCAGGTAAAAATCGGGGGATACCCGGCCGAGGTTGACGATGTTGCGGCCGGCCAAAATACCCAGCAGGTCGTTGATGGCGCGCGGGCTGAAGGAAAAATTGACCCCGCCTTTGTCGGTTGTGGAAGAAATGATGGTTCCCCCCGCCGGGGCGCCGCCGGGCGTGACGCCCATTTCAACGCCCAGGTCCATCAATTTGTCAATTTCGACATTGATCAGTACGATTTCGATCAGGATCACCGGTACCAATTTGTCAATTTCGTTGAAAAACTGCTCCAGGTTGGCAATCGATTGTTGCGCGCCGCTGAGGATGATGCTGTTCAATTCCGGCAAGGTATCGATGGAAACTTCCGTGAGAAAGTCCGGGGGAATCATCGGCACAACGCCGCGCACGGAGCGGTTTTTGAATTGAAAAATGGTGTGGTTGCGCATCGTTTCGGCGGTACGCCGGCCAATGACGTACAGTCCGCTTTGTTCGGTGTAGTCGAAATTGGTATTTTTAAACACCTGGTTCAGGAGTCCCTGAAAATCGGTTTGCTGCACTTGCAGGGTAATCAGCGGCACATTGTTGGCTGCTGCATTGCCGGGATACGGGTTTCGGGGGTCGCGGTCGCCTGAATTGAACTGTGCGCCGCCTTCGGGCAACAGGAAATAGTTGATGCCGAGTTGGGCTGCCGCTTCCTGGATGATGTCGAGGATATTGGCATTAAACGCCTGCACGTTGAGCTGACTGGGGCCGACGCGGTCGATGCGCAATTGGCCGTTGTTGCGGTTGCCGGAATAGGCGGCAGGATTGGGCACGTTGGGGTCGCTGCCGGGCGGCAGCAATGGAAATGCCGATTCCAGGCGGTAAAAATCGGCTTCCCGGCGCAGGATCAGGTTGTTGTTGGCAGCCAGTTGTTTCAGGGCGGAGTTCAGTTCGGCGCCTTGCAGGTAGCCATTGACCCGGACAAAGCGGATGCCAGGGTCCAGCACAATGTTTTGCCCCGTCAGTTCAGTGATTTTTTGTATCACCCGGTCCAACGTATCGCCTTGCAAGTTGAAGGACAGCAGCGCGGAATCGGGGTTCAGGGCAACGGCGATTTCCCGGGCCGGCGGTACGGGCGGCAGCGGAGCCTGGTAGGGAACAAAAGAAATAATGGAGCCGGTAAATTGTAAATCGAGTTGGTGCGCGTGGCAGAGATAAACAATCACATCGCGCACCGGAGCGGCGTTGAACGACACCGACGTGACCTGCGCATCGATGCCCGGCAGAATTGCCATGTTTAGTTTGGTGGATTCGGCCAGGAAGGCGACCAGTTCGCGAATTTGTCCGTCGAAGGCAATCGTGATCGGCTGATTCAGAGGAATACCGCCGGAAGCCAAGGCTTCGAGGCGCCGGGAAAGGCTATCCATCCGGGCCGTTTGGGCTGTCACCAAATGGCACGAAATGGCCAGGAATAGGCTCAGGATTATGGGTCGGATCATGAAAAAGCAGGTCGTTTCAATGCTGGGTCATAAGGATGGGATACACCTCCCGGAGGCTGGTTTGGCCTGTTGCCAGCAGGCTGAAGGCATTTTCCGGCAAAGATACGATACCTTTTTCCCGCAACACCTGGCGGGCATCCAATTTGATCTCCTTGATCATGGTGGACAGGGTGTCATCCATCGGGATCACTTCGTACACCGCCTGCCGCCCCCGGTAGCCGGTGAAATAGCAGTGTTCGCAGCCGCCGGGTTCGAAGGCTTGTTCCAGTGGGTGCGGCAGTTTGAACTGCGTGGGAAAAGCCAGTTGGCTCGGCTCGACGGGTACTTTGCACTGCGGGCACAAGCGCCGGACCAGGCGTTGGGCCACAGCCGTGTTCAGGGTATCGGCCAGCAGGTAGCCCGGCACACCCATATCGATCAGGCGGGCCACAATGCCCCAGGCCGAGTTGGTGTGGATGGTAGACAGCACGAGGTGACCGGTCAGGGAAGCCCGGATGGCCATGTTGGCGGTATTGACGTCGCGCACCTCGCCGACCATGATAATGTCGGGGTCCTGGCGCAAAAAGGTGCGCATGGCGCTGGCAAAATCGAGGCCGATCAGTTCGCGCAATTGCACCTGGTTGATGCCCTCAAGGGTGTATTCGATGGGGTCTTCGATGGTCAGGATGTTGCGCTCTTTGCTGTTGAGCAACTGGAGCGTGGCGTACAGGGTGGTGGTTTTGCCGGAGCCGGTGGGGCCGCTGATGAGCACCATGCCGTTGGGGCGCGAAACGCCCTGGAGGTAGCGTTCGAGGTCCTGCGGGATGAAACCCAGCGACTGGATGTCGATACGGGTTTCGCTGCCGGAGAGCAGGCGGAGCACAATTTTTTCGCCGTGCAGGGTGGGCAGCGAGGAGACGCGGATGTCGAATTTTTGGCCGCCTTCCTGGACAAAGATCCGGCCGTCCTGGGGCAGGCGTTTTTCGGCGATATCGAGGTTTGCGCGGATTTTGATTTTATTCACCAGGGCGGGGTACTCCTGCGTGGGCATTTGGTAGCGCTCGATCAGGACGCCGTCGATGCGAAAACGAATGCGGCAAAAGCGTTCAAAGGGTTCCAGGTGGATATCGGAGGCGTTGTGTTGTTTGGCTTCGAGGAGCAGCGCGTCGAGGTGGTAGTTTTTGCGGAATTCGGCGGAGGCGACCCGGGCGGCAGCGGCATCGGTCGAATGGTTGGCGCCGGGCACCTGTCCGTGGGCCGGTTTGCGGTAGGCTTGCGTGAGGGCCTGGCGCAGTGCGTCGGCGTCGAGCCATTCAGCGTGGATGGTTTTGCCGAGCAAAAAACCGAGTTCTTCCTGGCGGTCGGCGCTGGTATCGGCGGCATACACCCAGAGGTTGTGCTCGTCGGAGCGGAAGGGCAAAACGCCGTAGTGCCAGGCCTGGGTGGCGCTGAGTTGCTGGAGGATTTCCGGTGCAATGTTCTCGGTCATATCCGGTGCGGCGCCGGTGGATTAGTAAGCCGGCATTTGTATTTCGAGCAGTAAATATATCAAAAAACAGCAGGCCAGGCCGCCGGCCAGCGGTATGGTGTCGAAGGCCGTGGGGCGAAGCCCTTTCAGCAGGAGGGCCAGGAGCAGTACGAGAAAGGCGCTGGTGGTGTAGAACCAGACGAAATGCCGGAACGGAAAGACCGGGGTGATGGCCAGCAAAAACAACAAATCACCCAGGCCGATGTAGTGCTCGAAGAGCCGCGCGGGCCGGCGTTCGCGGAGCGAAAACCAGACCCAGAGCAAGCCGAACTGGGAGGCAAGAAAAACCGAATTCAACATTGCCTGCCGCCACAGCACGGGCCAGCCAGCGCGGGCCGCCAGGGCTACGGACAGGGCCCCGAGCAGCAGGACCTGAAGCAGGGTGATGTGCCGCTGCCGCAGGTCGCTGTAGGCGATGGACAACAGGAGTGCGGCGAGCAGCAGTTTCAGGACGTATTCCGGCATCGGCAGGCTCAGTCTTTGACGACTTCGTGCAGAGCGCCGTCCTGGGAGATTTCCCATTCGTTGAACGTGCCGTCCTGGTCGAAATCCACCACCGCCCGCGCCCGGGCGGTGAAGCCGGTGGGCGAGGCGGAGGTGATTTCGATCGTGTATTTGGCGTTGCCGCCTTCTTCCACGGTTTTTTCCGGCTCGAAGCCGAGTTCCAGGAGTTCTTCCGTGTATTTGACGTGCATCTGGTGGTAACTCTTTTGGAGTTTTTGCAAGGTGGTGAGCGCTTGCTGGGCCTCCAGGCTGTGGGTTTTGGAGATCAGGGGCATCAGGTTCGGCAGCGCGATCAGCATGAGGATACCGATGATGACGAGCACCACCAGGAGTTCGGTGAGCGTGAAGGCGCGGACGTTTTTACGCAGGAGGTACATTGGCTGGTGTTTTTGATGCCAAGTATAGGGAGGATTTTTTACTTGTCTTTGGTTCTAAAAAATGGTCGTATTTTTCAATACCAACCTTTTTCAAAGGTAAGTGCCAAGAAATTATTCACCTCAGGCCCAGGGTTATAGGTTACTGTCAATTGAGTTAAGTGACCATCCTGGAATTCTGCTAAATTGATTTCATCAAAACTACAATCGACTGAACTTCCCTTTCTAATTTTAGTTAATCTACGTTGTATGTATTTGGTGGTAAAGTATCGTGCGGCATATTCAAATCGTTTCTCTTGCAGGTTATACAGCATGGCTTCCACTTCTTTCCCTTTGTAGACTAAGATATACAGGTCGTTTTCCGCTGAATGAGAGACATTACTTTGAATCAGAAGGATTTTATCTACTTTGACATAGGAATACCCTACTAAGGCCAAGTCAAGAATAGCGTGAATGGCTTCATATACTTGTTGCGTATTATTCCGAACTTTAACGGCAAGAATATCCGAGCAAACATGATTCCCTACTTGCCTTGAAGTTTCCTGTTTTAAGGACAATCGATACAAAGAATCACGCATATCCTTCCAGTGCAGTAAAGCCCGGATAGGAATGTGATCTTGGGGCTCAGAAAAATCCATCGTAGAGACAGGTTTTCTCCCAAGACCACATCCCAATACAAGGAAAGAACTCAATATGAGGTAAAGTTTACTTTTGTTCTTCATATGGAATTGCCCTGTTGACCATCTCTTGTTCGCACCTGATTTCGTTTTCATCATTCCTGGCCTTTAGTTCTTCTTTCGTCACCAAACCTTTTATTTTGGCATCACCGGAGTCTGGATCAATCAAATCAGGCAACAAGGTGCTTTTTTCATTTTGGCCAAGAAAATTATGCAAGGCATGAATCATTTCATGGCCCAAAGAAATAAATACAGGCAGACCGCCCTTTGTTCCATCAGCATTTACGGTAGGAGTATTTCTGGCCGACAAAGGAATATTGATTTCCGCATCGTATTCAACGCCAAACTCCGGATTGTCAACCCGTTTACCGTCTTGCTTAGCAAAGGTTGCGAAACCTCCAGCACCAGCTTCTGAAAACGAAAGTGTATGATCATTACTCATAAGATCATCCAGCAATTTTGTTCCATATTCAAGATTTTTGCCGCGATTGGCTGCTCCGGATCTTTCAATAAACACTTCGCCAGTTGGCGTTACAGAAAGTTTGTCATTCGTTAATCGGCTCATTAATGCCAAAGCCATTGCCCCCACCCTTTTATCTGTCACAGTAGCTGATGAGGTATACCCAGGCAGGACAATTTTTTTCCCATCCGGATCAATAAAAGTCATAGGATTATTCGCGACATAAACATAAGGCGCCAAACTTGCATAATCCTTGGCCATCGGATCCACGCTCAAAAATCTTGCGATATCTCCGTCATAGAACCGCGCGCCCCGATAATCCAGTCCTGATTCCTGGTCGCGTTCGTGCTGCGTCGTCTCGTATTTTTCCTTGGTGCCGTTGGTATAATCCCGCATTGTTTTCCCGTAGGGATAGTACTCGGCGGCATAGTCCAGCACATACGATTTGGTACTCGGGCAGGTGATATCAACGTGGAAGGTGACGCGGGTGTTGCCCAGGTGGTCATAAATATAGAACACCGGCTGGGGTATTGGTGGCGGCGGTGGCGCCAACAATAGGAGCGGCTGCACCGAGGGATCGTAGCCCTGCACAAAAGGTTTTTGCCTGGCCCGGAATATACCTAAGGCCTCGCCCAACACGATTGCCTGCGAAGAACCGTCGGCCATCGGAATCTCCAGTTGACTCCGCGGATCATCCAGCGTTACGTAGGTCTTTTCAGTATAACCGCCTTTTACTTTGGTCAATTCGGTTTTTAACATCCAGGCTTGTTTTTGGTCGGGATATTCCACGAGCACCAAAGTGGCCGGCAGTTGCAATTGGCCATCGGAGCGCAGCACTTTGCGCAAACTGCCCAGCAGGAGTTTGCCGGTTTCGGCGGCATTGGCTTCGATGGAAGCCATATCGCTGTATTTCGCACTGGGGAAGATCTTCGAGGAAGGCCCGTTTCCGCCGGTGGCTGTGCCGCCGCCGCCACTACCTCCGCCGCCGTTGCCGGGGTCGATTCCGTCGCCATAGGTTGTTGCCAGGGTGTGTTCGATTTTCGCTACCCGGTCGCCGGCAAATACGTACCAGGTAAGTTTGTCATTCAAAAAGTCGTACACCCCAATTTCCTGGCCAGCCAAGGTATGGATGTAGTATTCGGAGCCGTTTACCGTGGCATTGGGCGGATAAGTATTGCCGATCGTCGTCACACTGCGTTTGAAAATCCGGGTATCACTCATATCATACAACATGGCAATATCCTTGACTGTATTGGCAGCCACGGTGATCGCCTGGTTGAAGGGCAGGTTCATTCGGCCGTACGACACGTTGGCGATTTTCCGCTTGCTATCGGTATACATATTGCCGTTGGCGTCATAGGTGATGGAGCGATCTGCGGCTCCATTCCGGGTTACCGTACTCAATTTGTTGGTGCCTGCGGTGTAGGTGTAGGCAAAGATATCCTGTGCAAGTGTGCCTGGGGGATAGTCGTAACTGTAGCGCTTCAAGGTCGTAATATTCCCGGCTTTATCATAAACATATTCTGAATCGCCCCAGTTCGCTGCGCCGCTCATGTTGCCATCGGCTTTGGTCAGGCGACTGAGATTGTCGTAGGTGAAGTTCCAGTAGTTTACGTTGGCTGCGCCAGAGAAATTTGCAGGAATTGCCTTTACTAGGCCAAACTTATAATATGGTTTGACGGCATTGATATTTCCATTGTAATTGTAGGTCACATTGGTGGTAAAACCAGTAAACGCGTTTCCGTCATATTTCAGGTCGTAGTCGAACAGGGTGGAGCCAATCCGCGTCAGGCGGAACCGCGCGTCGTAATCATAATCCACCTGATCTACCTGGACATTGGTACAACCCGAGGCATGGTCAAAGTAGGTTTTCTTGTCGATAGCGCCTACAATATTATCATATAATAACTCTACAATTTTTGTTCCGGTATTCTTGGCATCACTGTAGTTGGCGTAGGTACGCAGTTGCCGGTTCCAGTTGTCATATTCGTTGTAATACTGGAAATCCAGCACGCCATCGCAGTCCAGGTCAATATTTTGAGTGAGCACACTACCCTGCCGGTTGTAGTCGGGATATGAAATCGCCAACACCATGCCTTTCGCAGAAGTGGACAATCCATTGAAATTGAATTGATTAATTTCCCATTTTAAAAAGCCGTCCAGGTTGTAGGACAAATACCGGATTTCAACCAATGAGCCGGCACTACCATAGGTCAGGAGCATGGTGGGTTTACCTAACGAATAGGTGGTATTATTCGTCACATAATTCTGCGTATTGGTAGTGGCATAGGTGCTCACCAAACTGGATTGTACGGTATTGAAGAACCAGCGTTTCTCGTAGTAATAAAAATTACTCCATAAAGGGGTGTAAGCAGCCATCACCCGGTCAGTAGTCCAGAATTCGCCCGAATTGGCAAAGAGGGCATTGGTTTGCGCAGTGGTCATTGACGTCTTCCGGATCTGCTCCGTCATGCGCCCATAGTTGTCATATTTATACAAGCGGGTAATATTACGAGCATCCCTGCGGGCCAGTAGAAGGCCTCCTTCGTCGTATACAAAGGCTGTTGTACCCTCATCCGGCGTGGTCATTTGCTGTAAGTGGCCCAGGTAATTGTAGGTATATTGGCTGGTTTGGCCCAAAGGGTTTCGCACTTCTTTTACCTGGCCATGGCTGTTGTAGACGAAGGTTGTGGCGGTTTGGCCATTGTTTCCGATAGAGGCTACTTTCTGGCCCAAGGCATTTTTCAATTCAATGGTGTACTTCCCGTCTTCATCCCTGGTTTTGGTAAAATAGAACCAGGTCCCCAGGACATTGTTTGTCAAGCCCAGGGTAGTCAGGAAAGAGTTCAATGTGGTGTTGGAAATAATGCCGTAAGACGTTTGGACAGTATTCGCAGAACCGACGGTTTGGCCAAACTTGGCCGCAATGGTTGGTCGGGATTCCGGCTCGTTGTCGTACTGGTAGGATTCCAAGTCAGCGCTGGTCACGCCGCCAGGCACCGTCACCGTTGGTGTGCCGGTGCTCAGGAAGGTTTTGCGCGCTTGCGAGGGCTTGTTCCAGGCATCGTAGTAGGCATTTTTCAAAATATACGATTGCCCCGTAGTGATTTCTTTTTTAGACCCGGCTTCGCGCCCCAAGGGGTCCAAATAGGCCCATTCAGTCCACTTGGTGGTGGCCGAGAGGTAGTTTTCCGATTTTACAAAGTTCTCATCCAGGCGTTGCTGGAAGGTTTTTGTCAGGTTGTTTTTCCACTGCGAATACGTGACGGCCTGCACCAGGTTGCCGTTTCGGCTACTTTGGTTCATCCGGCCAAACATGTCATACGAATAGCTCATGACCTTAGCGTTCGGGTCAGTAATGCTCGCAATGGTCAGGTCGGGGTTATAGGTATAGGAGGTGGTCAGGGCATCCGGGCGGCCTTCGCCAACAGTGATGGCGTCCGGGTAGCCGGGGTGGCTGTTCAGCGGAATAACGTCCAGACTTTGAAAGCCGTTGTAGCAGTTTTCAAATTCGATGTTGTGGATGGTGCCGTAGTTGTAATAGGTGATGGTGTTGCGCACATCGGCCTCCCGAACCACTTGGCCGTAGATGTTGCGACTCAACACATTGTACACATTCAGCGTATCCGTCACGGCATTGAATTTCGGATTGAAGGTCACGAGGTCGAAGCTCATGACCGGCGCATTGGCGTCTTTTACCCAAACGGTTTCGTATTTCTGCAAAATCATGCCGGCGATTGACACGACATAGAAGTACTGGGGATCATCATACGGGCTACCGGGCAGGCCGGGCGGGCGCAATTGTGCGCCTTCGTTTCTGCCTTTGCGGCCGCTGGAGGGCCCTCCTCCGGTAAAACCGAACGGCGGGGAAGCCGGGTCGGGCGTTGACACGACCGGGGGTGTATTGCCGCAGAGGCAATACCGGTTCGGGGTGGTGGCACTGGGCAGGTAGCAGTAGCCCGGAGGAACAGTATTACCCGAGGCTACAATAACACATGGCGGTAGCACAGGGCCGCCGGTCCCACCGCCTGTCACACCGGGGTCGCCGCCAAGCACGTTGTCGCAACCCGGAGGCATGTTGGGGTTTTCTACTTCTTCATAGGTCGACGGTTCGCGGTGGGTTTCCCAGTCATTTTCATAGATGGTGAAGATCGCCTTTGTAACCGTCGACTCCGTTTCACCCGGCGCCAGCGTCGATATCCGGGTCTCATAGGAAAGATTGCGCAATTGTTTCCAGGACCAGATATCGTACAACATTTTATATTTCGTACCGGCCACTACTTTGGGGTAATACGAGCCGTTGACGGGGTCTGTCTGATAAGCAGCCACGTTGACCAGGTCATAGAAATAGAAATATTCCTCTTCGCTAAACGCATCGTGCAGTTGAGGCGAGGTTGTCCTTTTGCTGTACAACTGCCAGGAGGGCTCCCATTGCAGCCAATAGTAGCCGTCGCTTTGGGTGGTCATCCCTATCTTACCGTAACCGGGGCTGTTGGAGCGTCCCCGGTAGTCGGCATCAAAATATTGATACCGGGTGATCGTCAGGATCGATTTTTGCGCCGTGCCGGGTGTAAAACTGGCGCCCGTCAATTCGGTGTCAAAGACGAATGTGCTGTCAGAGGTTTTTTTAATAAAATAACTATTGAGGTAAAACCGGCCATCACCCACCATAAACGGGCTGGCCTCCAGGAAATAGGACATTTCATTCACGCCTTGCCCCGCCACAGGGTCCGAAAAGACCAATTGGGCTTCCGGCGCATAGTAAAAGCCCCAGCCATCGTCGCAACCACCTGTTTCGGGGTTGCTGTGGTTGTCCGTTGGAAGTCCAAAATAGCAGTGCATGGCCGTTACGTAAGTGTTCCAGGCAGTATGGCTCTTGAAATCCGTCAACACCGGTTTGAAAAATTCCGGATGGTATTCCATGTAGTCATATGCGACCACATGGTCAAGCCAGCCAAAGCCCCGGTGGCGGATGCTTTCATAGGCGAGTACGGGTTCAAAGGTGCTGCGGGTTTGTTGCGACAATTTGCCATCGCCGTCATAGGTATTCGTGCGGTACAATTTGCCCCACATCAGGTTGTCATAATACAGGTTCGCCTGTGTGTTAACGGCGCCTTCTTCTTTCGTTTTGTGGTAATAAACCGTTTTGATTCGCTTACTATTTCGCGTAGGGCCCTGGACAACACAGGAATCGAAACCTGCCTGAAAGCGCAGGTTGGCTTCCCTTTCCTTGGTAAATTTCCCACTCAACGAAGGGTCGTCGTTAAACAAATACAGGTTGCCGTAGGTGTAATCTGTAGTTTGTGGGCTGGCATTTTGGTCCTTCACCTTGATGGATTTGACCACCAGATAATTTTGGAAAGCATAGGACTCGGGCAGCGTACGCATGGTCGACATTTCAGCGGGTACGTTGCCATTTTGCGGAGTCGGATTATACAGCGTTGGCGTCTGGTGATACGTCATCAGGCTATACGAACGGTCGGTGGCGGTAGCGGCCGGGTTAAAGGTAGAATAAAGGCCCTGATTACCGATGTTGTAATAGTCTACTTCTATTTCCTGCCCCATCGGGTTATTGACTTTCCACAATACGACGTTATTGGAATTGTACATCGTCCCATTACATTCCAATACGCCATTGACCATAGCACAGCCTGTCATAGATGCCAAAGGCCCGGCATTCACGGTTTTATAGGTAAAATGCGTGGTCGGGAATTCGCTTTCCGGCACATTTCCTGTATTCGTTTTAATATTCATTTGCCGGATCCGCGCCAGTTTGATGATCTTCCGGTAGCGGGTTGTGCTATAACTTTTCAGCGTAAGCGAGTTCACGGGCTTTGAATTGGAAAAGACCGGCAATTGATCCAACTCATATTCCATCTTCAACTGGGCGCTGAGGTGCCATTGGCCCTGGTCAAAAAACTGGGCGGCCGTATAACCGGCATTGTTCACATACTTGCTCACGGTTGTCAGCATATACGTGTTTTTGGAATGCCGGACCAGGTCAGCCTGAATAAGGCTCAGGGTTGGGGGATTGGAGCCTGTGCCTTTGGTGCGGGTTGGCTGGCTCAGGTAATTCATAGTGGAAACGGTATTGTCGTTCCACCAAAAATCTACCGGGTAATTGGAGTAGTAGTCCGAACCCGGGCCGGTAATTTTTTGCAACATATACCAAGACATGCCGACACCGAAGTTTCCCGGAACGGGGTCTCCCGACTGCATGATGTTGTTGCCATTATTGGTATCCCAGTTGCTGTGCCAAACACCATCGTTGAAGTACGACAACTCGGGTTTGGGCGGGTTAACCTGGCTGATACCGCCAATTTGCGAGGGTGGCATACTGTAGTCGTTGTCCGAACTGGCTGGTCCAATCTGGAGGTGAATATCCTTGAAAACAGGGGCCAGGTTGGGTAGGGAAAAGAAATTGGAGGTTTGCAGTATACTTCCGGTATTGTAGTACCACTTAAATCCCTGGTTGAAGGTGGAATAGACCGAGGTGCCTCGGAACTTGGTGTACAGATCGGCATTGACGAGACCTGTTGCCGGCCATTGGCCATTGATAGAATAGCCCAAGGAAATGGAACTGTTGGCGCCGGTTGCAACATTGATATCGAACAAACAATGGTCGGTAGCGCCGCCGACGCCGCCGGTCTTCTGAATTTGGGTTTTTATTTCATATAAATCGCCGGTAGGCAGGTTCGCTACCGATATACCCGGCGATTCGAGGTATCCGTGGTCGAACTCAGATCCGGTACTGATTTGGGTGCGATGCAGATACGTCATTTGGTTGATGCCCATGTTCAACTTGCCTTGGTAGGGGTTGGTTGCACTCGTGAATGGAGCAAGGACATTGTAGGCTTTGATGTGTTTGTATCGGGACCAGCCGGAAAAACTGGAAGACCAGGAGGATGCGGTTTTGTAGTTGTACATCGAGTCGGTCCTGGACACGGTGGGGTCGGTCAATTGCAACATTCCGGTGGCATTGGTGCCGGAGAAAAAAACGGTTTTGTATCCAAACACGAGTTTCTCGGTTGCGCTGCTGATTTCTTTGAGGATCAGTTCCTTACAGGGCTTCCAACGTTTGGTTTGGTCGGCTGTGTTCCAGTAATAATCCATATTACCATTGATATCGCCCTGGTTCAATTCCTTGTAATAGTCGAAGCAGCCGTATCCTTCGTAGGAAAAACGAATAGCCCCGGTTTTGTTTCGGTGGTACATTTTGGTGCAGACCCATTTTACAAAACTGGTTTTGGGCAGCACCATGTTTTTGCCGTCGAATTCGCTCAGGTTGAGTTCCGGCACGCGCTGGTTGGGGGCATTGGATACGTTGATCATGGCGCTTTGGAACTCGTAGCGGGTGCCGTCGTCCAGGATCACCTCCCAGGTATAGCCGCCGTCGATCATACGCGCTTCCACATAACGCTCAAATTCGTGCAGTACAAATACCCGGTCATTGCCGTCCATGTATTTGTACACCATACGCCCGCTGGCAACGCCCGGGATGTTCACCGTGGGCGCAAACCAGAAGATATCGCCTTCGCGGGTTCGTTCGGCACTGTTAAACGTGGCGGTGTAGGGTTGCGTGGCCGGCGGCGGGTTGGTCCGGTTGATATAATCCAGTTGTGATTTGGTGTACTTGCTGTAGTCTTCGGTAGTGACTGAAATTGTTGGGATATCCACATTCCAGCCTTCGCCATAGGGCACCCCGGAAACGTAGGGCAGGTTGTCGCCCGAAGAGAAGGTAGAGCTATAGCTCAGTGTGGCGGTAAAGCTCAGGCCGGAGGGTTCGGCTACGGTGCCCAGGTTGTAGGAGGAGTTATAGATACCGGTAAACAAACTGACGTTGCCGGAGAATCCGCCTGCGGTGACAGGAGTGGCTTGCACTTCGGCGGGGGCGCTTTGGCCGTTGCCGCGGCCGCCGGTGATTTGGCTGTGCAATTCAGCATGAGCCGATATCCATAGAGCTATAGTAATAAGAAACAGGCGCATAAAATTAGGTACTTGGTGATACACGTTTTGAATGAATGGGTTTGAAAACTCAATTTGCTGTTTATTCACGACGCAGCGTTACTGCATAATACCATTTTTGGTTTTCAGCCTTTTCAAATTGTAGCAACATAAAACTATTCAAGTAAACAGATTTATTCTTTATGTACAGGTTCGACGAGAGCATGACTTCATAGGTTCCGTCAGGTTTCGGGGCAATGGAATTGATTTCTAAAAAGTCGAAAGATTTGTTTTTAACACCGTTATCAGACCAAGTGAAATATTCAATGTCTTTGTAGCCAAAAAAATTGAGGTTTAGCCCTCCAGGTAAATATGTGGAATTAATAAACATCTTACTGACGTCATAATTATCGAATTCATTTTGATTTACAAAATGCTTCTGATAATGCTTATAGTCAATTAAAACTTCATAACGAAGTGCCAACTCCAGTGTTTTGTAAATAATTTCTATGGAGTCAGATGTTGATAGTCCACTTCCAATTTGCGTCTGTGCGGAAAGCAGTGGTGATGCCCCTAAAAATAGAAAAAGAAAATATGTCTTCGAAGTCATTTTTAGTGTATTCTACAAGATAGTTACGAATCATTTGTCATCAACTCCTTCTAAGTTCACCTTTGGCTTGGTAGCATTGTATTTTTCTTTGTACCTGGCCAGTTGTTCAGGTGTTACAGTTTTCATGATTTCGAGGGCCTTTTTCTTGCTAAATTTACCATCAAATTCCACATTTTCTAGGTGCGCCTCCATAAACGTCATAGTTTCATGTTTTTCACCCGCATTATGGCCGCTTCCATGCAGTATGATATTTGCCGTTACATATTCGAGCTTCATCCCAGTGAAGTTAGATTCTGTTTTACCTATTGTCTTATAAAATCCTTTCCCATTGGCTTTATTCACAACATCAGTCAAGTTATCAAAAGGGATAAGAATTAAGTTATTGCCATCGCCTTCAGAATACTTTGGATTATTACTTACATCCAAGGTATTGAATGTAAAGCCTTCAAAAGTGCCGTCCGCAAATGCATATCCTTTCGTATTTTCAAGTGAGGCCGCATCTTTTTTTATATTCTTACTATCGGTAAAAAACACAAAAGAGTCTGAAGCGTCCAAGGCACTAGATTCTGGAACAAAATCAACCGCTACAGCTTTGACATTCAGACCCATTTTTTCAGATTGTTTATTGATAGATTTAATAATCTCATCCCGCTGCGACACATTTGGCGCGTATACATACAGTATATTCTCCTTCCCATCCGGGTCAACAACAAGAATCGGATTACCGGCAACGTAGTTGTATGGAGACAACGCAATGTATTCTTTAGCCAGTGGGTCCACACTTAGAAACCTGGCAATGTCACCGTCGTAAAAGCGCGCACCCCGGTAATCGAGTCCGGATTCCTGGTCTCGCTCGTGCTGCGTCGTTTCATACTTTTCCTTGGTGCCGTTGGTATAATCCCGCATCGTTTTCCCGTAGGGATAGTACTCAGCAGCATAGTCCAGCACGTATGTTTT
>JADLDL010000045.1 GCA_020846655.1 Saprospiraceae bacterium | reverse complement strand
TCCGTATATATGCCACCGGGCTAATCCGGGGTTGACCGGCCGGATCCAAAGCGCCCAGCCAAAGCCCTGCCGTAAACACGGTTATCGCATCCGTGCCGGGGTCTGGCCGCAGGTGCCCGTCCGAGAGTTCCGACAGGCCATTGTTAAACAAAGAACCATCGACAGCCAGCATGCCCTGGATGTCGTTGCCCAGCAGGGCCGAATGCGCTGCAGGAATAGAACAGGTTTGTGCATCGCTGGGCGCAGCCATCCAACAGAACGATAGAAGAGCGATTATTTTTTTCATGGTAAAAAGTGTTTGGATGTTCAAAAAAGGGTCATGGTGTGCCGGAACCGGCTATGATTTTGCCGCTGCCCAAGCGAAGACCGGCGGCGGTTTCAATTCGGAAAAAATAGATGCCTTCCGGCAAATCCTGCCGTTCAAATACCCAACGCTTGCCGGAAAAAACGGCCTGCCGCAACAGCCGACCGCCGCTGTCCGTGAGGTATACCCGCAGCGGGCCGGCGGGCGGGTCCGTCAGTTGAAACACCGCTTGTTGCGCCACCGGATTGGGTTGCACGCTCACCCGAAGCATGGGTGAAAAAGATTCCTCTACCAGCACCGTCAGGAATGCCGAATCGACGGTATGGAAGGTGGTGTTGGTCATCACCGGCGGGTTGAAATCAAAATAGATCGCGGCGCGGTTTTCAATCCGGGTGCCCAGCGGGGTGCTGGTTTTGGGCCGGATCAGGTAGTGTATAAAACCGTGGGAGGCGGGTTCGTTGTGGTTGGAATCGGGCAAGTAAATATTGTCAAACAAAAAACTCAGCACACCGCCGCTTTCCAGTTGCCAGACAAACGGATGAGACGCGGCACCGACCCGCAGCGTTGCCGGATCGAGCCAGGGCGAGAGCGTATCGCGCAGCAGCACCCCCCGCGCCGTATCTGTACCGGTATTTTGAAACCGGATGCGGTAGTTCAGTTCCGTCTGCCGGCCAATGGCGTGCTCGTCGCCCACGCCCGTTGGCACCCCTTGTTTGTCGTTGGGATCATAACTGGCTACCACCTGCTGGCAATCGATGTCCAGGCCTGGCGCATCGTCGCCCAGAAAATACTGATTGAGCATACCGGGCGTACCCGAGCCGCCGCAGCCCTCCGCCCAGGCCACCACTGGAGCAGGGAACGGGTGGTTGGGTTCCTGTTGGGCTTCCAGCCGGATAAAATGGCCGTTTGCCGGCTGTGGCACCAGGATACTGCTGTTCGGTTGCAAGTTAAACTGCCCGTTCATCAGTACAATCTGATCCTCGATGACGATGTAATTCCGGTTGGTGCTGTTGGCGGCAGAGCCGGTGTTTTGAATCCGGAACTGCACCAAAGAATCGCCCACACATTCGGCGTTGACCACCACATTCGCGCCATTCCAGCCAGGGGGCACCACACACAGGCTATCGGGCAAGATCCGCGCTTCGGTACAAAGCGTTTGCCCCATGACTGCCGAATCGCAATCGGTCAGCACGGTCAGGCGGAATGTGCCGCATTCGTTGATACCAATCTGTCCCAGGTTGAACCACAGGGTATCGCCACTCTGGGCAAGCGGCGGAGCGTCGGCGCTTACCAAATCCAGTTCGGCAGGCAGCAGGAGTTGCAGGATGGCCGGGTCGGCAACGGCAGTACCCCGGTTGCAATACTGGATGGCCATCTGGGATTCCAGGCACAGCGGCAAGCCCATCGAACTGATGTTCACTTCAGGCAAGGGGCACAGCACCGCTGCCGCCATGGAAAAATCCAGGGTATCGCTGGCGCCGTTTTGCGACAAATCGACCTGCGCGACATCGCAGGCCTCCCAGTAGGCGGCCGGCGGCACTACTTCCACCGTGTAGATACCGGTATCCAGGGGCATTTCGTAATTCCCCTGGCTGTCGACCACCGCATAGGCCACGGCTTGCGCTCGGCTGGCCCGCACGAAAAAGTGTTCCAGCGGCAATTCGCCGGAATCGGGCAGGCAGTTGTTGTTTTCATCCCGCAGCACCTTGCCCTGGAGGGTCGTCGTTGAAAAGCCCCCCTTGGCCAACAGCAAGCGCTTGTTGCTGGCGCCTAAGGAGTCGGCGGTCCAGCCGGCTGCCAACCAACTGCCATCGGCCATAAGCGTGATAGCCTCGCCTTCGGTGTAGGCAAAAGGGTCCAGGTGAATGTAGCGACGCCATTGCAATTCCCCAGCAGCGTCCAACTTGAACAGCACCAGTTGTCTGGGAATGGCGAACCAATGCGGCTGCGGCAAACGGGCCGTGCCGGCCACCAACAGGCCGCCGTCCGGTGTGCCCACCACACCACCCACCGCGATGTATGCGTCGTGTTTGATTTTCCGGCGCCAGACCAGTTGATCGTTGGCGTCGTACCGTAAAATCTCGACAGTGTCTTTCCATTCCCTGGCAAAAACCAGGCCCTGGTTCGGGAGCAGGGCAGATTCCCAGTTAGCGTCATAGCGCAGACTGAGCAGGTGCCGGGCGCTCAGCAAATTGGCCTCTGCATCGACCCGAACCAAGGCGAAGCCAATAAGCGGATGCCCGTTAAAGGTATCAACGGCCGGAACGCGGAAGGCGGCTCCCCCATCGGGTAAGGCCAGCATGTTGGCGATGTTGGTATTGGTCGACAAGGTTCGTATTCCTATATCTACCCATTTTTCGAAATCAATGCCACCTGTAGCATCCAGGCGCCGAAACAACAGCTCTTTGCTGCCAACGCTGCGTGCCATCAGTACTCCCGAATTCGTTTTAGCCCAACCAGCCAAATCAAAAGGATAAAAAGAAGGACTGAACACGGTCTGGCCATCGTCCGGGTCCAATTCGATCAGCCGTAGCCCTTCTGGTGTTTCGATCATCGCCAGTACATTTCCAAAATCACTCCAGGCCAGTTGGGCGTCGCCCTCCGGTTCGGGCAACTGCCGGCTCCAGAGCAGGTCCCCGGCGGCGTTGAATTTGGAAACCTGAGAAAAAAAATCGCTCAACACATATACGTTGCCCAAGGAATCGGGCAGCAGGTCGTTTACCCGGTACCCCGGACCCGGGGGATCGGAACTTCGAATCCAGGATTGAGCCCGCCCGGCAGGCAGCAGCCCGAGCAGGAAAAGGATGGGCAGAAAAAATCGTCGCATCATACAGGTGTCGTTTTTGTCGTAGGGAAATAATTGCCGTACAAAAGTGCTCCGGGAATCCGCCCCTGCCAAAAACAAATTCTGTATTTTGCAACAAAATTTTTACGCTTTATAAGTTGTAATTTTTTTATTATCAATATTTTACAACTACAAAAGTTACACGCATGGAAAATACACCCCTGCTGCTCATCGTGCAGAATCTGAGTGCCACTGAACGAACCGAAGCCCGGAAATGGCTGGCTTGCCCGCTGTTTAACCAGCGGCAGGATGCGCTGTTGTTGTTCGAGGAGTTGTGCCGCCAACGGCCGGCTACGCAGCGCAGTACTCCGCCGCCCTTGCACAAGGAAGTGGTTTGGGAAATTCTGTTTGAGGAAAAACGCGCCACACGCCGGAGCCGGAGCGGCGCGGCAGCCTCCTACTCCGACGCCTCCATGCGCTTGCTCATGTCTTTCTTGTTTACCGCCCTGAAACAATGGCTGGCCTGGCGCAAGTGGGCCTCCGATCCGCTGGAGCAACAGTTGGCCTTGTGTGCGGCCCTGAAAGAACGCGGCCTCGACTCCGTTTTCCAAAAAGAAAACAAGGTGCTGGAACGGCAATTGGAGAAAACACCCTGGCGAAATGTCCATTGGGCCGGGCAAGTATTCCGTTCGAAACAAGTATTCTGGGCGTCCGCCAGTCACCAGAACCGCGAAACCGGCGGCAACATTGCCGAACTGAACCATGCATTTGATACAGTGGTGGCCCTCGATGCGCTGCGCCTGGCCTGTACCGGCTACTCGCAACCCGGCGGGCGGGATGCCTTGCCCCTGGCGCTGCCGGCCGTACTGGCCGCTGTGCAAGAAGGCAGTTTTCAGGACAACCCGGCCATTCAGGTGTATTTCCATGCCTACAAAACCCAGGAGCAGTCCGGCGCTGCTGCCGAAGCCCATTTCCGCCAACTCCAGCAATTGCTCGATGCGCATTGGCAACAATTTCCGCCGGCCGAAATCCGGGATGTTTTTATGATCGCCCTCAATTTTTGTATCCGCCAGGTCAATGCCGGGTCACGCGCCTACCTGCGCGAAGCCTTTCACTTGTATCGCTCGGGCATCGAGCGGCGTTTGCTGCTCGACGATGGGTACCTCTCGCGCTTCACCTACAACAATGCCCTGCTGGCGGCCATTGCCTTGGAGGAATGGAGCGTGGCAGCCGAATTGTTGCACCAGTATCGCCATTGGCTACCGCCCAAAGACCGGGAAAGCGCCTGGCTGTACAATTCCGCAGTGTTCTATTTTCGGAAAAAAGACTATGCCCAAGCGCAGGAAATATTGCGGGGCATGGACTTCCGCGATGTGTTTTACAACCTCGATGCCCGCCGGATGCTGGCCCGGATCTATACCGAAAACGGCGAAACGGACGCCCTCGATAGTCTATTGGATAGTTTTACGACCTACCTGCAGCGCAAACGCGCCTCCCTGGACTACCACAAGGACCTCAATATGCATTTCATCCGTTTTTTAAAAAAAATAAGCCGCCTCCACCCGGGCGACAACGCCGGGCGGCAGGCCCTGGGGGAGAAAATCCGGCAGGAAAAATATGTGGCGGAGCGCGAATGGTTGCTCGCGATTTGCGCCGGCTAATTCGACTTCGTTGCCGGCCCCGCGCAAGGATTTACCCGCACGGTGATCGGCGTTTTTTCATCCAAATTCTCCACCCGCAAATACGCCCCACCCACGGGTACTACCCTGAACAGGTGCAGCGTATGCTCCAGGTAATTGCCCTTCGGCGATTTCCAGGGGTAGGCCTCCCACACGCCTTCGCAGCCAAAGCCTTTCATGCATTGCAGGAGCATCGGCTTGGCGCGCGGCTTGAGGCTAAGCGTAAACTGGGCCACCGGCGCTTTTCCCTTTACGATTTCCAGTTGGAGGAGGCGCAAGGTGTCGCGGCCATATTGGCGGGCCGCCGACCAATCGACGCGGCACTGGGCGCCGGGGGCGATCGAGTAGGTTTGGCCGGCGGGATACGGACAACAGGCCAGCGGCTCCAGGCCCCGGGCGGCCGTAGTGAGCATCATCACATCGTCGGTGATGATGGTGCCGGCTTGCCGGGCAGCCGGCTGCTGAGCGGGCAGGCCAGAGGGGCGGCTGGCCCAGGCGAGGGCCAGGATCCAAAAAAGGGTACGTTTTTTCATATTGATAGTAGGGTTTGTCGGCAATTCCTAGCGTCCGGCAGACTTCACGTGGTTTTCCGGACAAGGTCCGGCTTATGCGGGAGCGACGTCTGAAGACTTCGCTCAGCAAGGCATCAGTTGCTTCGGTGGTCGCGTATGTTCAGGTTTACCAGCGCCCGACGCGTGTTGTTGGTGTAGTTGGATTCCTGCATCCCATTGCTGGCATTGCTGTTGACCACAGCCTTCAGATAAGGCGTTTTTTTGGCTTCCGCCAAACTCTGGTTCGGAATGGCTATTTCAAACCTGAATGAGAGGGACTCGCCCGTAACCAGTTTATTTTTAAACGAGGCCACATCCCTCAAAAAGTAAGATTGTGCAAAGTTGGTCGGTGTCGTACCGTCCTTGGACCAACAAACCCGCATGGCCACTTTTTCCAGATCCGCAATATTCTTCAGGTTCCTGATTTTACAGGTATACGGCAAAACAAAACGTTCCAGGTGCACAATGCCCGGCTCCAGGTCCACAATGATCAAATCAGCAAGAGGAGCGGTGGGGCGAAGGGCCTGCGGCTGCGGCCCGGCAAACGCGCAGACCAGGGGTAAGAACAGTATCCAGAAAAGTCTGAAGTTTTTCATATTTTATTGTTATTTAAATTAGACAATACAGAGCCTAAAGTGCCGGAAACGACACCTCCATACGACAAGATCGCGGCGGGGTGAACATTGAGCGGAGTCTGAAGACTTCGTCCGGCAAGGGTAATTTCAATCTTTTTTTTGCCCCCTCAGTCCTCCCCCTTTGGAGGGTGCCGAGCGACTCTAAGTTGTCTCCCTACAACCCGGCAATAAAGTTGTACCCTATTTTGGTGTGACAAATTGATTTTTAATTACTTAGCGAGCGGCAGCGCCGCGAAAGATTTGTAGCATTAGATACCAATAATTTGGTGTGGAGGTGCAGCGCACCGAAACCTATTGCGGTGCGCTGCACCTCCGACATGCCTCTTATTGCTTACTTTTACTACAAATCTTCCGGGGCGCTGCCCCTGCACAGTCCAATTCCAGGGTACAACTTTATTGCCGGGTTTAGGGGTGCAACTTAGTGGCGCCCGACAGAGGGGGCAGGGAGAGGATTGAGCGGGTCAACATCTGCTACACGTATGTTATCCGGCGCATATTTTCAAGCCCCTACTAGATCGCTGCGGCGCGAAAGGGCCGGTGTGCCGGAGTTAAGCAGCCGTGTTATTCCTCGCGGATCACTTGACGGGTTACCTGGCCGTTCTCGGTTTGAACCGTCAGGAAATACAAGCCGGCCGGAAAAGGGCTCAAATCGAGTTGCGGGGTGGAGAGTGTTCCGGAGAACAGCGTTTGCCCGGCGGCATCGCTGAGCATCGCCGTGACCGACGACTTGTCCAGCCCGTCGAAACCAAACCGCAGGAGGCCGGACGTCGGGTTGGGCGATACCCAAAAGCCGGGCAAAGCGTCCGGCGCTGTGGTGCCGACCAGCGGCGCGCCATTGTATTTGTACAACGCGGGTTGGGTGTCTTCCAGGATTTCCCCGGTGCCTACCCAGCCGGTGGTGGGCGAGGTGAAGGTGACGGCGTTCAGGGGTTTGTTGATGTTTTGAATGGTCCAGCTCTCGCCAAAATCTTTGGTGATGGCAATTTTGCCCAAGGTAGTGTTGAAATTGGTAGACAACACATAAAACCCGGGAGTGCCGGGCACGGCGCTGATGCACCATCCGGTAGTAGTGCCGGGTTGTTTGGCCAGCACGCTCCAGGTAGCGCCGCCGTCGGTGCTGCGGGCGATGCGGTTGTTGTTGGCCAAATTGCGGCTGTAGCACAAGCCGTTCAGGTGGTCCTGAAACGCGACGGAATAGATTGCCGTTGCAGTACCCAGGCCGGTATCAAAAAACTGGCTGGCCTGGCCATACTGGGTAAAGCGCAACATTCGCCCGCTCGACGTGCCGTTCCAAAGGGTGTCGCCCACCGCCGAAGCCATGTTGGTGCCTGAGTACAGCAGCTGGAACTCGTCCGTTTTGTAGCCGGATACCATAGCATCGGTCCAAGTGGCGCCGTCGTTGGCAGAGCGGCTGATGAACTGGCGGTTGTGGGCCAGCCAGTGTTGGCCATCGGGGAACCGGGTGAGGGATACGCCGGTACTGGATTGGCTGAACTCTTTGTTCCAGTTGAAGCCGCCGTCGGTGGTTTTGTAGAGGGCCAGGCCGGAGCCGCTACCATAGTCTTGGGTGGTCAAATAGGCCGTCAGCGAGTCTATGGCTACAATTCTGAAACTGATGGCGCCGACGGCTTCTTCCACTTCCAGGGCCGTCCAGGTTTGGCCGCCGTCGGCGCTGCGGAGGAGTTGCGGTTTGTGGGTACTGGGAACAGGGGGCTGGAATATAGCTTGGGACGCCACGGCCCATATGGTGTGGTCTTCCACCGCCGAAATGCTGAAAATGAGATAGCCTGCCGGCAAAATGCCCTGGGCCATCGGGGTCCAGTTTTGGGCAGGCAGCACAGCGGTCACACAGAGGAATAACAGGGTCTGGAACAAATGTTTCATAACCAATCGGAAGGTTTACAGTGAGCAAAAACAGAGGGTATTGCGCAGCAGGCGCTCAATCTTTGAAGAGGAAAACATTTTGCACCCGCAGGCATTGCTGGCCGGAAAAGGCTTTTTCCGGAAACAGGGTGGCGGCAGCGCCGAGCACACGGGCCGGTATGCCCTGCGAAGTTTGCATCCAGGGCGCCAGGCTGGGCTGTTCAAAATCGCTGTTGTCAATGGGGACAGGGGTCCACTCGCCTTTGGCGGTTTCTACGCTCAGATGAAAATTATCGTAGAAAAACACGCCGTTGCCAAAAGCCAGGGTGCCGAAACCGATCCAGGGCGCTTTGGGGTCCACCACATATTCGAGGGTATAGTTTTGCCAGGTGGTATCCTTCACGGGCCGGTCCATCATGTTGTCCATGTAGGTCCAGGCGCGCAGGCCACCCTGGGGCGGTTCGTTGCGGATAAAGATCGTGGCAAAGGACTCCGGCGTGGCCGGTTCGACCCGGACAGCAGCGCTGAGCCGGTATTTTTTGCCCGCATGCCGGCTCAGGTCCAGGCGTTGCGACCAAACGGAAAAGACGGCGTATTGCTCCGGCAGAGGGTCGGCCGGTGTCGTTTGGGCTGTCAGGCCGGCACAACAACAGCCGCTCAACAACAAAATAAACAAGGATTTGCGCATGATCAGAATGGTTAAAACATGAAAAAAAAGCAGCGTTCCGCTGGTACACACAATCGGTAAGGGCACAGACAATACCCGTTTGTTGGGCATTGATCAAAAAGGTACCCAGCCGGGCGCCGCTTTTTGACAAATAATTGCGACACAAAGCCCCGCCTCTTTTTCGAGTACCCAAAACTTGAAGTAAAATTATGCCCTTGGCTTGGATACACAGCACGCCATCCCGCACTGTTTTGTTTTGATTTCAAGCTATTCCGTTTGTGGCCTGAGAATCGACCGTTTTTTTCGGCCCTAAAGGGCCTTGACCAGGGCGGCGTAAACGCCGCGCTACCTGCTACCTGCATTCATCCACCTTGGCCAAATTTAAACACATTGGCCACATTAATTCACATTCAACACAAACCCCGCCCAGTAAAACGGGTG
>JADLDL010000044.1 GCA_020846655.1 Saprospiraceae bacterium | reverse complement strand
TGAAGGCAACTGATCCTGTAGCGGATCCCGCCGCACTGCCTGCCGGACCGCCCGGGCAAAAGCCTTAAAAATTGCCTCAATTTTGTGGTGCTCATTTTGCCCCTCTACCCGGATGTGCAGGTTGCAACGCGCCGCATCGCTGAAGGATTTAAAAAAATGAAAAAACATCTCGGTCGGCATGTCACCGATCTTTTCCCGCCTGAATTCCGCCTGCCAAACCAGCCAGGGCCGCCCGCCAAAATCGAGCGCCACACTGGCCAGCGCCTCGTCCATCGGAATGGTTTGCGCCGCCACCGGCGCCTCCGGCTCAGGTGGTAGCCCTTTTTCGGTAGCCTGCCCATAGCGTTCGAGGCCGCGCTTGTCGTGCAAGGCCAGCGCAAAGGCCTCTCCCAGGGCAAGGGCCGTATCTTCGATGCTGTGGTGTTCGTCGATGTGCAGGTCGCCGGTGGTTTGGATGCGCAGGTCAAGCATACCGTGCCGCCCCAATTGGTCGAGCATGTGGTCAAAAAAGCCCAGCCCGGTTTGAATGTCCGTCTGCCCCGAGCCGTCGAGGTTCAGGGCGATGTGGATGTCTGTTTCCCGGGTTTTGCGCTGGTGTTCGACGCGGCGCGGGGGCCGGCGCAGGTACTGGTAAATTTGCTCCCAGGTATCGGCCAGGCAGTCGATTTCCGTTTCCCGGCCAGCCGGGTCATCCCATTGCCGCAGCAAAACAGCGCGGGCGCCCAGGTTTTTCGCCAGTTGCACATCGGTGAGCCGGTCGCCCACAACCACCGAGTTGGCCAGGTCGAAACCGCCTTCCAGGTACTCCCGGAGCAGGGCCGTGCCTGGCTTCCGGGTCGGCAGGTTTTCGTGCGGGTAGGAACGGTCGATGTGCACCGAACGAAATACAATGCCCTCGCCGGCCAGGGTTTTCAGCATTTTGTTGTGGGCCGGCCAAAAGTTTTCTTCCGGAAAACTGGGGGTACCCAGGCCGTCCTGGTTGGTGATGAGCACGAGTTGAAAATCTTGTTCCCGCACCAGGCGCGCCAGGGCAAAAATAGCCCCGGGCACAAATTCCAGTTTTTCCAGGCTGTCCACCTGCTGGTCGGGTTGCGGCTCCACCAACAGGACGCCATCTCGGTCGAGAAAAAGCAATTTTTGCATCGTTCAGGCTTGTGGTTGAGATAATTCTACGGGTATCGAATCTAAAATCGCCAGCAAACGGTCGTTTTCAGACGGGCTGCCAACGGTGATGCGCAGGCAATTTTCACAGTACATTTCCTGCGACCGGTTGCGCACCACAATTTGATTTTCAAGCAATTGTGCGTACAAACGGTCGGCGTCGCGGGTTTTGACCAACAAAAAATTAGCCACGCTCGGGTACAGTTCTACCACCGCCGGGTGCTGGCGCAGGCGCCTGGCCAGGCGTTCCCGCTCAGCCAGGATGGTTTCGATGTTTTTCTGTACCGCCGCCCCTTCATCCAGGGCCGCCAAGGCCAGCCGATGGGTGTGGCTACCGAGGTTGTAGGGGTATTTGATGCGCTGGAGCACCTCGATGAGGGCAGGCTGTGCGAAAGCCATACCCAAGCGGAGCCCGGCCAGCCCCCAGGCTTTGGACAAGGTTTTCAGGACCACCAGATTGGGAAACGCCGGCAAGTGCCGCGTGACCGAGGCTTGCCCCGAAAAATCACCGTAGGCCTCATCCACCACCACCAAGCCCGGGAACTCGCGCAACATGTCGAGCACAAAAGCCTCCGGCAAAAGATTGCCACTCGGGTTGTTCGGCGAACAGAGGAACAGAATTTTTGAGCGCGCATCCCAGGTGGCGCGCACGGCCGACGGGTCTGGCGAAAAATCGGGGCGCAGCGGCGCTTGTCGAATGTCCACGCCCTGGATATTGGCCATCACGGCGTACATCCCGTAGGTGGGCGGCAGCAGCACGACATTGTCCAGCCCCGGTTCACAAAACGCCCGCAACAAGAGGTCGATGGCTTCGTCGCTGCCGTTGCCCAGAAAAATTTGCTCCGGCGAAAGGTGCTCGCGTTCAGCCAAGCGGGTTTTCAATTGGCCCTGCTGCGGGCCGGGGTAGCGGCTCAGGTCTTCTGGCAGCGGGCAGCCAAGGCTGTTTTCGTTGGCATCCATAAAAATCAGTTCCGCAGCCAGGCCCTTCGATCCGGCCTTGAACTCGTCGCGGGCGCTGGAGTAGGGTTTCAAGGCCCGGATGTTGGGGCGTAGCCGCTCCAGCAGCCACTCTGACGCCGGTACGGCAGGCGCTGCTACGGCCATTGTCGTGTTGCGGATACTCACGGCCCGGGCGTGGGCACTGAGGCCTTCCGCCCGGGCCATTTCCTCCACATGGGGGCCCAGCAGGGCCAGGCCGGAAGCGGAGATTTCCTGAAAGGTGATTTTTTTTACAAAACTATCGAGCGAAACGCCGGCGTAGGCGCGGGCATGGCCACCAGTGGGCAAGGTATGGTTGGTGCCGGAGGCATAGTCGCCGGCGCTTTCGGGGGTAAAGGGCCCCAGGAAAACCGAACCTGCGTTGGCCACTTTTTCGGCAAAGGCTTGTGGTTGTGCGATTTGCAAAATCAAATGCTCCGGCGCGTAGGCATTGACCCAGTCGAGGG
>JADLDL010000043.1 GCA_020846655.1 Saprospiraceae bacterium | reverse complement strand
CTGGTTACGCCCTCGCACCACCGCGTGCACCACGCCAGCAATGCGCTCTACCTGGACCGCAACCTGGGCATGTTGTTCATTGTGTGGGATAAACTATTCGGAACCTTTCAGGAAGAGCTGGATCCCCAAGTATATCAACCCATCTGCTATGGCCTGACCAAGCCACTGGAACACTCCGATCCACTGAACCTGGTGTTGCACGAATGGCGCCAGATGTGGCGGGATGTGCGAAAGCAGTCATCCTGGCGCCACAAACTGGCCTGTGTGCTGGGGCCGCCCGGCTGGAGCCCCGATGGAAGCAGCCTGACCAGCGACCAATTGCGCGAGCAAGAGGCTGGGCAATACCCGCCGGCGCAGCAAATGCGGATTGATAGATAAAAAAATTGCTTTAATCGAAACCTTTTTACCGCTGTGCGTCGAATTTCGACCTTAGCCCCGGCAATGTTGCGCACCTTATATCTTTTCATTTTCCGATCCCCCTTGCTCCAACTACTATGCGCCAAATTATACGCATCCTCCTTGAAGGCGCGGCCCAGGCCTGGCAACAATTGATGGCGAACAAACTGCGCTCTTTCCTGTCGTTATTGGGCATAACGATCGGGATTTTCTGCATTATTGGTGTAAAAAGCGCGGTAAACTCCCTGGAAGACAATATTCGCGGCAGTATGGCCAAGTTGGGCAACGACGTGATTTATATCGAGAAATTCTCCTGGGCCGAGGATCCCGGCGCCAATTTCTGGAAATGGATGCGGCGGCCCAACATGTCGTACGTGGAGTACGAGTCGCTGGAAGCCAAATTGAAAAATGCCACGAAACTGGGTTTCTGGCAATACCTGGGCAACAAAACCATCAAGTGGAAATCCTCGAGCGTCGAAAATGTCTTTTTCCTGGGCATTACGGAGGATTGCCGCGACCTGTTTCACCTGGAATTTCAAAACGAAGGCCGCTATTTCACCTCTACCGAATACCAAAACGGCAGCGACGTGTGCCTCATGGGCGCCGAAATAGCCAAAGGTCTTTTTGGGGAGGGCATTGATCCGGTCGACAAGGAAATCAACGTGGGCGGCCGCAAAATCCGGGTGCTGGGCGTGCTGACCACTTCAGGCAAAGACCTGCTCAAACCCTTCAACTTCGACAACGGCATTCTGGTGAGTTATACCCTGGCGCGCAGGGGCTTCAACATCCGCCGCGACGGGCAGTGGGAGCGCACCAGCCTGCTCGTGCAGGCCAAACCCGGTGTGGCGATCGAGGACATGAAAGACGAGATCACCGGCGCCCTGCGCTCCATCCGGCGCCTTAAACCCCGGGAAGAAAACAACTTCGCCCTCAATACCTTGTCGGTACTCAGCGGCTTGTTCGACAGTGTGTTCAGCGTGATCAACCTGGCCGGTTTTGTGATCGGAATTTTTGCCCTGATCGTGGGCATGTTTTCTGTGGCCAACATCATGTTTGTGTCGGTACGCGAACGGACGAACATCATCGGCATCAAAATGGCGCTGGGCGCCAAACGCTGGTTTATCCTGCTGGAAATCCTGTTTGAAGCCGTGGTGCTTTGCATTGTGGGCGGCGCTTTCGGCTTGTTGTTTATCTGGCTGGTGACCACCCTGATTTCCAACGCCATCGACTTCGATATCCATTTGTCAATGTCCAATACCCTGGTGGGCGTGGGCACCTCGATCATCGTGGGCATCCTGTCCGGCCTGATTCCGGCCTTGCAAGCCAGCGGAATGGACCCCGTGGAAGCCATCCGGAAGTAAGGCCCGGCTTTTTGCAGCACGACGGCCAAGTGGCCGCCGTGCTGCAAAAATTTACATCCGCAGGTCTTCGACCCGGGCGCCGGGAAAGTCTTTGGCATCCAGTTGGAAATAATTTGCCGGGAAGACCTTATTGGGCAGCATTTTGGTGATGACAAAGGTGTGTCGGGAGCCGTCTTTGGTAAAACCCTTGATGCTGACGATGGTATTGGTCTTTTCATCGATGCTCACCCGGATTTTGGAATACTCGGACTTCCGGTCTTTGGGTTTGAATTCGATCTGGGTCAGGACTTTGCCTTTTTCCGTGACTTTATCGCTCAGGGCGTACAAAAAATCACCTTTTTCGTATCGGCGCAACAGGTCGCGGGGGGTGAAAAACCCGTTGTCGCTGTTGGGGTCGGTGTCGTTGATCTGGATCTCGTGGTTGGATTTCAGGTATACCCAGGTCGTTTTGTTGTCGCTGGCGATGATTTGCGGTTCCATCGTCAGCCGGAATTTGGCGCCTTGTTGTCCGACGGTTCCTTTTTGCACCTGAATGTCTTCGCCCGGAACTTCGCTGCTCAGGGTAAACGCTACTTCCAGCGTTTTGTAGCCTTCGTATTTTTTCCGGACCCGGTCGAGGATCTTTTTGGCTGCCGGGTCAGACGTCTCTGCCGGAGCGGGGCTTTGCGCCAGCAAATCGGCGGAAAAAAACAGCAGCAGGCTCAGCAAAAGTGTATTTCTCATGTTGGATACTAATTTTGCACAAAGAAACGCAGAAACGGCAGGGCAGTTGTTTGGCTGCTGGTTAAAGATTCTCAAATATCCAGCAGCAACTTTTTACCTTTCGAGCGTGTTTTATACCATATTTACAGTGCTTTTTGCATTTCATTTTTTACACCTAACCCATACCCCATCGAGTAAAACCAGTTTTTAATGTATGACCAAAAACAAGAAAAAAGGCGACAAAAAGTTGAGCGCCAAAAATTTACAAATTGAAATTCTGAAATACCTGCTTACCCAGCCCAAGAAACAATTCAGCCCGCGCCAAATGGCGGAGCTGCTCAAAATTGACAACAACAAGGACTCCATTGAACACGCCCTCCAGCAATTGGTAATGGCCGGATCGGTCCAATCCTTCAAAGAGAACAAGTTTGGTATTGCGCTCGAACGGCTGACGATGCAGGCGCCCAAGGTGGAAAAAGCCCTGCCGGAAAAATTTGACCCGGCCGTCGGCACACGCCCATCCAAAACCCGTGAAAAAGCCGCAGTTCCGGAGCGCCGGCCCAGCGCCGGCCCCCGCAAAATCGTGGAAGGCCGGGTGGATATGACCCGCACCGGCTCGGCCTATATCGTCACCGACCAACTCGAATCCGATATTTTCATATCGCCCAAGCACCTCAACGGCGCCCTCAACGGCGATACCGTGAGCGTGTTGTTGTTTTCCAGTGCGCCGCGCCGCCGCGGCATGACGCCCCGAAAACCCGAAGGCGAAGTACTCAAAGTGCTGCGGCGCGCCAATGAATTTTTCATCGGTACACTCCGGAAAAGTCGGAAATACGCGTTGTTTCTGCCTGACAACCCCAACATGCCGGTCGATATTTACGTGCCCCTCGAAGCCTGCGGCGATGCCCGCGACGGCGAAAAAGTGGTGGTGCGCGTGACCGACTGGCAGGAAGGAAAAGGCCGGGTGCCGCTGGGCAAGGTGACGCAAACCCTGGGTGACGCCGGCGGCAATGATTTTGAGATGAAAAAAATCCTGATCAACGCCGGTTTTGAACTCAACCACTCGGAAGAAGCCATGGCCGAAGCCGAACGCATCCCGGAAACCATTTCGCCGCAGGAAATTGCCCTGCGCCGCGATTTCCGGGAGATCCTCACGTTCACCATCGACCCGGAAGACGCCAAGGATTTTGACGATGCCCTCAGCATCCGGACCCTGGATTTTGGCCAGATCGAAGTGGGCATTCACATTGCCGACGTGACGCACTACCTGAAGCCGGATTCGCAAATGGACCAGGAGGCCTTCCGGCGCAGCACTTCGGTGTACCTGGTGGACCGCGTGAACCCGATGTTGCCGGAAAAACTTTCGAACAACCTTTGTTCGTTGGTGCCCTACCAGGACCGGCTGACGTTTTCGGCTGTGTTTGTGTTTGACGCGAAGGACAAAATCGTGTCGCGCTGGTTTGGCAAAACCGTCATCCACTCGGCCAAACGGTTTTCCTACGAAGAAGCCCAGACCATTTTGGATGGCCAACCGGCAGAAGCCCTGACGCAGTTGACCATTTTCCCGCAACTGGATTGGGCCGTGAAGGCACTCGACCGGTTGTCCAAAAAAATGCGGCGCGAGCGCGAGCGCAACGGCGCCATCGGGTTCGATTCGGAAGAAGTGCGCTTCCGCCTGGCCGAAGACGGCACACCGATCGAAGCCTACGTGAAGGAGCGCAAAGACACGAACCTGTTGATCGAGGATTTTATGCTGCTGGCCAACAAGGAAGTGGCTCTGTACATCGAAAGCCGGGCAACCGCTGCGGCCGAAATTCCGTTTGTGTACCGGGTACACGACCTGCCGGACATGGAAAAAGTGGCCGAATTTGCGCGTTTTGCCGCCGAAATGGGCCACCCGATGAAGGTGAGCACACCCAAACAAATTGCGGAATCGTACAACGCCCTCATGCGGGCCGCCCAGAAAAACGAGCGGCTGAAAGTGCTGGAGCCCCTGGCGATCCGGACCATGGCCAAAGCCGTGTATTCGAGCAATAACATCGGTCACTATGGGTTGGGCTTTACGCATTACTCGCATTTCACCTCCCCCATCCGGCGCTACGCCGACGTGCTGGCGCACCGCTTGCTGGAGCGCAACCTCGACGGGCGCATTTTCCGCATGGACAAAAGCAAACTGGAGGAGCAGTGCAAACACGTGTCCACCCAGGAGAAAAAAGCGGCCGACGCCGAACGCGAGAGCATCAAATACAAACAGGCCGAACTGTTGCGGCAGCACTTGGGGCAGGAGTTTGAAGGCTACGTGAGTGGCATGATCGAACGCGGCTTCTTCGTGGCCTTGCCGGGCTCACTGGCGGAGGGCCTGGTAGAGTTCAAGTACCTCGACGACACGTATGTGCTGGCGGAGGGCAACCTGCGCGCGATGGGACGCCGTTCGGGCAAGTCCATTAAAATGGGCGACACCGTGCGGGTCCGGATCGTAGGCGTGGATGTGCAGAAGCGGCAAATTGAGATGGAACTCGTGGATTAGCCGGCGGGGGCCATGTGCTCCGCAAATTTAGTCCCGTAAAAAAACAAGCGCCCCGCTGTCCGGAATTGCCGGGAGCGGGGCGCTGCTTGTTGTCGTGGTCGGTTGTATTAGCCGCGGTTGCGCGCTTTGTCTTTTTTATTTTTCTCGGAGCCGGAAGCCGGGCGGTCGCCCGGTTGGCGCTCGTTTTGGCCTGCCGGGGCTGGCTGGGTAGTTTTGCTGGCGTCGGTTGGTTGCTGGCCGGTTTGGCCGTCGCCCCGGTTGCGGCCGTTGCTGCCGTTGTTTTGGCTGTCGCCGCTATCGCCTTGGTCGTCGTCGTTTTGGTGCTTCCGGCCATTTTCAGCGCCTTTGCCCTTGCCCTTCTTCCCTTTGCCGTGGTGCGGGTGTTTGCCTTTTTTTGCTTTTTTACCTTTTTGTCCTTTTGGTCCCTTTTGTCCCTTTTCACCCTTGTTGGCTTTGGGTCCCTTGTCGCCTTTTTCCGTGTTGGTGGAGGCGCCTGAGTCGGTAGTACGGGTATTAGGCTGTTCGGCCCGGCGGGGATCTTTGGAGTTTTTGGCAGTACTGGCCCGTTCGGTTTTGTTGGTGGGCTCAGTGGAGGCCGGCGCTTTGTCGCGGTTGGCTTGCGACCAGGCAGCCAGGGTGGTCAGGAGAGTAGCGAAAGCGGTGAGCACGAGTTTCTTTGTCATCGATCAGTTGATTTAAAATGAAAACTAAGGTTAATACGCCGTTCGGCCGGAAAGGGTACAAGTGGGACGGCGTCTTAACAGATTTTTAAAGCAAAGCAACCGGATTTTGTCCGAATCGAATTTACTTTGAGGGAAAATATCCGATCATGACAAACCGCCGCAGTTTTATTCGCCGTACGGCTGCCTTGTTGGGAAGCATGGCCCTTCACCAGACCGCTTCCGCTGCTTTTTTCGAAAAAGCCCCGTTCCGACACCTCGACGCGCCGCTCTCGGACGAGGAATTCTGGCGCCAGATTCGCATGGCCTACGCATGCAGCCCCACGATTATCAACCTCAACAACGGCGGCGTGTCTCCCGCTCCCCGGGCTACCCTGGATGCGCTGGACTACTACAACCGGATGTGCAACGAAGTGCCTTCTTTTTATATGTGGCGGGTGCTGGACCAGGACCGCGAGCCCCTGCGCTACAACCTGGCAGCCCTGGCGGGTGCGGACCCCGAGGAAATTGCGATCAACCGCAACGCCACGGAAACGCTGAATACCGTCATTTTTGGGCTCAACCTCAAGGCCGGCGACGAGGTGGTGCTCTCCAAATACGATTACCCCAACATGATGCACGCCTGGAAACAGCGGGAAAAACGCGACGGCATTCGCCTGGTTTGGGTAGACATTGATCTGCCAAGCGAGGATGCGGAGGCCCTCACGCAGGCATATGCCTCCAAATTTACCGACAAAACGAAAGTCGTGCACATCACCCACCTCGTCAATTGGTGTGGACAGGTGCTGCCGGCCCGGCGTATTGCCGATGCGGCGCATGCGCGGGGCATCGAGGTGCTGATTGACGGCGCGCACTCGTTTGCCCTGCTCGATTACAAAATCCCGGACCTGGGGGGCGATTATTTTGGCACCAGCCTGCACAAGTGGCTTTGTGCGCCCTTTGGCAGCGGTATGCTTTGGGTAAAAAAAGAGAAAATTCCGAAGGTGTGGGCCTTGTTGTCGAGCGATGAGCCGGACGGGGCCAATATCCGGAAGTTTGAAGCCCTGGGCACCCGCAGTTTTCCGCAGGAAATGGCCATTGGTTATTCGCTGGACCTCCACAACCTGATTGGTTCGGCGCGCAAACAAGAGCGCTTGTTTTACCTGAAAAATTACTGGATGGAAAGAGTCCGGGATTTGCCCAATATCCGGTTCTATACGTCCATGAAACCCGAATGGGGCTGCGCCATCGGTGTTTTTGGGATCGAAGGGAAAAAGGCGGTGGCGATCAATGAGGACTTGTTTGCCAAATGGAAAATCCACACGGTGCCGATCAGTTGGGAAAAAATTGAAGGCGTTCGGGTGACGCCGAACGTGTACACCACGGTGCCGGAGTTGGACAAACTGGTGCGCGCCATCACCGAACTGGCTGCGCAACGCTAAGCGAGCGGCAGCAACTTGCGCGCGGGCCTTTGGAGAAATCCCTATCTTCGCCGCCCAATTCATTTCCTCACCAAACACGGACCACTATGCCCGATTTTATTCGCTTTTCGATTGAAAAACAAGTGGCGATCCTCACCTTGAACCGCCCGGAGGTGTTCAATTCGATGCACCAGGCGATGCGGCTCGAAATCCTGGCTGCGCTGGAGCGCTGCCAGTCGGGCCCGGATATCCGGGCGGTGTACCTCACGGGTTCGGGCCGGGCTTTTTGTGCGGGCGAAGATTTGCAGGAGGTGGTCGACCCCAAGGGGCCATCGCTGAACGAGATCATTTCCACGGGCTACAACCCGATCGTGCGGGCCATTCGGCACCTGGAGAAACCGGTGGTGTGTGCGGTCAACGGTGTGGCGGCCGGCGCCGGCGCCAACATTGCGCTGGCCTGCGACATCACCGTGGCTACGGCCTCGGCCTCGTTTACCCAGGCTTTTTCCAAAATCGGCCTGATCCCCGACAGCGGCGGCACCTGGACGCTGCCCCGGCTGGTGGGTTTGCAACGCGCCACGGCGCTGATGATGTTGTCGGACAAAATACCTGCCCCGGAAGCGGCGGCGATGGGCATGATCTGGAAAGTGTTTCCGGACGAAAGTTTTGCCGAAGAGAGCCTGCGGCTGGCTGAAACCCTGGCGCAGATGCCGACCCTGGGCTTGGGCCTGACCAAACGCGCGCTGAACCAGGCGTTCAACCACGATTTTGATGCCCAACTGGGCGTGGAAGACCGCTTGCAAACCCTGGCTGGCGAAACGCAGGATTACCGCGAAGGGGTGGCTGCCTTTTTGGAAAAACGCAAACCCATTTTCACCGGAAACTAATCCGGTTTCCGGATGCGCTTCGCTCCCCAGCCGCAGTTTACATGTCCTGGTTGCACAAACTACTCATTTTCAAGCCCAGCCGGCGCCGCCGCACGCTGAAGAGCATGCTGCCGTCGTTGCTGATCCTGTTTGGCGTAGCGCTGTGGATCAGTCCGGTACTGCGGTTTAGGCTGCTGGAGTTGCTCGATTATCCGTTTCACTACAAGGAGTTCAAACATTTCGGAATCCGGATCCCCAACGGGTACGGCGTTCACGGCATCGACGTGAGCCGGTACCAGGACCGCGTAGACTGGGTCCGGGTGAAAGGTATGCGGGTCGACGATGTGCGGATCAGTTTTGCGTTTATCAAGGCGACGGAGGGCACCTGGCTGGAGGATACCTGGTTTGATTACAACTGGGAAAATGCGCGGCGCCAGGGGATCATCCGGGGGGCGTATCATTTTTTTCTGCCCGACCTGAGTCCGAAGGCCCAGGCTACTCATTTTGCCCGGACGGTGCGCCTGCGCTCCGGCGACCTGCCTCCGGTAGTCGATATCGAGGTGACCCGGGGCATGAACAAGGCGCAGGTGCAGAAGTTTACCCTGGAGTTTTTGCAGTTGCTGGAAAAGAAATTTGGCATCAAGCCCATCGTGTACACGAACCGCGATTTTTACAAAAACCATTTTGCCAACGAGCCCGACTACAAGCCCTATTGTTTTTGGATTGCACACTACTACGTCACCGACCTGCACATGCCCGACGACAGCAAGTGGCATTTTTGGCAACACAGCGACCGCGGCACGGTGAACGGCATCAACGAGCCGGTGGATTTCAATGTGTTTTATGGCGATAGCGCGTCGTTGCGGCGGATGTGTGTGCCGTAAAAGGAGCGTTTGCCTGTTTTTACTTCATTTCCCGCGTTACTTTTAGCCGGAGCACTTGTCTTTCTGCGTTTTACTACAATTCGACTCCGGAATAGGGTTGAAGTATGTACCCAGATAAAAGAGACCGTATGATGTGTACCCGCTTACTGACGTTCCCCCTGGTAACCATTTTTTTCGCCGCCACAGGCCAGACCCCAACCAGCCCCCAGAATGCGCCCGTCAAACCACCGATCATCCTGGTGACCGACCCCAGTTGGGATATCAGCGGCAGTCCGGTTCGGTTTGGGGAATATCCCTTGTCGGGAGAGAAGATTGCAACAGCCACATCTACCCTGCATGGCGGGACCCACAAGGCTGCAGCAGCAGAATACAACCATAACACGAAACGCATCCCTGGCGCGGTACCGATCTGGCGCAACCGGACGGACAGTGGCGAAGGGGAGGCCTATCAGTTTCGAAAAAACCTGGTGCTTGGCGCCGATCCGATCCGCAAGGCCACCCTGGAGATCAACTGCGACGATGTGGCGCGGCTGTACATCAACAAGCGGCTGGTGAGTGTGGACCAACGCGACGGGCGCTTGAAAGACGGGTACGATGTGTGGTTCGACTTTCGGAGCGTGACGGGTTTCATGTTCAACCGGATCTATACGTACGACGTGACGGATTATTTTTTTACCAACGTTACCAACACGATCCTAGTGGAGGCGGTCAGCCTGGCTTTTGACGGCAGCCATGCCAATGTCAGCGCCAAACTTGTACT
>JADLDL010000042.1 GCA_020846655.1 Saprospiraceae bacterium | reverse complement strand
TGGCTCGCGAGCGGTACGGGGCAGGAGGTATTCGTGACTTTATTTTTACGCCTTACTTAACCATCTGACAAACAACTACATGACCGCTGGCTCCATTCTTACCGAAGTTTCCAAACTGATGTCCCGGCATCACCTGAAGGAATCTTTGGACCTTTTGACCAACAACAATTCAGACCCTGCCGTGCAGGAAAGAATCGACTTGGTGTACCAGGAAGTCCAACAATTAGGTACCCAACTCATGAAAGGCCGGGCGGGCACATTTACAGAGGGACTGGAGAAAACGCTTTGGTTCAGAACAGAAATCCGGGAAATAGCCATTTTGGTGGACAGGCAGTCGGCTGTGGAAGAACCGCCCTCGCCGCCGGTTCAGTACTGCTCTGCAAAAGTACTCGTGGTTGGGGAGGCTATGGTCGGCAAAACCAACCTGTGCTGGCAGTTGGCGGCCCCGGGTGATTTCGATTTGCACGAAAGCCATGGTGCCGGCGTACAAATTTGGCCCATGACGCTCCCGGGCGCCAAAAGCCAGGAAGGATTTCAGCAAGAAATTATTTTATGGGAGTTTGGAAAAGAAATACTGACGACCCTGTACCCACAACTGCTGGAAGGGACAATGGCGGTGTTGCTCCTGTATGATGTATCAGAAGGTATAAAAGCCCTGGAAACGCCCCGCTACTGGATGGAACAATTCAAAAACCTGGGTACCATTCCAACAGCCATTTTGGTAGGCGCCCGCGCAGACCGCACGACCACCAGAATTCCGGAGGAGCAACTGGAGCAGTTTTGCCAGGAAAACAACATCCGGGGAGGCCATTTGTGCACCAGTTCCGAAACCGCCGAGGGCGTTGCGGCATTGCGGGAAAAACTGGTTGGCCAAATTCAATGGGAAACAGTACCGCGTGTTTCCACGTCAAAAAACACCAAACAAATTCGTGATATAATATTAGCCCGAAAGACCTGGCGTAGTACAGGAAACGTATTGTTGAGCCGGGCCGAACTCCGAAGGCGGCTGGAGTCTGCCGATACCAATCTTAAATTTTCAGAGGCCGATTTGCAAACGGCCATCAGCATCCTGGAGAACAACGGTTACCTGACCGTAATAACCAATTTCGCGGAGGAAGAATTTGTTGTACTGTCGCCCTTTTTATTGAGCCTGCTATCCGCTTCTATCATCGCCGTTGCGGCAAAGCATGCCGGAGTCCTTCGGGAGGCTGACTTGATCGGCGGCCGGCACACATTTCCGGAACTACAAAACCTGCCGGAACGCAAGCAAAAAACAATGCTGGAAGCAGCCATTTTATGGTTGACCCAATACAAGTTCTGTATACGGGGAAAAGATGGCCCGGATAATATTCTGGTATTCGCAACGAACACCACTTCAACCCCTCCCACACCAGAAAATCAAGCATCATCCAAACAAGCCAACCGGCTGCTGGCCAAAGAGCAACAGGCGCAGGCGCAGTGGATGGCTAAACTATCGGCTACCGAACAATACCCCAAACACCTCCTCGCCCTCGAAGGCGAAGGCCTCAACGCCCTCGGCACCCTGGCCGCCCTCCTCGCCCTCGAACAAGCCCTCCGGCGCCAAAGCGGCCGCTTCGACTATCACCTCTGCCAAACCTTCGAACTCGTGGGCGGCACCGGCCTCTCGGCGTTTTTCGCCACCGCCATCGCCCTGGGCCACCCCATGTCGGACTTCCAGTCCGTTTTTATAGATAAAATCACGCTGCTGTACTCCAACCCGCGCTCGGATTTTGAAAGTGTACAACTGTACCTGCTAAATTTTATGCGGGAATATTTCGGCAAAACCACCCTCGCCGAAGCCAATTGGCAAAGCGGCATTTGCTACTTCCTGCGCCACTACGAAAGCGGCCAGCCCTTGCTCATCGACAACCACCCCGACGGAAAAACCTTCCCCGACAATGGCGCGCTAACGCTGGCCGAACTCCTGCTCGCCGCCGGCAACCCCTTCAGCACCAGCGCCGTCCAACTCGAATTCCCCTCCAGCCCCGTCCGCGTCGTCGACATCAGCAACGGCCTGTTCCGCAACCCCGAACTGCTCCTGTTCTACCAGGCCACCAGCGCCGACGGCCCCTTCCAGTGGCCTGCCACCAACCCCAACGACCTGCGCCTGTGCAGCATCGGCACACAACTGGACCCCGACATCCCCAACCCGGCCATCGAACAAAACGATGCGAACCCATCTGCTCCAAGGCCCGAAGCCATAGCGGCGCCCCGCTCCCCACTCAGCGCCGCGCACTACCAGTACCAGCGCCTCAGCCGCTGGCTGCTGGAGGGCGAATCGCTGGCCGGCAGCCACACCGACAGCCGGCCCGTATTGGGCGCCAACCCGGCACTGCTGAGCCGCATCGCCCTGCCACCCGTGCCCGAGTCCCGGCTCCTCGACTGGGAATACCTGCGCGCCCAAGCCGACCGCGCCCTCGAATCCGCCGACCTTTCGGCTTTTTTGCCCAAATTGCAGGCCCAATAGATCGCAACCAGTATTTTTGACCAAAATATCCAACGCATGCTCGACCCTACCATTCCCCTGAAAATCGTGAGTTCCTACTCGCACGTCGATAGAGAGTACCTGGGCAAATTCGACAAATTCTGGCAACCGTTGCGCGCCGAATCGGCCGTCGTGTCCTGGACCGACCGCGGCATCCTGGCCGGACAAGTCTGGGATGACCTCATCAAAAAAGCCTTCCAGGAAGCCGACGTCTACCTCTTTTTGCTCAGCGCCGACGCCCTGGCCTCCGAATACATCAACACCGTAGAAATAAAAATCGCTACCGAACGCAGCGCCACCGGCTCGGCGGCCATCATCCCGATCATCGTCCGGCCCTGCCTTTGGCAATACACCGCCTTCAAACACCTGCAAGCCCTGCCCAGCGGCGGCAAAGCCATCAGCACCTGGGCCAACGAAGACGAGGCCCTGCTGGACGTGGCCGGCGGCCTCATCCAACGCCTCATCGACATCCAACAACAGCGCAAAGCCCAGGGGGGATGAAAAAACGCAGTTTCCTCTACCACGATCCGGCCGACCAAGCCTACGCGGATGCCTTGCGGGACTACTTCAAACCCCTGGAGCAAGCCCGCCTGTTGCAACTGGTGTCGCCCGCCGATACCCCCGCCGGCGCCGACCAACTGGCCTGGATCCAGCAGGAAATCCAGCAAGCCAACATCGTGCTGCTGCTCGTGACCGCCAACCTGCTGGCCTCCGAATTCGTGTACCAGGACCTCGCTCAATGGATTTTTCAGCGCCGGCAGGCCGGCCAATGTGTCATCATCCCAGTTATTTTTACCAAATGCCGCTGGGACCTCACCCTCTACGGCCAACTCGAACCCCTGCCCAACAAAGGCGCCGCCATCAAATCGGCCTACGAAAGTGTGGACGAGGGCTTGTATGACGTGTCGGAAGGCGTAGAACGCATCCTGAACAACTACGACCAAAACCTCAGCCTCCAGTCGCTCGAAATCGAAAACCTCAAAGCCGCACTGGCCTCCTTCAATTTTTACAACCAACTCCAGCCGGCCTTCGCGCCCGACACCGCCGGGCTCTTCTCCGTGCTGGTGCTCAAAGGCGCCAAACAAAGCGGCCACCAACTGCTGGCCTGGCGCTGGCGCACCCAACTGGCACAAACACCCGGCACGCTGCGCCCCATGGCGCTGAGCCTCACCGAAACCCAGGTGAGCGCCGGCGAAATCGCCCGCGAAGTGCACCGCCGGCTCGCCGGCCCGGCCCACGACGATGCCCGCAGCTACACGGCTGCCGAGGTGGCGGCTCTGGCGTTCGCGCGCCTGCACACCGAACCCCTGGCCATCCGGCTCGACGATTTCAATGCCTTGCTGCAAAAAGACGCCGTCGAAACGTTCTTCCGCGACTTGCAAAGCGCCCTCGATGCGCTCCTGCAAAAAAACCAGCACGCCAAACCGCCGCACCGGCTTTGGTTTTTTGTGGTCCACCCTTTCTGGTCGGCGGCGGCGGATTTCAGCCTGAACTGCCCGGCCCAAACCGAATTGCCGCCCATAGAGCCCGTCAGCGCCCCGGTGCTGGCCCGCTGGCAGGCCGAAACGGATGCCCAGTTGTCGGCCATTGCCCGGCATTGCCTCTCCGACCACGATCTTTTTTTGAAACCTGATGCTGCGCAAAACGAAGTGCTGGACGTGCTCGACCGCATGTGCGAGGCCGTTTTTGCCAAAACCCAACTCTATCACAACTATCTCCTGACCTTGGAATAACATGGCTGCTCCAACGAAAACATACACCGGCGAAAAACTCCGAAAACCCGTCACGCTGCCCGACGGCGAACAATTGGCCCCTTACCTGCCCGATCCGCGGCTCGTGGAAGCCATCGCCTATGCCCACGCCCTGGGCCGACCGCTCCTGCTGAAAGGCGAGCCGGGCTGCGGCAAAACCCTGGTGGCCAAAGCCATCGCCTACGAATGGTACCTCGATCAGTACCGCGACTACTATTTCGAATGGCCGGTAAAGTCCAGTTCCAAAGCCGCCGAGGGGCGCTATGTGTTCGACTACATCGCCCGCCTGCGCGACGCCCACCTGGCCCGCTCCTGGGAAACCGACGGCAAACCCAATCTGCTGACGGAGGAAGAAGAGCGCGCCCGCAACCGTACCTACCGCCATTTCGGCGCGCTGGGCCTGGCCTTCAACGCGTCTCGCGAAAAACAGGCGCCCACGGTGGTGCTCATCGACGAAATCGACAAAGCCGACATCGATTTCCCCAACGACCTGCTGCTCGAACTCGACCAGATGCGCTTTGACATTCCCGAAACCGGCGAAAAAATTGAGGCCGACAAGCAGTTTCGCCCCCTCATCATCATCACCAGCAACGACGAAAAAGAACTGCCCGTAGCCTTCCTGCGGCGCTGTATTTTTCACTACATCGATTTTCCCGGCCCACAACTGCTCAAAGCCATCGTGGAGGCCAATTTTGACCTGACGCCAAACCTCGTCGAGGAAGTGGTCAAGCGCTTCAAAAATATCCGCACGCGGATGGAAGAAGAGGGCATCACTGAAAAGAAAATCAGCACCAGCGAATTGAAAGACTGGGTAAAAATTATGGAGCACCAGATCGGGCTGCAACTGACGGATGCCGACAAACTGATCCGGGAACTGGGCGACAACCAAAAACTGCCGTTTTTCCAGGTGCTGCTCAAAACCGTTAACGACCAGAAACAATTTATCCCGCAGGCGCCGGCATGATCGATTTTCTGAAAAATACCTGGCAACGCTGGTTCGGCGACAACGATCCGCCACCGCCGCCTGCCGGCTGGGATGGCGGTCCGGCGACGGCGCTGCTCCTGCGCTTGCGCGAAGAACCGGCGCTGCGCGCCAAACTGGGCGTTGCAGAAGCCAAGGCCCTGCTCGGAGCACTCCAACAAGGCTTCGGACTGGAGCACCGCGCCGGACTGGAGCAACTGCTGGGGATGCTGCTGGTCAAAACCGCCGCCGACCAGGAAGCCCTCGGCCGGGCGCTCGACGATTTCCAACTGAGCCGCGCCCGCGCCTACTGGCAACAGGCCGAAGCCGCCCGCCTGGCCGCTGTGTCCAAACCCGATGCTGCCACGCCAGCCGACCCGGCTTTGCCCCAAGAACCGCCGACCCCTACCCCACCGCTGCCTACCCCAGCCCGCCCGGCTCCGGCAACGCCGGCCTACCAAAGCAACATCCAACTGGAACTTTCGCTTAGCACCGGCGCACTCACGGCACTGCCCGATCTGCCCGAGCCTGCAGCGCCCGCCGAGGCCAGCCTGCCGCCGCAGGGACACCGGTTTATTTTCACAGACGACTACCAGCCGGTGTCGCCCCGCCAGATGGACCAAATCTGGCGTTTCCTGCGCAAACCCTCGCGCACGGGCGGCCGCACCGACGAGCTGGACCTGCCCCGCACCGTGGAGCGGCTGGCCCGCCAGGGCTGGCTCGACCGCCCCGAATGGCAGCGCGACCAATTCAACAAGGTCCACCTCGTGCTGCTGCTCGACCACGGCGGCTCCATGCTGGCCTGGCAAAGCCTGGCCCGCCAACTGGCCGCTTCAGCCCTGGGCGGCGGCGGGCACCGCGCGGCTGAGGTTTTCTGGTTTCACAACCTGCCCCAGCAGTTCGAATCGGCGCAGCAACCCGGCCTCTTGTTTCGGGATCCGGGGCATTTGCGCAGCGAAAAAATGGAAAAACTCCTCCAGCGTTGTTCCAAACAAAATACCGAAGTGCTGATTTTTAGCGACGCCGGCGCAGCCCGCGGCCACCACAACCCCGCGCGCATCGAGCAGACCCGCCTCTGGCTACAACTCTGGAAACGGCACGTATCTACCGTGGCCTGGCTCAACCCCATGCCGGCGGCCCGCTGGTGGGGCAGTTCGGCGGAGTGGATCAGCCACCAGGCCGGCATGTTTGAGAGCACCCCGCGCGGCCTGATGGACGCGGTGAATCATTTGCGGGGGCGTTGAAATATAAACCACTGCGAGCACGAAGATTTTCTCAGTGATCTTCGTGCGCTCAGTGGTTCAACAATTTAAATGGTTCAAAAATTTCGCCGGCGTGGAATCACAGTCGCAACTTTTTTTCATCTTTTTCTCCCTTTGCTCCGTGCTGGCGGTGGCGGCGGTGCATTTTTTCATCAAGGAAAAACTGGGCGACAAGCACGACAACGGCCTGCTCTGGGTAGCCGGCGCCCTGTTCGTGTGGTTTCTGATGGGCCTGCTCGAATTTCACTACGCCGGCTTCGACCCGCGTTACCTGGCCGAGCACTACCGCGAACTGTGGCCCTACTGGTATGGCCGCAAAGCCTTGTCCATTTTCAATTCGGCGCTGTTTGTGTACTCCCTGTCGTACTTCCGCGACGGTTGGCTGCGCCTGCACAAGTGGCTGGAAAAGATCAACCTGGGCATGCTGGCCATCATCACCATCGGCCTGTGTTTTGCCACGTTCCCGCTCGAACCCCGGATCTGGCTGCTGACGGACACACTCGTTTCGGTGGCGGTGGCGCTACTGCTGTGTCTGAGCATTGCCGCTATTTTTTACCAACGGGGCCTGCACGTGATGGCGGTGTTTGCGCTGGTGGTTTGCTTTTTCCTGGTGTACACCCAAGTCACAGAACTGCTCAAGGACCCCAATTTTGCAGCGCAGCAGGCCCGTTCCTGGCTCGATGACCGCCTGATCCGGATGTTGTCACGGCCGTCGCTGGTGATTTGTATCCTGGTGCTGGCCATTTCCTGGCTGGGCAGCCAACTGGAGGAAGAGGTGGTGTCGCGGGCGCCGGGGCGCCTGGCCAACAGCCTGCGTTTTGAAACGCGGGGCATCCGCAACTACGTGACCATGAGCCTGCAAACAGAGGATTTTCATTTGCAAAACCTGGTCTTCGATTTCACGCACCGGCCTTCCCCCTATGCGTTTTTCAAGCGCTGTGCCGAGCGGGCGCTGGCGGGCGAGAACTTTCACCGCGACGAGTTTACCGACAATTTCGACACCATGGTCAAGCGCCTGCTGGAGCCCATCAACCAGAAACTTGCCGACGAGGGCTTCGGCTACAGCCTGCAAAAAGGCGACTTGTTCCTGCGCGACAGCAAGGGCATTTACCGCCTGGTTTTTGAGAAACAGGAGATCTCCGTGTAGTTGTTCGCGGTTTTGCTAGTGTTTTGGGCGGAACAGCCGGGGTTTGCTAGTGGTTTCGGTACTGTGGGGTATTGGGTTCGGTAGTGCCGGGCCGAGCGGCCACCGCGAGGTTTGCAGTATCATTTTTTTCAACTGCAACTTACGCTATGGCAAGTTCCCCTCGTTTTCCCCGAAGCATTTGGTTTATCGTCGGCAATGAAGCCGCCGAGCGCTTCAGTTTTTACGGCATGAAAGCCGTGCTGACCACCTACCTGGTGTCGCGGTTTTTCAACCCTGGCCGTGACCCCAACCTCGACGCGCAGGCTGCCGCGCGTGCCAACGACATCACCCACACGTTCAATACCCTGGTGTATTTTCTGCCGCTGCTGGGCGCCGTAGCGGCCGACTGGTGGTACGGCAAGTACCGGGTCATTCTTTACCTCTCGCTGGTGTATTGTGCGGGCAACGCCTGCCTGGCCTTTTTCAACCACGATTTGAACGCCTTTTTGTTTGGCTTGCTGCTCATTGCCATAGGGGCGGGCGGCATCAAGCCCTGCGTGTCGGCCAATGTGGGCGACCAGTTTGAGCCGGGGCATCCGATGTTGTCGAAGGCCTACGCCTGGTTTTATTTCAGCATCAACGTAGGGGCTTTTGCGTCGCAGATGATCACGCCGCTGCTGATGCGGCACGTGTCGCCGGCTATGGCTTTCGGGGTGCCGGGCGTGCTGATGGCTTTGGCGACGCTGGTGTTTTTCCTGGGCCGGCGCTCGTACGTGCAGGTGCCGCCGGCGGGTGTGAACCGGGAGAATTTTGTGTCGATCAGTTGGTACGCGGCGGGCCGGTTTTTGCGGGGCGAGCGCGGCGCCGGCAGTTGGCTGGATACGGCCAAACCGCGGTTTACAGCCGAGCGGGTAGATGCCGTGAAAGCCGTGTGGGGTATTCTGGCGTTTTTTGCGGTGATCCCGGTTTTTTGGGCGCTCAACGACCAGAACAGCAGCGAGTGGGTGTTGCAGGCGCAAAAAATGGACCTGCACTGGCTGGGGCATACCTGGCTGGCCGAGCAGGTGCAGTCGGTCAATGCGATTTTGGTGTTGGTGTACATTCCCTTGTTCAGCCTGGTGGTGTTTCCATTTTTGGAAAAAGCGGGTCTTCGGGTGGGGCCCTGGCAAAAAATCACCGTTGGCTTTCTGCTCACCATCGCGGCCTTTGGCGTGATCTACGGCATCCAGTTGCAGATCGACCGCGGCCTGGCGCCCAGTATTGGCTGGCAGGTGCTGGCCTACTGCATCCTGACGGCCGCCGAGGTCCTGATTTTCCAGACCGGCCTCGAGTATGCCTACACCCAGGCGCCCGAAAGCATGAAAAGCACCATCATGTCGTTTTGGCTGCTCACCATCGCGGCCGGCAACTACCTGGTCTCGCTCATCAACGGCAACATCGCTGCCGGCGGCGTGTTTAGCCACCTGAGCGGCGCCAACTACTACCTGTTTTTTATCTGCCTGATGGCAGTGGCTACGCTGGCGTTTTGGGGAATAAAAAGAAAAAATGTGGCCAAAAATTGAATGTGGCCAATTGATGAATGTGGCCACATTCAATAATGGGATATTGACGTTGGTGCGAATCAGAATATGCGTTTGCTTTCATTTTTAATAAACAAATCCCCCAACCGCAGTAATATTGTCACCCCAACCCTCCAACCTTCTAACTTTCCAACCTTCTAACCCTCCAACCTTCCAACCATCTAACCCCGCTTTTGGCAAACATCGAAACAATACTCCCGCAGCAGCAGTTGTCCGACGAACTCTACCGGCGGCTCTGCTTTTTCGCCGACACGTACTGCCTGCGCCACCAACGGCTGTACCGCTACGGCTGGGGGCATGTGTTGTTTGCCTGTTATGCGGCGTTTCCGGCGCATTTGTCGCCCGATCTGCTGCACAAACTGCGGCTCAATTTCAGGAAATACAGCAGCCTCGGGCCACCGGCCGCCGGCGCCGAAATCTCGCCCCTGGCCGTCAACGACCTCCTGCTTTCCAATCTCCTCCGCGAAACCGGCTACGAGCGCTTCGAGATGCCGGAAGAACTCCGCCAATACCTCCTCTGGCTGCTCCAGCACAGCACCGTGCTGGCCGACAGCTGCGGCATTTCGCCGCTGCCGCCCTACGAAGCCGACCAGGGCCTGGCGCCAGCCCTCGCCCGCCTGCACGCCCTGGCGGAATTCCTGCGCCGCTACGCCTCGGAGTTTTATACCGCCCCCGATCCGGTGACCCTCAGCCTGCGCGAAGCACAACTCTGGACCGCCGACGCCTGGCAACACCCCGAGCGCGCCGCCGCCCGCCTGCGCGACCAACTCGCCACGGCCAGCCAGCCCGCCGAACGCTATCACTTCAGCCGCCTGGGCCAACGCCTGGCCGCCCAATACGAACTCCGCCTCAATCCACGCGCCGAAAGCGCCCCGCCAGCCTTTGGCGCGCTCAGCGCTTACACCCAGGGCTTGTCGGCGCTCTACACCGGACAAGTGGAGCAGGCCCGGGGCCTGTTTGCCGGACTGCCCAACCTGGTGTCGGGCAGCGGCGCCGCGAGCGGACAAGCCATCCGCCTGCCGCTGCCCCGCGAGGTGGAAGCCGAACTGTTGCGCCAGCGCCCCGATCTGGCCCATGCGCCGGAAGCCGCCGCCGACCAGCAGCGCCGGCCCCGCCACTGGAACAGCCTCGACGAACGCCTGCGCGCCCCCTACCCCAAGGCCGTGCTGGCCATCGGCGACGGCGACCGGACAGCCCTCGCAGAAGCCTTGTTGCTGCTCGAACAGGACCTGCAAACCGAACACGCCGACAGCAGTCTGCTGCTGGCCGACTATTTCGATATCATAGCCGGCAGCGGCATGGGCACTTTTGTAGCCGCTATGGTGGCCAGCCGGCACGCCGCGTCGGAGATTTCGCAGGTGTTGCAGGAACAAAACGGCGCATTTTTACAGGAACCGCTCCCCCTGGATTCCGCCCGCAAGGGGGCGGCGTTCTCCGACGTGATCGGCCGCTTTTTTGACGGCCTGCCCTTCCCCAACGAGGCCCTGCGCAACGGCTTGCTGCTCGCCATGGAAGACACCCAGCGCCAGGCCCTCGACCTCTCCGGCAACCTGCACACCTACACAGCAGTCACTAAAACCGACCTGGACATCCTGCTCTACCACGCCCTGCGCGCCAGTGCGGATGAGCCCGAAACCGGGCTGGAATCCACGCAGCGGCCGCCCAACCCCTTCCGCTCGGCGCTGTATGCCCCACAGTACAGCCTCGAACTGGCCCTGACCGAAGAACTGATCAACCACCAGCCGAGCCTGGGCTGGAGCGTCTCGCCAGCGCAGTTCCTGCTCGTATCGCTCAAACCAGCGCCGCCCGCCGCCACAAGTACCGGCCCCGAAGAAACGCTCGCCCGGAACCTCCGCGCCGACATCGGTTGGCTCGAAGCCCAGGCGATGGCACGCATCGGCCGGCAACGGCTGCGGTATGTGGATTGGATGGCGCAGCTAGCGCGAAGGGAAGAGGGCAAGGCGGTAGAGTGGCCGGTGGAGTGGAAGGTGGAGGGAGCCAAACCGGAAAGGAAGATCGATGCACTAAAAAAAGAGATAAAGATTTTAATAAGCGAAGATGAGATCCCCAAAGCCTTTAGTCTGTTGCGAAAAAACCTGGTTAACGGCTCCTATTGGCACAATACGTTTATCCTCCAGCAAGGACAGCTGTCAAACCTGAACGCTGATTTCGCCAAAGGGGTACTATCACACGACGACGACCTGGCAGCCCGGTCTCAACTTCTACAGAGTTCACTTACCTTAATTGATGCCATACAAGAATCCGATTTGACAGATGGAAGCGTGGCCCAGGTTGACCCGTTCACACTGCGTACTACATTCATCGAGTTGAAGGAGAAAATAGCCGAAGATGAATTAGCCGAAGTGATAGAGGTGTTAGAAAAAATGCAGATTGACTCCACCCACCAGTATTTGTTGGATCGGGTTAAAAGTCAGATACTGGAATTGAACGCACAGCAGGTGAGAGGTTTAATCAGTATGCAGGAATCACGAGTTTCCAGAAACAAGTTCAGGGAGGCGTTGTTAACCCTGGTAACTCAAATCAGCCAAGCCCAACAGCGCGCCAGCGCCGACGAACCATCCGGAACAGCGCCGTCATCATCCAGGCCGAAAAGGCGCGGAGGAAAAAAATAAAACTACAGTCCCCTCTTCTCAACGTTTACTCCGAAAAAAAGCCGTCAGCAGCAGCGAACACTCCTGCTCGAGGATGCCCAATTCCAGTTTGGTTTTAGGGTGCAGCAGGTTTTTGCCGCCAAACAGCATAAAGCCCCGCTTCTCGTCGGAGGCGCCGTACACCACCCGGCCGATCTGCGCCCAGGCCAGGGCGCCGGCACACATCACACAAGGTTCCAGCGTGACGAACAGCGTGCAATCGGGCAGGTATTTGCTGCCCAGGTGACTGGAGGCCGCCGTGAGGGCCAGGATCTCGGCGTGGGCCGTCACGTCGGTTAGTTGCTCGGTCTGGTTGTGCGCCCGGGCGATGATGCGGTTGTCGGCCACAATGACGGCGCCCACCGGCACCTCGCCGGCTTCGTAGGCTTTTTGTGCCTCGGCCAGGGCCTGTTGCATGAAATAAGTATCGGAATGTACGGAAAGCATGATGCGGCAAAGATGCTGAAAAAATTTTCCGCCGTATACTCTTCCACTTTTCCATCGTGAATCACGACCTTTGCACATGGAATCAAACAATGCAGCGCCGAAGTTCCTCGGCGAATCACTCACCTTCGACGACGTCCTGCTCGTCCCCGCGTACAGCGAAATCCTGCCCAGAGAGGTTGATATCACGTCTCAGTTCACCCGTGGGCTGCGCCTGAACGTACCCATTTCCTCGGCAGCGATGGATACCGTGACCGACAAAACCCTCGCCATCGCCATTGCCCGGCAAGGCGGTATCGGCATGATTCACAAAAACATGAGCATCACCGAGCAAGCCGAACAGGTGCGCGCCGTGAAACGCTCGGAAGCCGGCATGATCATCGACCCGGTCACGCTGCACCCCGATGCCACGGTGGCCGAAGCCCTCGACCTCATGAAACGCAACAGCATCGGCGGCATCCCCATCACCGACAAACGCGGCAAACTGGTGGGCATCCTCACCAACCGCGACCTGCGTTTTGAAACCGACCCGAGCCAACTGGTACGCGTACTGATGACCAAAAAAAACCTGGCCACAGCGCCCCGCGGCACTACCCTGACGCAGGCCCGGCAAATTTTAGCGCAGCGCAAAATCGAAAAACTGCCCGTCGTGGATGACCAGTTCAAACTGGTCGGGCTCATTACCTACAAAGACATCCTGAAAGGCGTCAATTTCCCGCAAGCCTGCAAAGACTCACTGGGCCGCCTCGTGGTGGGCGCTGCCGTGGGTGTCACCGCCGATATGCTCGAACGCGTAGCCGCCCTGGTGAAAGCCGGCGTGGACGTGGTCACCGTCGACACCGCGCACGGCCACTCGCGTGGCGTGCTCGACGCAGTAAAAACGCTGAAAGCAACGTATCCGGACCTTCAGGTCATCGCCGGCAACGTCGCTACCGGCGAAGGCGCCAAAGCGCTGGTGGATGCCGGGGCCGACGGCGTAAAAGTGGGCGTCGGGCCGGGCAGTATCTGTACTACCCGGATTGTGGCCGGGGTGGGCGTCGCCCAGTTGTCGGCCATCCACAACGCCGCACAAGCCATCCGAGGCAGCGGCGTACCCATTGTGGCCGACGGCGGCATCCGCTACACGGGCGATATCGTGAAAGCCCTCGCCGCCGGCGCCAGCACCATCATGGCCGGCTCCCTGTTTGCCGGCGTGGAAGAAGCCCCCGGCGAAACCATCATTTTCGACGGCCGGAAATTTAAAACCTACCGGGGCATGGGCAGCCTCGGCGCCATGCAACAAGGTTCCAAAGACCGGTATTTTCAGGACGTGGAAGACGATATCAAAAAACTGGTTCCCGAAGGCATCGAAGGCCGCGTACCCTACAAAGGCAGCGTGGCAGAGGTGATGACGCAATACCTGGGCGGCCTGCGCGCCGGCATGGGCTACTGCGGCGCTCCTACCATCGAGGTGTTGCAGGACAAGGCCCAGTTTGTGAAAATTACCAACGCCGGCATGATCGAAAGCCACCCGCACAACATCGCCATCACCAAAGAATCGCCCAACTACAGCCGCTAGGTTCGAATGTGCTGAACCATGCGGGCATATTGGTGTTTTAGTATTTTTGCAAGACCAACCTGTCTCTTATTTGTTCACTCAAATCTTTGTTGTCAATCCATATGTATCCAATTGCACTCGTTACGCCGATGGCGCAAGACCTGATCAACCACGGTTTTGAATCGCTGAGCACGCCGACTGATGTTGAACGCGTCCTCGAAAACCACCAGGGCACGACACTGCTGGTGGTCAACAGTGTTTGCGGCTGCGCCGCCGCCTATGCCCGCCCGGGCGCCAAAATGTCGCTCGAAAACAGCAAACGCCCCGACAATCTGGTGACGGTTTTTGCCGGCGTCGACAATGAAGCCACCGCCAAAGCCCGCGAATTCCTGGCGCCCTACCCGCCTTCTTCGCCGAGCATCGCCTTGTTCAAAGACGGCAAACTGGTGCATTTTCTGGAACGCCGCCACATCGAAGGCCGTTCGGCAGATACCATTTCCGCCAACCTGAAAATGGCCTACGATACGTACTGCTAAGCCGAATTTTGGCGACCCTGGTAATAAAAAAAAGGGGTGGTTTTCGTACGAAAACCACCCCTTTTTTTGTCTGAATGCCAATGAAGAGGCGATTGCACTGGCAATTGGTCCTTAAAAATTGGGCCCTCAAAATTCAAACAGGTGCGACCACACCCACACGATTTTGTCCCAGTTCCAGCGCCAGTCGGGGCCATCCCAGGGCCGCGGCAGCCGGGTGTACAAAAACGAGAGCTGCACGCCGTAGTACACCAGGAACAACAGCACGCTAATCGCCGCGCCGCGCAGTACCGGGCGCCGGATGCTGAGCATCCACTCGATACTCAGGGCCATTGGCAGGGCCAGCAAGGCGTAGAGCTCCACGTAGGACCGGTGCCCGAACGCGCCGCCAAACCACCAGGCCCACCAACTGGCGAAAATATAAGTGCCCAGCACAAATACCGTGGCAATAGCCGGTGCGCTCAGGCGTTTTTGCCGCCAGGCGGGAATGAGGCCGGCGACAGCCAGCAACACGATGGGCGAATATAAAAACAAGCCGTTTTGCGGGTCGAAGAGCACTTCGGCAATCTTGGGTTTGTTCCAGAACGGAAAACCTTCATCGGTGTAGGAGTAGCGAATCCAGTGCCCGGTCATTTCATGCCAATACCACATTTGCGGCAGAAAAAACAACAGCGCCGCCACGGCCGCCACCGCTACCTGCCGAACGTGCTGCCCAAAAAACCGGAGCCGTTCGGTCAGTTGGCGCCAGGAATAGACCTCATAGCCCAGCAAAAAGATCAAGACCAGCACGTTGGTGGGGCGGATGAGCACTGTCCAGCCCAAGGCCCCGCCGAGCAGTGCCGCATTGCCCCAGGAAGGTCGTTCCAGAAAGCGGGGCATTTGCCAGGCCAGGAACGCAAACAGGCAAAACGAGTAGGCGTGCGACATGCCCATTTCCTTGGTCGCGTAGTAAAACAGGTTGGTGCCGCCGAGAATGCTGATGAGGGTGAGCAACACCACGGGCTCGCTGAACCAGCGCCGCAATATTTTTTGTAGAAAAAACAAACCCAGGAAGGCCGCCGCGTATCCGGCCAGCGCCACAGCGCGGGCGTAGTGGATGTTGTAAATATCGGCCCTATCGATGCCCCGGGCATCGCAGTAGGCCCGGGCGACCAGAAAAAACGGCAGTTGGAACATAGCCACGCCGCAGGTATATTTCACGACCATTTCCCCTTTGTCGTTCCGGATCGGCGCCATGCTGCCTTCGGGAATGGCATGCACGTTGTGGAGGTTGAACACGGCGGGCAAATACACGTAGTAGCCTTCGGCATCCGACCAGATGACGCCGCGCAGGCTGGGTTCGACGCGGTTCTGCATCACCGGGAGTAAGAGCAGAAACAAGGCGAGCAGGTAAAAACGGTAAAAGTAAGTGGTCCAGGAATGCTTCATCGTTGGCAATTTCGGGCGCGAAGGTACAGCCAATGCACGAAGCCATCGGAGGATTTTGCCGGATTTTCGCCAGGCCCCGGCGCTGACCGGCACAAGTGCTATACCTTTAGCGCCACGAAAATCCGGCGTATGAAAGATCACTGGCTCCCGCAGGCGGCAGGTCCGCTTTTGTTTTTACTCCTGGTATTGGCCCCCACACCCGCCGGACTGCCCGAGCCGGCCAAGTACACGGCGGCCATTGCCCTGTGGATGGCGATGTGGTGGATCACAGAAGTAGTACACACAGCCGTGACGGCTCTGCTGCCGCTGGTGTTGTTTCCTTTGTTGGGGGTGATGCCGGTAAAAAGCGTGTCGGCGGAGTTTGGCCACGAGATCATTTTCTTGTTTTTAGCCGGCTTTTTGTTTGGGCGGGCTATCGAACGCTGGAACCTGCACACCCGGATTGCCCTCCAGATGGTGTTTTGGATGGGCAACAAGCCCAGTCGGATCGTGCTGGGCTTTATGATCGCCACCGGGTTTATCTCGATGTGGATTTCCAACACGGCTACCGCCGTGATGATGACGCCGGTGGCCATCGCCGTGGGCAAGGGAGCCTGGATGGAGCGGCCTGGCGGAAGTTCTAATTTCAACAAAGCCCTGATGCTGGGCGTGGCCTATGCCTGCTCGATCGGCGGGATGGCCACCATCGTGGGCACGCCGACGAATGCTATTTTCCTCGGCTACGTGCAGCAGGAATTGCACGCGCAAGTGTCGTTTTGGCAGTGGTTTTTGTTTGCCTTTCCGTTTGCGGTGGTCTTGCTGCTGGTGTGTTGGGTATTGTTGATCCAACTTTTTCCCCCGGAAAAAGAAGCGGACCAGGTGGATTTCCGGCAACTCCTGCGCAGTGAATTGCAAGCACTGGGGCCGCTATCGGCGCCCGAGCGGCGCCTGGCCTGGCTCTTCGGCGGCGTTATTGCCGCCTGGCTGAGCGGGTCGCTGCTCTGGTACGCCTGGGTACCCAACTGCAACGATACGGTGGTGGTGGTGGCCGGCGCCCTGCTCCTGTTTTTTATTCCGGCCGGCAATGCCCACCGCGGCATCCCTTTGCTCGATTGGGACAATGCCGTCAAAATACAATGGGGTGTGTTGTTGTTTTTCGGCGGTGGGCTGGCCCTGGCCAAGGGGGTGGAAAAAAGCGGCCTGTCGGTCTGGATGGGCGGCCAAATGGAAAATTTGCAATCGCTGCCGCCCCTGGCCATTTTGCTGGTGGTGCTGGTGGTGGTGACGCTCCTGAGTGAGGTAGCCTCCAACATCGCGACGGCCTCTATGATGATGCCGGTGTTGGCAGCCCTGGCGGTGGCGGTGGGTGCGCCGCCCTTTGCCATGTTGCTCAGCGCCGCCCTGGCGGCTTCTTTTGGATTCGGGCTGCCGGTGGCCACAGCGCCCAACACCATCGTGTTCAGTTCGGGGCATTTGCACACGCGCGACATGGCCCAGGCGGGGTTCCTGCTCGACGCCATCGCCATTCTGTTGCTGCTGTTTTTCCTGTATTTCTTTTTGCCGCTGGTATGGGGGATGCAATTTTGAGTGAGGCCGGCGGAAGGGCGCTTATAGGGCCGAAACGACGACAAACAGTCGAAAATTAGGTGGGTTTGCTGCAAGAATATTGCGAAATTGCGAGCCAAAGCAGCCCGGACAATGTTTTCTTGTCCCCTAACTCGTTTGATTTCTGCTGATGTTTTTAAACCCGCATATGTCCAAAGTCGCCATTACTTGTTTCTTCGTGTGCTTGTTCGCCTGCGCCGGTCTGACGCAAAGCGGTTTTTATATGTCACGGGGGCGGGCCGAGGTGGAAATCCCTTTTGAGTATGTCAATAATTTCATCATCCTCACCCTGCATTTCAACGGCTATTTGCCGCTCAAATTCATTTTCGATACCGGCGCCGAGCACACGATCCTGACCAAACGGGAAATCAGCGACCTGATGCACGTGCAATACGAACGCGAATTCCGGGTCACTGGCTCCGATTTGAAAACACCGCTGGTCGCCTACCTGGCCCGCCAAATGCGGTTTGACATCCCAGACAAAGTTTCGGCCCCCAGCGAAGACAGTCTGGTGTTGCAGGAAGACTATTTTCGCTTCGAAGAATACGCGGGCGTAGATGTGCACGGTATTTTGTCGGCCATGGCGTTTTCAAAATTCATCATGCGCATCGACTACGACCGCCGCGTGCTGACCCTCTACAATCGCAGTGAGTTTAAAATGCGGGATGCGCAGTTCAAGGCGCTGCCGCTCGAAATATTTCGCAACAAAATTTACCTGAACACCAGCCTACAGGTACTCCCGGATTCGGTGGCCCCGGTGAAACTCCTGATCGATACCGGCGCTGGCTTGCCCCTGCTCTTGTTCAGCAACACACACCCGCTGGTGCATCCGCCCGACAAAGCCCTGCTCAGCAACATAGGCATGGGCTTGGGCGGCTACATCGAAGGTTTTACCGGGCGTATCGACCGGGTCAGCCTGGGTTCGTTTTCGCAACAGGGCGTCATCACATATTTTCAGGAATTGGACAGCACCCTCAACCTGGAGTACCTCAACCACCGAAACGGCCTGATCGGGAATATTTTGCTGAGCCGCTTCCAGGTGATCCTGGACTATCAGAACGGTCAAATGTGGCTGAAACCCAGCCGAACCTTTCGGGAAGAGTATATTTATGACCGCAGCGGCCTGAGTATCATTGCCACCGGCAACCGGTTCAACACTTTCGTGGTGCAGAATGTATTGCCCGGCTCTCCGGCCGCCGAAGCCGGCGTGCTACGGGGCGACGAGATTGTTCATCTCCGTGGCACGCCGATCGCCTTCTTTTCGCTCGAAGATATTCAGCGGATTTTACAGAAAAAACCGGGAAAAAAGATCCGGATGGTTGTCAAGCGGGATGGCCAGCGATATACCAAAACCCTGGTGTTGCGCGACCTGATTTAGAGCATGTTGGAGATTTCTCCGCCGCCCCCCCCAACATGCTCGTAGCCTAGAGATCGCATTCCACTTCGCAGATATCCGGCACCAGTTCGCTGCGGCTGTGGATCACTGTGCCGCGGCCCGACACCTCAAGGGCGTGCATCACCGGTTCGATGACCTGCAGCGTGCCTTCGTTGTACAGTACGCCCTGGTTGAACAAGGCGCCGCCGGGCAGGCCGAAGCCCATAACGGTCAGTTGTGCTTTAGGGGCTATGGTGAGGCGGGCGTTGCTGTGGATCTCCAGCGACTGCACTTCGGCCAGGTGGCTGATGACCGGGTAGAAATGGCCACGGGTGGAGCAGTCGGGGATGGTAACCTGATCCAGGTTGTCCGGGACGCGGTTGTTGGTCCAGTTGCGGGCGCAAGACCAGTCGGTTTCGCGGCCCGGGAAACCTCCGCGCCATTGCACTTGGGCTGACG
>JADLDL010000041.1 GCA_020846655.1 Saprospiraceae bacterium | reverse complement strand
TCCAGGCCGACTTCCACCAGGGTGTCGTTCGTACACACCAGGAGTTCATAGGCGCCGCTGGCATCGGTGACGGCGGTGTACACGTTGTTGCTGACCTGGCCGATCACCTTCACCTGCATGCCCGCCAGGGGCGGTTCGCCGCTGTCGAACGCACAGTTTTGGAGCGTGTCGAGGTGCACGGTGCCGCGCAGGATATAGCTGTTGTACAAAAATTGTTTGTAGATGTATATGGCGCCGCGCCGCGATAGTTTTTGCGTGGGTACGTTATTGATGCTCAACCAGATACTATCGTCGATCGCGATAATATCGTAGGCATCGCCGGTGATGCCGTCGTTGTTCAGGTCCAGGGCCGGCAGCTGCACTTCGGCGTCGTTGCCCGTAGAACTCACGTACAGCCAGTCGATCATAAAGCGGGTGCGCTCGATTTTGGAGTAGCCGCCGGGACAGGGCGCGGCAAACACCGAATCTTCGGGCGGGTACAGTTCGTGGCCGAAGCCGCCGACGTAGCTCATCGAATCGGTTTCTGTGTCGTTCGGGTAGCGGTAGGCCGGCACGTGCATGCTGAAGGGCGAGCTGATCAGAATATACTGAACGCCCTCGGAGAGGTTGCCGGCGGCATCCGTGACAAAAAAACGGCGTTGCACCTGTTGGGGCGCGGTAGGTGTGCCTTCGGAAATGTAAAAGGACTCCTGCACCTGGCTGTCGCCGTTGCTACAGTTGTCCCAGTGGTACACGCTGCCGCAGGCGGCCCGGACCTTGGGCAGGTCGTCGGGCATGTTGAAAAAATCGATGTCCAGGGCCGCAAATTCCTGTTCGGTAAAGTGTGCGTTGGGCGGCGCCACGCAGAGGGGCGCTTTGTAGTCGGGGCTGCAAGACGGCGGCGCCACCACCACCGGCGCACTACAGGTGCTCCAGTTGCCGGCCTGGTCGCCTACCCAGAGAAACACCTCGAAGGTGCCGGTGCCGGTGAGGTCCAGGTAGGTGTCGGCTGGCGGAGTGCTGGCATTGCCGTCGAGCGTGAGACGGAGTTGCAGGGCTTGCGGCGCTGTACAGTTGTCCTGGCTGTTGAAGTCGATTTGCGTGTTTTTGATACGGGCCAGGTTTGGGCCTTGGGTGTTGGTTTGAACGGACAGGAACCCGACGCACACGGCGTTGGGCGCTTCGGTGTCGGGGCTGCATTGTGCCGACAGGTCTTGGAGCGGCAACAGCAAGGCCAACACTACCCACAGGAGTAGATGGGGCAGGAATGCAGCGCTATTCGGTGTTGAGCAGGCGTACGTTTTTTTCATAAGAGATTAATGCATTGGTAAGATTGAAAAAAGCAAAATGCGACACATAACATCACGCTGCAAAAGTGTGGCGGGATTCTTGCCTTGCCAACATCAAAAATTTACCAAAATTGAAATTACATTTGCTAATACAAGTTGTATAGTCTTGAAAAATAGCAACTTGTGTTTTGTAAAATTGAATTGAAATGGAAAAAAGTCAGTTGCGGCAACTCATTCAGGCCTTCTCAGCGGCTGAAAAACGGGAGGCGCGCAAGTTTCTGGAATCGCCGTATTTCAACCGCCGCCGCGATGTGGTGCAATTGTTTGATTGGTTTTGTGCCCAGGAGGCCCCGGAGAAAGGCCAGGCCAAGCGGCATTTGTTTGGCGAAATGCCGGTCGACGATCAGGAATTGCGCCTGCGCATGACCTACCTGCACCGCCTGCTCGAACGCTACCTGGCGCAAAAGGAAATGGAAGCCGACGACACGGCGCTGCGCCTGCACCTGGCCGGCAGTTACCGGCGCCGGGGCCTGGCGCCGCAATTCGAACGCGTGCGCAAAAGCCTGGAAAAAACCTTGGCAACCAGCGCCTTGCGCGACACGCAACACCACGAATGGCAATACCGCCTGCACTGGGAAACGCACCAGTTGTCGCATACCCGCAATCCCACCGAACTCGGGCACCTGCAAGCCGCATCCCGCTCGGCCGACGTGGCCTACCTGATGCTCAAACTGCGGCTGATTTGCCTGCTCACGGTACACCGGACGCTCTATTCCGTCGATGCCAGCAGCCCCTGGGAGGCCGAAGTCATCGCCTTTGCCGAGCAGCATGCCGCCAGCCAACACCCGGCTGTTGCCGTGTACCTGCACTGCTACCGGATGATGCGCTACCCGGAGGAAGAATCGCATTTTCAACAATTCAAACACTTGCTGTTGCAGGATGTCGGTATCTTTTCCCGGGAGGAAATGCACGGCTTGTTTATTTGGGCGGTCAATTATTGTATCCGCCGCCTGAACACGGGCGAACACCGCTACTACCGCGAAGTATCAGAGTTGTACAAGCCTGGCCTGGAAAGTGGCTATTTGCTGGAAAACGGCGTATTGCCGCGCTTTACCTACCACAACGTGGTGGCAGCGGGCCTGCAAACGGGCGACCTGGAGTGGGTCGAATTTTTTATTTACCAATACAAAAACACCCTCGAGAAACAGTATCGCGAGAGTGCGTTTAGTTTTAACCTGGCCCGGCTCGAATTTGCCCGCCGACACTACGGCGCCGTGCTCGACCTGCTGCAAAAAGCCAACTACCGCGACGTGCTGGTCAACCTGGCCACCAAAACCCTGCTGCTCAAAACCTACTACGAACTGGACGCCCACGACCTGCTCCAGTCGCACCTGGACGCCATGCAAAATTATATCAGCCGCAAACGCATCCTGGGCTATCACCGCACCAATTGCCTCAACATCATCCGCTACACCGGCAAACTCCTGGCCCTCAATTTTTCAGACAAAAAAGCGGTCCAGCAACTCCGCGACGCCATCGCCCAAGAAGACCCACTTTGGGAAAAAGACTGGTTTTTGGCGCAGTTGGGGTGAGATATTGGGATATTGGGATATTGGGATATTGTTGCGGCTTTTCACGCCGAGGGAACCCCACCCCTGCCCCTCCCCATACATGGGAGGGGATCTCAAAAACGGGTAAAATTATTTGACAATCAATATTTTACACCAAAAACGGCAACCCCTCCCATTTATGGGGATGTCGGGCGCCACTAAGTTGTACCCCTAAAACCCGGCAATAAAGTTGTACCCTGGAATTGGACTTTGCAGGGGCAGCGCCCCAGAAGATTTGTAGTAAGCAATACGAGGCATGGAGGTGCAGCGCACCGCAATAGGTTTCGGTGCGCTGCACCTACACGCCAATTATTGGTATCGAATGCTACAAGTCTTTCGCGGCGCTGCCGCTCGCTA
>JADLDL010000040.1 GCA_020846655.1 Saprospiraceae bacterium | reverse complement strand
TTTGGTTGCCGTCCCCGTCAACTACATTCGCGGTCCTGGCATGCCCTCACTCCGCCGGCGCTGTTGGCGGGACGCCCACAGCGGCAAAAAACAACCCTCCAACCTTCTAACCTCTTCTAACCTTCTAACCCCATAACCATCAACTTAAGGTTTACTTACTTCGACATTCGATATTCTGCGGTTCGATATTCGATATTCCAATGTAAATGGCTTAAAAAATATCGAACCGCAGAATATCGAATGTCGAAGTAAAAAAAGCGCCTTCAAACGTTTAAGTTGATGGCTATGCCCTCCAACCTTCTAACCTCCTAAGGCTTGCCCCTGCGTCGCCGTTTCCGCTGGTGGCAGGATTTCGCAGTTGTCCCACAAACCGCTGCGCAGGGTGCCTGAATATTCGCAGGGCAGCCCCTGTTGCTCCATCGCGCGGGCGGCGCGCTCGTGGTCGTAGCCAAAGGCGTAGTGCTGGTAGCGAAGTTGGCCGCCGGCCTCGTCGAGCAGCAGGCACCAGACCCTGGGCGTCCCGTCGTTGGCCGGCATACCGATCACCCCGGCGTTAAGCCAGAGGCGGCCCGCTTCTTCGTGGTGAAACGGCAAGCCGCAGTGCCCGGCGAGCAATACCCCGGCGCCACTGGCTTCAAAATTCGGCGCTTTTTGGGCCCAGGGCGTGGAGCGAAACACAAACTCCGAGGTGTTGAAATAGGAGCCGTGCAACACGTACAGGCGCTGTCCGGCGTATTGGAACGCCAGGTGGTCGGGCAAGCCCTGCATCCACCCGATGGCTGCCGGGCTGAGTTGCGACTGGGCGTAGGGATACCATTGCCGCGAAAACAAGTCGCAGCGCGAACCTTCGTTGAAATTGCAGCCGCAGTCGGTTTCGCCTTCCCGCAACTGGATTTCCACATTGCCGGCAATGGCATGAATACCCCAGTCGCGAATGGCTTGCACACAGGCCTCCGGCTCGGCACAATACCCGACAATGTCGCCCGTGCAAAGGATGTTTTCCGAAGGGATACCCCATTCGCGCGCCAGCGCCATCAGTCGTTCCAGCGCCGGCCAATTGCTGTACACCCCGCCGAACACCAGCATTTTTCCGCTGCGTGCGCCCAACTCCTGTACCCGCCATTCGTTGTTCATTTTTTTATCCATTTTGCCAAAAAAAACAAGCCAAAACACAAGGCTGTGCCGAGTACATTGACCGAAAACAAATCGCCATAGGCGCCTTCCGAAAACACGAGCCCTGCCGGCATCAGCCCCAACCCAAACAGCAGGCCGATGAGCATGCCGGCGCCCACCGACAGGTGAAAGGCCAGGGGTGGGGCCTCCAGTCGCCAGCACAAAAATACAGGCGCCAAGCCTAGCACCATCGTCCCGCTAACGGTGGTGGCCGACCAAATTTCAGGCCCCAACAATACCGGAATGGTGCCCAATACCGCGATCAATACCATCGCCAAACGCCCCCGGCTGATGCTCACGCGCTCCAGTTTGCCTAAGTCGACAATAAGCAGTTTGGAAAACGAAGAAAATGTGGAATCGAGCGTGGAGGCCGCCGAGGTGATCATAATCAGGTTCATCACCAGCATCATCCCCACGCCCAAAGACCGGCCTACTTCCACTGCTGCCTGGCCCTTCATACCGTGCAAACCGGCATAAATACCCACAAAACTGAACAGGAGGATGCACAAAAAGCCCACGACGGTGGCCAGCGCGTAACTGCGCAAGGTGGTCTTGGGCGGACTGATAAAACCCCGGTCGGTCAGCACCGGATCGTGAAACGGATAACTGAACACCTGGATCAGGGCCACCAGCAGGAGGTTCAGGCCCTGGCCCATCTGCCACTGCCCGCTGTGTACAAAGCGGGCAATATCGCCGTTTTCGCGCGGCAGCAACACCCCCAGAATCACCACCAGCAGCACGCTGAACAGGATCATCTGGATCGTATCGGTCAGCAGCGAACTTTTCAAACCGCCTTTCAGCACGTAGGCCAGCGTAAATCCGGTAAACACCAGGATGGACGCATAGTACGGCAGGCTGCCCTGGGCGCCGAAATACGAGCCGATCACCATCGTGTTCGACCATACCTCGTTGAACAGCCGGAACCCGATGAGCACCGAAAACAGGGCCACCGCCCGGCCGCCAAATTTGGTCCGGATAAACTCGTGGATACTGCTATATCCGCCCCGGGTGCGCATCCGGTAGATCACGATGCCCGCCACCAGAAAAGAAAGGTAGTAGCAGGCATAGGCCACGCCACCCACGAAGCCATAGGCCAAGCCCAGGTTGGCGGCGTTGGTGATGGATTTGGAAAAAATCCAGGCCATCACGAGACTGCTGGTCAGCAGGAAGGCCCCGGGCTCCTGCTGGCGGCTGGAACTGGCCTTGAAAAAATCAAACTGCGTTTTGGCAAACGGCGACACCACAAACAGGGTGATGCCCAAACCGATAATCGCCAGCCATTGCCAAAATTGTACGTCCTGAATGCTTTCCATGCTGGTTCTCTGCTAGTTGGCATCCCACCACACGGGGGCGTTGATGCTGTTGCCGTTGGTTGCCGCTGCCGCGGCGCTGAAGTTGGTATGGTTCAGGGCATCCTCGTCGGTAGGGTAGGGCAGGCGCACCGGAATGAGGTTGTTGTTCAAACTGGCGGCCACCGTTTTCAGCGCTGGATAGCCGGTGCGCCGGTACTCGATCCAGCCTTCGTAGCCGTTGACGATGTTGGCCAGCCATTTCTGCGTCAGGATTTGCCGGACTTTGTCGGCGCCATTGAGGCCATAGGCCGCCGGGCCGCTGCTCAGGTAGCCGGCGGGCAGCGGCGTTTGCCAATACTCGAAGGCGCGCTGTACCCCGGTTTCGTAGAGCGCTTGGGCATCGGCGTTGATGAGGCCGCGTTCGGCGGCTTCTGCGAGGAACAGGTTGGTTTCCCAGGCGGTCATGAAATTGGCGTCGAGCTCGCCGGTGCGTTCCCGGAAAATGGTGCCGGTCAGCGAGTAGTTGGCCACAGAGATGGACGTGGTGGAGGCATTGGGGCCGTTTAGCAGGCCTTTGTACTGGGTGTTGTCGTTTCCGGTGGGCCGGAAAAAAACAGCCAGCCGGGGATCGTCGAGGTCCTTGAGGATTTCCTCCATGGTTTCCGACAGGATAAACAGGTTGAAATCGCCGGCCCGGAGCGTAGCCAGCCGGAAGTTGTTGGGCGGCCCGTTGGTGAAATCAAAACTGGCGTCCTGGTCGTTGGTTTTCATAAAATTGCCGGCATCGTAAATGGCCTGGAGTTGGGCAGAAACGTCCTGCCGGCCCGAAATGCGCATGAGGTATTTTATTTTCAACGAATAGGCAAAGGTGACCCAGGCGCTGAGTTTTCCATTGAACAAAATATCGCCCTCCAGTTTGCGGGCGCCCGTATACTGCCCGATGGCGGCGATGGCCTGGTCGAGGTTGTCGAGTATGCCGCCCGGTGCGGTGTAAATCGCCTGCTGGGCATCGTAGGCCGGCGTCACTTCGCCTTGCTGGCCCCGGAGCGCTTCCGAGTAGGGCACGTCGCCAAACATATCCGTCAGTGCGGCGGTCAGGTAGGCTTTCAGGATGAGCGCCGGGCCTTCGTACACGACATAGGCGGGGTTGTTGCGGGCCTGCTGGAGGATAATCTCGTTGTCGCGCAGGTTGGTGTACAACACCGGCCAGGGGTTGCCGCCAACTTGCGGTTCGGTGAGGCTGTGCCGGTCGAAGAGGTTGAAATCGATAGCCGTGAAATATTGCCCCAGGAGGTTGCCGGCCACAAAACCCTCGTACGACATCTGTTCGCCGTAGTCGTAGATCACTTTGCGCAGCAAAAGACTAGGTGTCACCTCGATCGGCGCGTTGGGGTTGGTGTTGATCGTGTCGAGGTCTTTGGTGCAACTGCCGGTACCCAGCAGCGCGAGAAAAAACAGGACGTATGTTGCTTTTTTCATGGTCAATTTGTGTTTTGAAACAAGGCTGAACCGCCCGGTAGTTTAAAAATTCAGGCCGAGTTTCAGGCCCAGGCTGCGGGAAGTGGCGTAGGACATGTCCTCCACGCCGCTCACAAATTTTGAGCCCTGCAAGGCCAATTGCTCCGGATCGATGTGCGGCATGTGGCTGATGGCAAACAGGTTGCGGCCTACGAATGCGAGGGACAGGCTGCGGCCGTCGCGCAGCAGGCGGCCGGCCGGAAAGGTATAGCCCAGCGAAAACTCCCGCAATTTCAGGTACGAGGCGTCGTAGGTGTTGTTCTCCTCGTGGTTGCGGTCGTAGTACTGGCGGTAGTAGCTCTCCGCGCTGATGGCCTTGGTATTGGGGCTGTACACTGGGTTTTCGTCGGTGCCGGTGTTCACCACGCCCTGCGCCACGATGCCTTCGGCGGGCCGGTTGGCCGTTTCGATCAGTTGGCCACCCACGGCGGCCAGGGCCAGCGTGCGCGATACGAGGATGCCGCCCTGCCGCCAGTCGAACAGGAAGCCCAGGCGCCAGTTTTTCAGGCGAAACTGGTTCTGAAAGCCCAGGATAAAATCGGGGTTGTAATTGCCCAGGCGTTTCAGGGTATTGTCGACGATGTAATTGCCGCCGGCGTTCAACACAAACTGCCCCTCCGCATTTTTTTTATACCCGGTGCCGTACATATCGCCGATTTTTCCGCCTTCTTCCACCTGAAACCACACCGTCTGGTTGACGTTGTCGTACACCCGCGAATAGGCCAGCGTCAGGCGGCCGCTCCCCTCGGGCAAGGACTCTACGGCCGACACGTTCCGGCTGAAGTTGAACTGTACATCCCACTGGAACCCGCTTTTGCGCAGCGGCGATAGCCCGGCCACGATTTCCAGCCCTCTCGAGCGCACCGCGCCGCCGTTGACCACCTGTTGTTTGTACCCGGAGGAAATGGCAATAGGCAGCGAAATGATCTGGTTTTCGGTGACTTCGTCGTAGTAACTCAGGTCGATGCGCAAGCGGTCGTCCCAAAACCGGATGTCGGCCCCGATTTCATACGCGGTGCTGCGCTCGGGCAACAGGTTGGCATTGGCGATGGTGCTTTGCGCCGTGAAGGTGGGCTGGCTGTTGTAGGGCACCGACGACGAAAACACGCCGGCTGTCTGGAAAGGATCGGTGTCGTTGCCCACCTGCGCCACGCTGGCCCTCAGTTTGGCAAACGAACCGGAGGCCGGCAGTTGCCACACGTTCGACAGGATCATACCCGCCGACACCGAAGGGTAGAAAAACGAGGTGTTGTCGGTAGAACTCGGTGTGGCCAGGGCCCTCGACCAGTCGTTGCGGGCCGTGAGGTCTACATACAGAAAATCCTGGTACGCCAGTTTGGCGATGCCGTACAGGCTGTTGATGCGTTTGCGGGCGTCGAAGGCAAAAATTTCCAGGGGCGCGGCGGCGTTGGACAGGTTGAACACGCCGGCCTGTGCCAGTGAACTGGCCTGGGTTTGCCGGTTGGCGGCGCGCTGGTCGAGGCGGTTGGCGCCGGCGGAGAGGTCGAGGCGAAAGGCTTTCCAGGTGTTGGTGTAGTTCAGCAATACGTCGGTGTTGTTTTCCCGGAAAAACACTCCTTGTTCGGCATAGGCGCCGGTTTTAAAGCGGTTCGAACTGAAGGCCCGGCGAAAACTACGGTCTTCGTTGGAGTAGTCCATGCCGGAGCGCAGCGTCAGGCTCAGGTGTTCGGCGAGATCGTAGGTGGCGGCGAGGTTGCCGATGAGGCGGTCGCGCTGCAGGCCGTTGCGGTTTTCGAGCAGGGTGAAATAGGGGTTGTCGAAAAACGTGTAGTTGAAGGAGTAGTGTTGCAGGCCTTCGAGGCCGGGCTGCCAGTAGTTTTTCATGTTCTCGATGTCCAACGAGCGCGGGCCCCAGGCAACCAGAGCGTAGTTGGTATTTTCGGAGCCATATCCGTTGGCCGGCCGGTTGTCGCTTTGGGTATTGATGTAGTTGATACTCGAGCGGATGCGGAGGCGCTTGACGGGTTTGAAGGTAAAGCGCGCGGCCACTGTTTTACGGTCGAGGTTGACGCCCGGAATGATGGATTTGCTGCGCAAATCGCTGAGCGAGAGCCGGAAATTGCCTTTTTCAAAACCAGAGGACACGGCGAGGTTGTTGATCGTGGTGAGGCCGGTTTGGTAAAAATGGTTCAGGTTGTCGGGGTAGTTCACGAAAGGCGTGGGTGGGATGGGCGCGCCGCCGTGCACCGCCACATCGCCGCCGCGCACCACCCGGCCGTCGGGCAGGGTGACAGGGCTGTCGTACTGCGGCACGAGGATGCCCTGGTTCAATTCAGGCCCCCAACTGTAGGAAATGTTGTCGTTGACGCCGCCGCCCAGGCCGTCGACAAAGGCAAATTTGCCGGAATTCCCCTGGCCGTACTGGTTCTGAAATTGGGGCAACTGAAAGGCCTGCTCCACGAACAGGCTCGAGTTGAAACTGACACCCAGGCCCTGCCCCCCGGCGCCGTCTTTGGTGCTCAGCAGGATGACGCCGTTGGAGGCGCGGGCGCCGTAGAGGGCCGCTGCGCTGGGGCCTTTGAGCACCGTCACGCTGGCAACATCGTCGCTGTTCAGGTCCATCGCGCCGTTGCCGAAGTCCACCGCCTGGAAACCGGCCGCGTCGTCGTTGTTAAAATTGATGATCGAGTTGTTGTTGATGGGGATGCCGTCGACCACAAACAAGGGGTTGTTGTTGGAAAAAGAGGCTTCGCCGCGAATCGTAATTTTGGACGTTGAGCCCACTCCCGTAGCGCCCTGGCTGATGGTGACGCCGGCCACTTTGCCGGCCAGGTTGTCGGTAAAATTGACGGATTTTACTTCGGAAATATCGCTGCCGTCCAGGCGCTGCACGGCATAGCCCAGGTCTTTTGTGGATCGTTCGAGGCCCAGGGCCGTCACCACGATCTCGCCCAGCCGGAGGTTTTGCGGCAGCAGGGCAAAATCGATTGTCCGGAGCGTACCCACCGGAATCTCCTGGCCCACATAGCCGAGGTAACTGCATACCAGCACCGCCGAGGCATCGGCGAGTTCCAGGCTGTATTGCCCCCGGGCATCCGTGACGGCGCCGTTGACGCTGCCTTTCTCGGTGATGCGTACGCCGGGCATGGCTTCGCCCAATTGCTGGTCGGTCACCGTGCCGCGTACCGTAATCTTTTGGGCGTCAGTCCCATAGGCTGCCAGCAGAAAAAGTAAAAGGATGGAAAATGGCTTCATACAAAAAAGGCTGTTGCGGAATACAGGGCAGTATTCGCAGGTGGAAAAGGGAGTGCTGCAACGAAACGGAGGGAACGGTTTCTTAGCACGGCGGGCCCCGCAACTGGGGCTTGTATGCGGCGCCAGTGAGACACAGGCCAGTACGATCCAGCCATTCAGGGCGCTTGGCGCCGGCCAGGATACTGCGCAGTTGTTGTGCCAGGGGCGCCCAGGATGGCGAGCGGCTGAGCCAGCAGGCAACATCGTCGGGGAAATCCAGGTCTGGCAGCGCCGGCAGCCAAATGGCTGTTGCGCCGGGGTAAGTCAGCCAGCCGTGTTGCAGGACGGCACTGTTCCAGGGCAGGGCCACAAACGAGTACCGGTGGAATGCTTGCTCTTGGATACCGATCAGGTACACACCGCCGTCGGCAGCGGGGCCCAGTACGAGCGGGTGTTGGTGCAGTTGGTCGGCGGCATCCAGCAACAGCGCTGCAGAAAGGTCGGGGCTATCGTTGCCCACCACGATCAGGCGCGTGTAGCCTTTGGTGAAAGCCGATTCGACGGCTGCTGCCAGTCGTTCGCCGAAGGCTTTGTGGTCGGCTTGGGTGGTGTAGTGCAGCAAGACCGGCAGTTTTGTTTGCCGGGCGGTGGCGAGGGTTTGTGCGATCAGGCGCTGCGCAATGGCTTCGTTGCCGGCTTTTCCGCTGCGGGCACTGAAGGTTTTCGCCGCCGCCTCACTGCGGGCGGTGCGGGAGAAAACCAGGATAGCGGTGTCGGTCGAACGTGCAGACATGGGTGTTTTCCGTGGAAAAGCGCCGGGCAAGATAGGTGCTTTTGGTCAGTACAAAAGCCGGCTGCCTATTGCGGCGCAGCTATGTACGAGCCCAGGGCGGATTCGGATTTTTCCGAAAAAAACAATATCCCGGCGGGCTATTTGCCGGCAAGCGAGTTTTTGAGCCGAAGATGTGCGCCGCACGACAAATGCAGCAACGAATGACGGGCCCCGCATTCCCGCGTTTCCCGCTACTTTTGCCGGCACAACCGCAGCCCTATGCTCAGCCCTGCCCTCCGGCAACTTTTAGAACATACCTATGGCATCCGCCTGAGCGGCGAGAAGCCACTGGCCGGCGGCGATATCCACAGCGTGTACCGCTTGCAGTTGTCGGACGGCCGCTTTTGGGTACTCAAAACCAGCGCCCGCCCCATGGCTGCGGCTATGTTTCGCACGGAAGCCCAGGGCCTGGCCTTGCTGGGCGCTTCGGGCGCAATCCGTACGCCGAAAGTATTGGGGCAAGGGAGTATGCCCGACGGGCAGGCCTACCTCCTGCTCGACTACATTGCGCCCGGGTATCCCAACCGGCTGTTTTGGGAAAATTTCGGCCGCGCGCTCGCCAGCCTGCACGGCAATACCTCGGCCCGCTTCGGCTTCGCGCACGACAATTTTATCGGCCCCTTGCCGCAGTCCAACACCCGGCACGACACCTGGGCGGCGTTTTATGCCGAAGAGCGGCTTTGGCCGCAACTGCTGCTCGCCTGCGAAAACGGGTATTTCTCCAAAACCGAAGAGCAACAACTCGACCGGCTCTGCCAGCAGTTGTCGTGGCGCTGCCCCGAAGAGCCGCCGGCCCTCACCCACGGCGACCTCTGGCGCGGCAACTGCCTCTGCGACCTCGCCGGCCAGCCCGTGCTCATCGACCCCGCCGCCGCCTTCACCCACCGCGAAATGGACCTGGCCATGAGCCGGCTTTTCGGCGGCTTCGAGCCCGCTTTTTACGCCGCCTATGCGGAGGCCTGGCCCTTGGAGCCCGGCTTCGAAGCGCGCCTGGGCATCTACCAATTGTACTACCTGCTGGTACACGTCAACCTCTTCGGCGGCGGGTATGTGGAGCAAGTACGGGCCGTACTGCGCGGGTGAGGGGGGGAGGTTGGAGGGTTAGAAGGTTAGATGGTTGGAAGGTTGCAGTGCGCCATAAAGTTTTAATGTTTAAGTGCGCCGGAAAGTTTTGTTACCGTAGTTGGCGCCCCCGCCAACTACATTCGAGCCCCTGGCATGCCCTCGCTCCGCCGTTGCTGTTGGCGGGGCGCCAACAGCGGCAAAAGGTTCAGGGTTTGGCCATAAATGGGCGTGTTCAAATAACTGACGCAGCATATTTGAACACACCCGAACGCGCCCATTTATGGACTCATTTTGAATGGTAATGTGGGGAGTATTTCAACCTTCCAACCATCCAACCTTCCAACCCTCTACCCTTTCCGCAACACCCTTTCCAGCGCCCGGTTGAAAAGTTCCGGTTTTTCAATCATTGGATAATGCCCCGTGGCGGGTACGGGCAGCAGCCGGAATCCTGCCCGGCAAAGGCGGTGGAGCGTAGCGGTATCGGTGGGGTTGGCATCGCTGTTGACCAGGCTCAGCGGCACCCGCAGCGCTGCGATCCGCGCGGCTTCCTGGCTGGAGAAAGCAAACAAACCTTCCAGGGCTGCGGTCGCAATAGCCGGATCGGCGCTGGTGAAATCGGCGAGCACCCGTCGGCGAACGAGCGAATCTGTCGAAGGGTGAAACAGGTTGCCCTTGGCAAATTCAGCCACCACTGTGGGGTAATCCTGTTGCAGGGCCTCAAAAAACTGTTTCACCCCGGCGTGCTCCGCTGCCGTCAGGGTATGCCCGACGTCCGCCAGGTTGTCGATACCTACCAGGCCGATCACCTCGCGCGGGCGCAGGGCTGCGGTGTGCAGCATGACATCGCCCGACATAGAGTGCCCCACCAAAATGACGTTTTTCAATTGCAAATGATCGATCAGGGCGGCTATGTCGGCGCCGTATTGTTCAATCGACCAGGTTGTCCGGTTTTTGCCCGAGGCGCCGAAGCCCGGCAAATCGGGCGCTACCACGCGGTATCTCGGGCTGAAATAGGCCACTTGCTCCGACCAATAGCCCCGGTTGATGCACCAGCCGTGGATCAGCACCAAGCTGGTATCGCCCGAGCCGGCCACTGTGTAGTGGATCTGTACGCCCTCGTGCTCAAAACCTTGGTCGATGGGCGCTGTGTGGCGCTCGGTTGTTGAGGGAGACTGACAGGCGAAGAGCGCGCTGAGCAGGAGAGTCGGGAGGGAAAATCGAAAAACTGTCATATTACAGGTTGTTGATTTTAAAATAGCGAAGCCCTCAAAAATAGATAGGTTCTTTCAAGGAAACCTTCATTTTTGCAAACGCCTTTTGCGCGCCGCTGCGCGCCTGTTGAAAAAAATAGAATGATGAAACCATCCGTCTTCCTCCTCCTGCTCCTGTTTTTCTGCTCCCTTGGGGTACAGGCCCAATCCGGCTACAAAAAGCCGCCGGCCGATGTGGCCGCCATCGTGCAGGCCGCTCCCACCCCGACGTTCAGCACCAGCCCGACCAACGAAGCCATCCTGCTCGTGGAATACAACCCCAATCCGGGCATCGCCACCCTGGCCGAGCCTTTCCTGCGCCTGGCCGGCCTGCGCATCAACCCGCAAACCAATTGCCGCCAAAACACCACCGAATACACGGCGGTGAGCGTCCGCTGGCTCGTGCAGGACCTCAGTATTCCGGTCCAGTTGCCGGCCGGCGGGCAGTTGACGGGCATCCCCAGTTGGTCGCCCGATGGCCGCCAGATCGCGTTTGGCATCAAAACAGCCGCCGGTGTGGAACTTTGGGTGGCCGAAGCCTGGACCGGCAAAGCGCACCGCGTGAATACGTTTTACCTCAACGACGTGCTCGGCGCGCCTTTTTTCTGGATGGACGACAGCGAACACCTCTGTGCGCGGATCGTACCGCCGTACCGCGGCCCGGCCCCCGTCGTGTCCCGCGTGCCCGAAGGCCCGGCCATCGAAGAAACTACCCCCGGCAAACTCGCCCAGGTGAGCACCTACCAGGATTTGCTGCAAAACAGCAGCGACGAAGCCCTGTTTGAATATTACGCCAGCAGCCAACTCCTCGTTGTCAGCAGTTTCAACAACAAAAGCCGGCAACTCTGCGAACCGGGCTTGTACCTCAACCCCAGTTGGTCGCCCGACGAACAATACCTCGTCGTGACAACCCTGCGCAGGCCGTTTTCATACAGCGTACCCTACGGCGATTTTTCCCGGAAAACAGAAATCTGGAACGCCCAGGGCAAACCCCTGCGCACCCTGGTGGAACTGCCCGTGACCGACGATACGCCCCGCCAGGGCGTAGACAAAGGACCGCGCGGCTTCCGCTGGCAGGCCTTGTACCCCGCCCGCCTCTTCTGGCAGGAAGCCCTCGACGGCGGCGACCCGCTCACAAAAGTCGAGTTTCGGGACAAACTCATGCGCCTCGATGCGCCCTTCAGCGCCGAACCACAGGAACTGCTGAAAACCCAGCACCGGCTCAGCAGCCTTCAATGGACGGCCGACAAAGACATCGCCCTGCTCGCCGAATACAACCGCGACCGCCGCTGGAGCACCACTTATCGCATCGACCTGAACCAACCTGCCGCCAAAACCGTGCTCTTCGACCTGAGCCGCAACGATGCCTACCGCAACCCCGGCTCGCCGGTGTACACCCAGGTACCCGGTGGCGATTGGGTCATCGCACAGGAAGGCGATTGGGCCTATTTCGATTGCCCGGGCGCCTCGCCGCAAGGCGCTTTTCCGCGCCTCGACAAGATCAACCTCAAAACCGGCGAACGCCAAACGGTGTATACCTGCCAGGCCGATACCTACGAGGAATTTGTGATGTTTGCCGACAAACAACGCCAGCAGATCGTGCTGCGCCACCAAAGCCACAGCGCGCCGCCGAATTTTTTTAAGGTCAACCTCAAATCCGGCGAACGCAAAGCCCTCACGGCCTTCAAAGACCCGGCGCCCCAGCTCACCGGCGTCGAAAAACGACTGGTCAAATACACCCGGAAAGACGGAGTCCCTTTGTCGGGCACGCTGTACCTGCCGCCCGGCTACCAGCCCGGCCAGCGCCTGCCGGTGTTCCTGTGGGCATACCCGCTGGAATATTCGGACGCCGCCACAGCCGGGCAAGTGCGCGGCTCCGACAATACGTTTACTTTTTATCGCAACGATTCGCCGCTGTTTTTCGTGACCCAGGGCTATGCGGTGCTCATGGATGCCACCATGCCGGTGGTGGGCGACCCGGAAACCATGAACAATACCTTCATCGAACAAATCGTCTCTTCCGGCCGGGCCGCTATCGATTACCTGGATTCGCTGGGCATCGCCGATCGCAACCGCGTGGGCGTGGGCGGCCATTCCTACGGCGCGTTCATGACCGCCAACCTGCTGGCCCATTCCACCGACTATGCCTTTGGCATTGCCCGCTCGGGCGCCTATAACCGCACGCTCACGCCGTTTGGATTTCAGAGTGAACGCCGCTCCTTTTGGGAAGCTCCGGAGGTGTACCTGAACGTCTCGCCGTTTGCAGCCGCCAACAAAATCAAAGCGCCCTTGCTGCTCATTCACGGCGAAGCCGACAACAATTCGGGCACCTTCCCGATCCAGTCGGAACGGCTGTTTCAGGCCATCAAGGGCAATGGCGGCACGGCGCGGCTGGTGCTGCTGCCGCACGAAAGCCACGGCTACCGGGCCCGCGAAAGCGTGTTGCATGTGCTGGCCGAAATGTTTGAATGGGCAGAGAAATACGGCAAGGAAAAACGGCCCTGAAGCGGGCGCAGCCAAAACAATTAACCCGTAGTTTTACGACTTCTTATGGGAATCGCCATCACCTTTCTGACACTGTTTGCGGCCTCCGCCCTAGCGGTTTTTTCGATCCAGAAAAAGCGCGACCAGGTTCGGCAGCAAGCCACTGAAGCCCTGGCACAGCGCCTGGGACTCTCTTTTTACAAGGAAGACAACTTCGGGCTGTTGGCCCAACTCAAGGATTTTGACCTGTTTCACCGCGAGCGCGGCTGGCTCGGCAGGAACGGAAAGATCCGCAACGTGCTGCGCGGCACAGTAGAGGGCACCGAAGTGTTTTTGTTTGAATACTCCTACCTCGTGTCCACAGGCAAATCAACCCACCGGGTTTCGCAGACGGTGTTTTTTGCTAACGACAAAAACTGGTACTTGCCCAATTTCCGGCTGAAGCCGGAAACCTGGTGGCACAAAGTGCGCGGCTTGTTTGACAAGAGCGATATCCAGTTTCCGGACAACCCCGAGTTTTCGGACCAATTTTGGGTGACCGGCCAGTTCGACTCCCTGATCCGCCAAACCTTTAGCCCGGATATCCAGCAATTTCTGAACGAGCGCCCACCGGTGCACCTGGAGGGCAATAATTTCTATTTGCTGGCCTACAAACCCGGCACCTTGCTGCCGGTGGAATCGGCCGGCGTCTTTTTTGAGCAACTCTGCCAGCTCGTCGCCCTGCTCAAAAAAGAAGGCAAAATGGAATTGCTGAACCTCGCAGAAATCAAACCACTGGAAGCGAGAAAAGTCAAAATGTAAGATGTAAAATGTAAAATGTAAAAGGGTGTTGGCGGGGCGGGGGCTTGGTTGGCATTTAAGCCACCTGCCGTCCACAACAACAGAAACACCCTTTTACATTTTACATCTTACATTTTACATTTAGCCTTACCTCTCCGCTGACCAGCATCACAACGCTACCTGATCCCGCTCAATTTGAACACCCTGGGACGCGACCTACCTTTGGTCTGTCGCTGCATTAGCGGTATTCACCCACTGAATGCGGGCAGCGGAGCAGGAGCCGGTCCATACGAGCCTTAGCGGCCGGCCTCCGGCCTTCGCTGCCCGTTTCAGCCTGTCTCGTACTTTTTTATGCGTACGCCAAACGATATCACCGCCCCGGCGGACCTGTCCGGACACGCTGCCGGCACGGGCCCCGATCGCACCCGCCACCCTGTATACGGCGACATGCTGCCACCCTGCAACCACGCCTGTCCGGCCGGCGAGAACATTCAGGCCTGGCTGGCTCTGGCACAGGCCGGCCGCTACGAGGAGGCCTGGCAGGAAATCATGGTCAACAACCCTATGCCCGCCATCCACGGCCGGGTGTGTTACCACCCCTGCGAAGACGGCTGCAACCGCAGTGCCATCGACACGCCCGTGAG
>JADLDL010000039.1 GCA_020846655.1 Saprospiraceae bacterium | reverse complement strand
ATTCTGCGGTTCGATATTCGATATTTTTTAAGCCATTTACGTTGGAATATCGAATATCGAACCGCAGAATATCGAATGTCGAAGTAAAAAAAGCGCCTTCAAACGTTTAAGTTGATGGCTATGGGGGAGATCGGCTGGGCAGACGCATCAAATTATGACCACTGATCCGGGTTTTTGTGTGTTTAACTTTCCGCCTATCTTTGCCAGCCAACCCACACCACAGACCATGACCTTCACTGTCAACGTCAATACCAGTTTCCACTGCTCTCTCGAACGGGCCTTCAAAACGCCGATGCTCTGCGACGTTTCCAAAATACACACCGGCTTTGGCCTCATGCCCCGCGTGACGCACTGCACCGAAGATGCCTCCTGGGGCAAGCCCGGCGGCAGCAAAAGGGTCTTTGCCGCAAAATCCATCAGTTTCGCGGGCGGAGAGGCCTCTATGGACAGGGTGCTGGAGCGGATTGAAAACGAATACTGGAAAATTGAAGTCAGCAATTTTACCGCCTGGATGCTGGGCTTTTACAAATTTACTGGCGAGTGGCGGACAACGGAGCGCAGCGCCAACGACATCCTGATCGAATATACCTATACCCTGCACGCCGGCACGGCCCTGTTGTATCCGCTCAACTGGTTGTTTGCCCATGTGTTTTGGAAGACCTACATGAAACATGTCCTGGAAAACGTGCGGCAACTGGCCTACCACAACGAACCCTACCTGTACGAATAGCCTTGACAACCAACAGGTCATGTTGAAAAAATAAGTGCTGCCTTGCGCCGTGCTTTATTCCTGAGATCGTTTCGGTCAAAACTATACGACACGCTATGCCAAACAAAACCGCCTTGCCTCCCGAAAGCCCTGAAGCACTGCTCAGTGTCCTGAAAAAACGGTTCGAACGCCACATGAGCCGCCACCAGGGCCTGGACTGGGCGCCCATACAGGCCCGCCTGGAACAGCAGCCCGAAAAACTATCGGCCCTCTACGAAATGGAACAAAGCGGCGGCGAGCCGGACGTGGTCGGGCAGGATTCCTCCACGGGCGAATACCTTTTTTATGATTGTGCGCCGGAAAGTCCCGCCGGCCGCCGAAGCCTTTGCTACGACCGTGCGGCGCTGGAATCCCGCAAAGAACACGCGCCGGCCAACAACGCCCTGGATATGGCTGCTGCGATGGGCATCGAACTGTTGAACGAAGACCAATACCGGACCCTCCAAACCCTGGGCCGCTTCGATACCAAAACCTCGAGTTGGATACAGACGCCCGCAGCCATACGGAAACTCGGCGGCGCCCTGTTTTGCGACTGCCGCTACGACGCGGTTTTTGTGTACCACAACGGCGCGTCTTCGTACTACGCCGCCCGTGGATTTCGCGGGGTGTTGCGGGTTTGAGGGTAGGAGAGGATCAAACCATATAAGTCCAAACACATATGACACGACTATATCACTTAAACTGTGTTCGGATTGTTTCGCCGATCAACGACAATGTCGGTGGGCACTGCCTCCTGCTGCAAGAAGACGACAAACTCCTGCTGATCGATACCGGGATTGGGCTGCTGGATACCCTGAACCCCGCCGAACGAATCGGCCAGGCACTCGTCGACCTGGTTGGGTATCGTTTTGCCGAAGCCCAAACAGCGGTCCGGCAACTAGTGCAATTGGGTCTGGATCCTTCCCAAGTGACCGATTGCATCATTTCGCATTTGGATAACGACCATATCGGCGGCCTGGTTGATTTCCCACAGGCCATCGTTCATGTAAGCCAGGAGGAACTGGACAATTTTACTGCCGGGAACCCCAGATATTTGAAAACGCCCTTGTCGCACCACCCACCCATGCAGGTCTACTCTAAATCCGACTTCACATGGTTTGGATTGGAGGCGCGGAAAGTACAGACCGGCGCCCAAACGGATATTTTCCTCATTCCACTTTTTGGCCACACCCTGGGTCACTGTGGGGTTGCCCTGCACGTCAACGACACCTGGTGGTTCTACATCGCAGACGCATACTACATGCGGATAGAACTGGAAGATACCCACCATCCGGTAAACGAGTTGGCGGCTATGCGGGCAGATGACAATACGGCCCGATTAGCCACGCTTGAACAGATTCGAAATTTCGTGACGGCGCATCCAGAAATCAAGGTCTTTGGGTACCATGATATGGAAGAATTCAGGTTGTACGAGAGCTAGGTCGCAAGTTGGCGGCCTTGAAAGAGTGTTTGGGTGCCTGGACGCAGGATTTTCAAACCAAGCCCGCTTGTTGGCTCCAGCCGGTATGCATCAAGGATAACCCGGCACCCTTGTCTAAAAAAACTCCGTCGCTCCTTGGACCTTACAAAATACCGACTACATTTGCCTGGCTAGGACATCCCTTGGGGCTAACACCCAAGTCCAAGCCAATCAACCTTTTCTTCGGCAACCTGTTGACCAAGGTGCTTCAGATTGGCCCTACCGGAACAATTGATGAAAAAAATTAAACAACCAGGACGACAAATGGCCGTTTGGACACTCACCAGTGTCTACGCTATGTTTTGGTTGTTGTGGAGCACGCACCATTTTTTAGCTCCGGAACATCAACACGAGAAAAAGGTATGCCAGCACGCTCCGAATGAAAAACACATTCACGGAGAAGAGTACGGAACGGAAATATGCCCCGTTTGTCATTTCGTTCCAGCCCAGGCGGAATTGTACCCATTTGAAGTTTCGGTTGCGGCACTGCCCGTAATCTTTGCCCAAGGCGCTGTAGCCCCTGCCTTTTGGTTCGCCGTTTCGCCGCTCAGTTTGGCCCAACCCCGTGCGCCGCCGGTACACCGCGCTTAAACCGGCAACTTTTCCCAGACAATTTTTTTTAAAAAAGGCCTGCCCGTAGCGGGCGGTGTATTCTTGTTTGGGTAGCCTCCTTTGGGAGGTATCAGTGTTTTTCAACATTTAAAAAGTCCGGTTTTTTCGCTGCCCGCGCTTGTTGCGGCTTTTGCCGCATTTTGCCCTTTGGGCAAATTTCGTTTCTGTTTATTGTAAATCAATTAATTGCACCATGCTGCGATGCCTAAGGGACTTAGCGTACACGGCTCTATTCCTGCACGGGTTTTCCGGTTGCAAACGGAAGTGGACGTTGTGGGGCTTTGCCATACACCTGATCAAATCTAAAATTTCATGGAAAAAATAAAGAAACTGCCTGTCACCGTCTTGTCTGGCTTCCTTGGTGCGGGCAAAACGACCCTGCTCAACCATGTCCTGAATAATCGGGACGGACTGCGGGTCGCGGTGATCGTCAATGACATGAGCGAGGTAAATATTGACGCACAGCTAGTGGAGCGTGGTGCCGCCCTGTCGCGGACGGAGGAAAAAATGGTCGAAATGTCCAACGGCTGCATTTGTTGTACCCTGCGGGAAGACCTCATGCTCGAAGTGGAGCACCTTGCCCGGCAAGGGCGGTTCGATTATTTGCTCATCGAAAGTACGGGCATTTCCGAGCCCGTTCCGGTAGCGCAAACCTGGCATTTTGCCAGCCAGGATGGCTCCGTCGATCTCTCCCGCTGGAGCTATATCGATACAATGGTGACAGTAGTGGATGCTTTTAACTTTCCTCGCGACTTCGCTTCAGCCGACCGCTTGAGCGACCGGCAGTTGGGCAACGACGACTCCGACACGCGGCCGGTCGTAAACCTGCTCACCGAGCAGGTAGAATTTGCTGATGTGCTTGTCCTGAACAAAATGGATTTGGTGACATCGCCACAACTGGAAGAATTGAGGTCGCTGTTGCACCGCCTCAACCCTACGGCTCGCATCCTGGCTACCCGCAACGGGAAAATCCCCACTGCCGAAATCCTGAACACTGGCAGGTTTAATTTTGAAACCGCCCAAAACTCGGCAGCCTGGGTGGCCGAGCTCGCCAAAAACGGGCAACACACCCCCGAAACGGAAGAGTATGGTTTTTCGTCTTTCGTGTTTTATGATCAGCGCCCCTTCCACCCCGAACGGTTCTGGCGTTGGCTCAACGAGGGCTTTCCTGGAAATGTGGTGCGCTCCAAAGGTTTCTTCTGGTTGGCCAGTCGCTCCAGCGAGGCCCTTTTCTGGTCGCAGGCCGGTGGGTCTTTGCGCTACGACCCGGCGGGCCAATGGTGGGCGTCGGTACCGCCCGACGAACGGGAACAGATGCCGGATTTCCACGCCAATTTTGAACACCTGCAAAAACGTTGGTCGCCTATCTGGGGCGACCGTAAAAATGAACTCGTTTTCATCGGTCAGGATCTGGAAAAAGAACATATGCTCAAGGACTTGAACCGGTGCCTGCTCCGCGACTGGGAAGTGGAAATGTGGCGGGAGGGCGAGGCGTTTGAAGACCCTTTCCCAAGTTAATTTCTGGGTATGAACAATAGACAAGCTATGTTGCCGGACAGGATTTACATGGATAAACCCCGACGCGGAAGCAAATACAAGCGCGGATACGAATTACTGAATATGCCGCATCGGGGTATTATCAGAAGAAGCATAAAAAAACATAAAAAATGAATAGTTCTGCTTATTTGATCTGTGTTTTGTTGTTTTGGCCAGCCTTCGGTATGTCGGTTATGATGGCCCAGCCATCTGTTCCGTCTGCATACGGCAACCTGCAATTTGACCCGAAAGGTTCGTTGAAAAGTGTGGGTGGCCCTGATTTGGGGCTGCGATTGAGGGCTGCGAAATTCACGCTAAATACCGTCACACCTAAGGTCACAGGAGAAAAAAATGGCCTGCACTTTCAATTTTTAGCGGCAGGATTGCGCAACGGGAAACTCACCTATGGCCTTATTCCTTACGAACAGCATACCTACCCGACCGCGGTGTTGCGATTTGAAACCAAGATCGATCCTGAGACCGGGGCGGCATTTTTACCAATAGCCAAAAACTTGAAAGAAGGCTATGATCACACCGGCTGGCAAAAAAATAATTTCGGCATTATCGGCTATCGCCTGACGGACTCTACAGGCCTTATTGTGTATGAGGGTAAACAGGCTTTTGCCCGGTCGAAAACAGGGTTTGAGCCACGGCCGACCGTGACAAGGGGCCCTTTTATCTCAGATGTGACGCACAAGCAGGCGGTAATCTGGTATGAAACTTCGGAACCGGTATTTACGATGATTAAAACCGATGTGGCTGAAGATACTTTTTTCAGCAATAACCGAAAAACCCACCATGAGGTTCTACTCAGCAAGCTGGAACCAGGTAGCGAATATGACTACACAGTGGGCTGTGATAGCGCTAACCTGCGTTTTCGATTCCGGACTGCGGTGCCGCCGGGTTGGGGAAAATTTCGTTTTGCTTATGCCAGCGACTCCCGTAGCGGTTACGGCGGCGGCGAGCGCAATGTATATGGCACCAATGCCCTCATCATGTCGCGTATCGGTGCGCTGTCGGTACAGCAAGGTGCTGCTTTTATGCAGTTTACCGGCGATCTGGTGGATGGTTATGTGAGCGATCCCGATGAAATGCGCCTGCAAATGGTCAATTGGATGCATGCCGTGGAGCCATACTGGCATTGGATGCCGTTCAACGTTGGTATGGGCAATCATGAATCGTTGGGCTGGTATTCTGATTCACTCAAATGGATCGTGGCAGACGGGTTCCCCTATGCCACACATTCCGGCGAAGCTGTGTTTGCCGAAATGTTTGTCAACCCGGTTAACGGCCCTTCAAGTGAGGATGGCGCGAAGTACGACCCAGAACCGTACCGACGCGGTGATTTTCCTTCTTACCGGGAAAATGTCTATCACTACTCCTATGGTAACACCACGATGATCGTACTGAACACCGACTATTGGTACGCGCCCTTGCTCAAAAAGACATCCGGCATCGGCGGAAATCTGCATGGCTATATTATGGACCAACAACTGCGTTGGCTTGGCCAACTACTCCAGGATATTGAGCACGACAGCCTGATCGACCATGTTTTTGTAACCCTACATACCCCACTTTTTCCTAATGGTGGTCATCGGGGCGACTGTATGTGGTACAACGGCGACAACACACCCCGGCCTTGGGTAGCGGGAGCACCCGTGGAAAAAGGCATCATCGAACGCCGCGATGAACTGCTTGATCTCTGTGTGAACCAGTCTTCCAAAGTAGTAGCCTTTCTCTGTGGCGACGAACACAATTACAACCGGATGCTGGTGGAAGAAAATACGCCGCGCTACCCGGAGGCTTGGGATAAGCCGCGGCTGACCTTGCGCCGTCCTGTCTGGCAAATCATCAACGGGGCAGCCGGTGCGCCTTTTTACGCCCAACAGCAATTACCCTGGTCTACGGCAGTGGAGGGGTTTACGGTACAGAACGCACTATGTTTTTTTGATATCGATGGAAAAACGATCACGTTAAGGGTGATGAATCCGGATACGCTGGAAGTACTGGATCAGGCTCAGATGCATTGATAATTACTATTCAAATTCAATACTATGCCTATTGTTCTTAAAAAATATGCCGATCAAATCGGTATTGCGGCATCAGGTTTATGTTTCATACACTGCCTGTTAATGCCTTTTTTGCTGGGATTTTGGCTGCAAGCCGAACCCTGTGCTCCGGGCACGGATCAGGTGGACAACGGCGAGGGGTTTCTCTACGATTATCTGTTTCTCGCGTTCAGCGCAGCCGCCGTATGGATGGCTGGAGGCGTCCTGCTGGAACCGGTGTTCGAAGGAGCCCACGCCGCCACTATTTTTGCTGCTCTCGGGCTTGCCTCTGCTCACTTCCTCAACTGGCTGTATTGCCGCCATTGTAACCCCGATAAAGCCATATGATCGAGACCCGACAGTTGTATTTTGAATACAGTGCACAAACTGCATTTAATTTTCCGGATCTCCGTTGTGGCGCTGGTGAAACCTTACTCATTACCGGGCCGTCTGGCACAGGTAAGACGACCTTGTTGCACCTGCTGGCAGGCCTTTTGACGCCTGGGTCTGGTCAGATTGAAATTGCCAAAACCGATGTAGGCAAACTTACAGGCCGGGCGCTTGACCGGTTCCGGGGCCGGCACATTGGCATTGTATTCCAACAAGCGCATTTCGTAGCCTCCCTCTCCGTACTCGAAAATTTGGTGCTGGCCGGCTGGCTGGCACTTGGGAAAAAAGACGGTAAAAAAGCACTGGGTTTGCTTGAACGCCTCGATATCGGCCAGCAGGCCTACAAGAAGCCCGCCCAACTCAGTGTTGGGCAAAAGCAACGCGCGGCAATCGCTCGTGCCCTGATGAACAGGCCGGCAGTGCTGCTTACGGACGAACCCACTTCGAATCTCGACGATAAAAACGCCTGGTCGGTGGCTGAATTGCTGCGCGAACAAGCCCAAAGCGCAGGTGCAGCCCTTGTTATTGTAACCCACGACCATCGACTGAAACATGCCTTTCACCAAAGCATCGATTTGCTATGATCCTAACGCTATCCAGGAAGAATATTCTACACAGGCCGCTCAATGCCTTGCTCGCCTGGCTGTTGCTGACGTGCAGCGTGGCCATTATTTCCTTGGTCCTCTTGCTCCAAGGTCAGTTTCAGCAGAAATTCGAGGCAAGCGTTCGGGGCATTGACCTGGTTCTGGGGGCAAAAGGCAGCCCGCTCCAACTCATCCTCTCAGCGGTATATCACCTGGACAATCCGACGGGGAACATTGATTATGCGGAGGCACAAAAGTGGATGAACAACCGCATGGTCAAATCGGCTATACCCTTGGCTTACGGCGATTCCTACCAGGGCTTTGCCATGGTTGGCACTACGCCAGCCTACCTGGAACAATACACAGCCACCCTGGTGCAAGGCCGCATTTTTCAGCAAAATTTTGAAGTCGTCATCGGCGCGGAAATCGCCCGAAAAGGAATGCTCTCGCTCGGACAGAATTTTTTCAGTACCCATGGAGCGGCTGCTGAGGGAGAGGAGCATCACGAACACGCGTATCGGGTCGCGGGTGTCCTGGCGTATACCGGGACAGTGCTCGATAATTTGATTTTGAGTGATATCGAAAGCGTGTGGGCCATGCACGACCACGAAACTGAGGAAAAAGAACACGGCGCAGAACAGGGCGAATCCCATGAAACGGAGGAACATGCTGAAACGGAAATGGAGGCCGGCCATGTGACCAGTGCTGAAGGCCATCGGAAAATCACTGCTGTGCTGTTTACATTCCACAGCCCCATGGCCATGGTACAGTGGCCGCGTATGGTAGCACAACAAACCGATATGCAAATGGCTTCTCCCGCGATAGAGGTGAACCGCATTTTTTCACTTTTTGGCATCGGCATCGACGCGCTCACCTGGTTGGGCTGGGCCATTATGGTGCTGGCCGCCCTGAGTGTTTTTGTCGCGCTGTTTAATACCCTTAAAGAACGCCGCTACGAACTCGCACTACTTCGCACGCTGGGGGGCAGCCGCATCCGATTGCTCTGCTTGTTGCTGCTTGAAAGCCTGTGGTTGTGCGCGGCGGGTTTCGCCAGTGGTATCCTGCTGAGCCGCTTGGCCTTTTGGTTTATATCGCAAGCTGCCGAACGGGAGTATCGTTTTTCTTTGGATCAATTCGGGTTTCAATGGCCGGGTGAAGGGTGGTTACTATTGCTTGCGCTGGGTATAGGGCTTATCGCCGCGCTCTTTCCTGCACTGAAGGCCTATCGCTTGGATATTTCAAAAACACTTGCTGATGTATAAATTGCAGTATTACCTGATCATTGGAACTGCGTTGCTCCTTCTATCCTGGAGTAATTTCTCCAAGTACTGCCGGCATCAAATGCCTGACCGGAGGTTCCAGGTATCCCCCCTCAAGGCGGATCTGGGCGGTACGGTATCAGGCTCTATGGTTTATGAATATACGCCGTATCCCGGCGACCAGGATTTAGCCGGCAAATATCCAGGGGTGTCTGTTCAACACTATGATGTAAAAACACAACCCGCCGCTACATTCCCAATAGACAGTTCAAGCAAGCCGAAGTGGCTCAGTTGGGAGGTCTTAAAGGATGTCAAGTATAAAAAACGATATAATAAGGAATACGATCAATACTTCGATTACCCGGTTTTTGGCGAACAGGTGAAAGTATTTGAAGGACAAAAAATACTGATCAAAGGATATATCATCCCACTTGATGTCGGATTATATGCCCTGAGTAAAAATCCCTATGCCGCCTGTTTTTTCTGCGGCGGAGCAGGGCCTGAAACCATCGCCGGTTTGACGTTTGCCCGTCCCCCTAAACGCTACAAAACAGACGCATTTGTGACTATGGAAGGGGTCTTTAGATTGAACAGCACAGACGTCAATAAATTCATGTACCAACTCTTTGATGCCGAAGCTTTGCAATAGACTCTCTCAAACTGAAAAACTGATTCTATTCCTTTTGCACACGCCCTCAGGGGAGGCGACCACGGCACAGGCGCAAGGACTACCTGATGCCTTGACCCCGGGAACCCGTTGTTGTTGTGGCGGCTACAGGTACGATGAAGGTGGAGCCCCGGTGGCATTTGAAGTAACGTGCAAATCGCCTGCATACGAAAACACAGAAAGTTTGGTTTGGCCGGGAGGCGTTGCAAAATGCCCCCTGGCCTTTTTCCGAGTGCCAGACAACTATCCTTTAAAAAAATTAAACAGAAACCATGATTTCGGCAACGCATCTCACCAAGCATTACGGCGATAAAGTCGCCCTCGACACGCTTACGCTCGACATTGCCCCAGGCGAAATATTCTGCCTTCTGGGCCAAAACGGGGCGGGCAAAACCACCACCATCAACTGCTTCCTGGCCTTTGTGCAGCCCAGCGCAGGCCATGCTTTCATCAACGGCCTGGATGTAGCCAAACATCCTGTGGAGAGCAAAAAATACCTAGCCTACCTGCCCGAAGTGGTCATGCTTTACCCCAACCTGACGGGTTTGGAAAACCTCGACTACTTCTCCCGCCTGGCGGGATATAAACAAGAAAAAGGAGCACTCCTGACGTACCTCGAAACCGCAGGGCTGGAGACAAAAGACTGCCTCCGACGGGTTTCAGGGTATTCCAAAGGCATGCGCCAAAAGGTGGGCATTGCCATTGCTTTGGCCAAAAAGGCAAAAGCGCTTTTCCTGGATGAGCCTACCAGCGGGCTTGACCCCAAGGCCAGCAACGATTTCAGCAAGTTGCTCCTCGAACTCCGAAACGACGGTGTGGCCATGCTCATGGCCACCCACGATATCTTCCGCGCAAAGGATGTAGCCAATCGAATTGGGATCATGAAAGACGGCAGGCTGGTCAATGTCCTGGACAATAGCCGCAATACCCTGCACGCGAAGGAAATTGAAGAACTATACCTGCAAACTATTTAAAATCAATACGATATGATTTTTGAAATAGCCAAACAAGAATGTAGGAGCCTGCTCCGGGAACGACGTTTTCAGGTCGCCGCTCTCCTGCTGAGCGGCTTGTTTTTGCTCTCGTTGTTCGGGGCTTACGAGTATTATACTGCATTGAAAAAACAGCATGATGCCGCTGCCACTACAGCCCGTTACCAATGGGAAAACCAAAAAGACAAAAACCCGCACTCCGCAGCGCACTACGGCACCTATGTGTTTAAGCCGATCTACCCATTGTCTTATTTTGACCGGGGTGTAGATGCATACACCGGCAACACGCTTTTTCTGGAAGGACACCGCTCTAACCAGGCCAAGTACAGGGGGGCAGAAGATCGCTCCGCCTTTGCCAGGCTGGGTGTGCTCACCCCGGCTTTCGTGCTGTCAATTCTTTTCCCCTTGTTCATCATTGTATTGGGCTTCGGGGCAATGGCCGCAGAACTGGAAAACGGCAACCTTCGGCTGCTGTTGGCACAGGGGCTCCGCCCAGCCACACTTTTTTGGGGAAAATCGCTCGGCCTATGGGCTGCGACAATGGCGTTGGCAGCACCGTTTTTCCTCGCCGGAGCGGGTGGATTGTTGTTACTTGGGGCTGACGCGGAACACTGGCTGCGCTACGCATTCGAAGTGCTGCTTTATACGGCCTATTTCGGCTGCTTTATACACCTTACCCTGTTGTTTTCGGCGGCAACGAAGCGGCAAAACGCATCGTTGGTGGCTTCACTTGGCGTGTGGGTGCTGGTCTGCCTGATCGCTCCCAAAGCGGCTGTAAACCTTGCCAAACAACTCTATCCGACACCAACGACACTAGATTATCAAAATGCCGTAAAAGAGGATTTGGAAAAAGGCGTGGACGGGCACGACGCTACCGACGCATTCACCAAAAAATTAGAAGCAGAAACACTTAAAAAATACGGCGTAGACAGCGTGCAGCACTTGCCTTTCAATTGGGACGGCTTTATCATGCAAAAGGGTGAAGAACACGAAACCCTCGTTTTTCAAAAACACAAACAACAACTGCTCGATGTCTATGCAAAACAACAGCAGGTCCACCGCGCAGCCGCTGTCGTTTCGCCATTTATGCTGACCAATTCGCTCTCCCAGCGACTCGCAGGTACGGATGTGGCAACCTACTTTGATTTTCTTGCCGCTGCAGAGCGATATCGCATCCAACTTATCGGCGAACTGAACGGAGACCTGACCCGTAATTTCAAGTACGGTGACTGGGATGGCAAAAGAGGGAAGGCATTTTTTGCCCAAAACGTTGCGTTCGAGTACCGCCCTCCCGCCCTCAAGTCTGTTTTATCGGGGCTTGCCGCGTCCGCTTTGGCGCTGTTGGCCTGGCTGTTGGTGAGCGGTGTGCTGGCCGTTTTCTTTTTCAAAAGAGTCAAACCTTAACATCTGAAAATCATGTTTTTATTACAAATAAGATACGAATTCCTGCGCTTCTTGCGCAGCCCACTCGCGTGGTTGTTGCTATTTGTGTTGGCGCTCAGTGTTGGGTTTGGTCTGCAAAACGGACGTTACCGGGCTGCCGAAAAGCAGACCGCCATCGGCAAAATGCTTGAAACACAGCAACTGGACCTGGAAAAACAAAAAGGGCAGGCAGACAGTATTGCCCGCAAACTAAAAACCGCGAATGGCTGGTGGCAAGACCCCACCAATGTGATCGTTGTGGGTGGCATGTGGCGAGGCGGGCGGGTCACCGCTATCGAACCCACGCCACAAAGCGTCCTCGCCACCGGTATGAGCGACCTGCACCACAATGCCTGGCGACTCACCCTCATGGGCAAAGAGCCCTGGGGGGGCAGCGAATTGGAGAACCCCGATAACCTGGCCTTTGGGGCCTTTGATTTGTCGTTTGTGCTGGTTTACCTGCTGCCCCTGTTGGTCATTGCCGTATCCTTCAACCTGATTTCCGGCGAACGAGAACAGGGTACCCTGGCCCTGCAATTGGCGCAGCCACAGGCAGCCGGGCGCCTGTTTTTTCATAAAATGATGGCGCGTTGCACCTTTCTCGGTGCATTAATATTAGCCGTTGTGCTGCCTGGACTGGCCATGTCGGGCATTGCACTAACCACACCGGCTGCCTGGCAAACGGTAACGGTGGCGCTGTTGTATTCTTTGTTCTGGTTCCTGGTCGCCCTGGGTATCAACTTGCGGGGAGGCTCTTCGGCCCAAAATGCCCTGCTCTGTATCGGCGCCTGGTTGCTGCTTACGCTTATCGTACCCGCGCTGGCAAGTATGTTGGCAGAAAAAATACACCCCGTACCGTCGAGGGCTACCTTTCTGAACCAACTCCGCGAAGCAGACCGCTACATCGAGTCGAAACGAGAAGGGTTGTTGGACGATTTTTACAAGCAACACCCCAGTTATACGCGCAAAGCCGAAGCCGATAAAGGCTGGAAGGATTGGTACCGGGAAGATTTTTACCTGTACGCATTCGACCAAAACATCAAAGACAGTATCGAGCAATTTTATGTGGCTCCGGCCGAGCGGCAGGCCGCATTTGCCGAAAGCCTGACACTGGCTTCGCCGGCGCTGAGCGTTCACCGGCAGATGACTGAACTTGCCAGGACGAGCCAGCGCGCGCTGAAATCCATAGAACCGCAACTCGACGAGGCGCAGCGAAACTGGGCAGCGTGGTTTATGAAAAAATTCGAAGCCGACCAAAGCCTCACTCCGGCAGACTATGAAGCGTGTATGCGTTTTCCGGATCGGGTACAAGCCTCTACTGTGCCGGGCGGACAGGCTGGCTTGGGCTGGCTCGTGTTGCAATGCCTGTTGGCAGGGGCATGGGCTTGGTGGTCGTCGAGGCGTATGCCATTGATCTTCAATTGAATAAAAGATAAACGGCAGGGTTCGGAAACCGTTCCCGGCTGCTGAAACCCTGCCGTTCCCAAGTTTATTGTTATATGAAAAATAGGCAATGCATCGTTCTGCTGAGTATCGTTTTTTTCCAAAACGGCCTCGCGCAAAACAACTCCACCGCCCTCAATTTTCCACCACCTGAAACCCCAATTAGCATCCGGGCGGTCAAAACCAGCACCAAAATAAACCTGGATGGCGTACTGGAGGAGGCCGGTTGGCTACAGGCGCAAACCCTCTCCGATTTTTTTAGGGTAGAACCCAAGCAAGGCGGTCACTACGATTTTTCGACCGACGTAAAAATCCTTTTTGATGAAAAAAACCTGTACGTAGGGGTATTCTGCCGCGATAGTTTAGGTAAAAACGGGGTGCGGGTACAGGATTTTCGGCGGGATTTTACCTTCGGCGAAAATGATATTTTTTTCTTTCAACTCGACCCGCAAAACCTGCGCCGCTACTGCGTTTCGTTCCAGACCACCCCGCTCGGCACACAGCGGGATGTTCAAGTGTTTGATGATGACTACAAAGACCAGGACTGGGACGCCCTCTGGTCGGTGAAAACAAAAATCCTGGAGGATGGCTGGTCGGCGGAGTTTAGTATCCCATTTAAAAGTTTGCGCTATGCGCCGCCGAAGGCCGGTGGGGCACCACTTTACTGGGGTTTTACGGCGTCGAGGCTTGCCCGCCGCCGCTACGAGCAAACGGTGTTTCCGCCTATTCCGCAAGCCTTTTCGCCATATCGCATGACCTATGCGGCAAGGCTAGAAGGTTTGGAGTTGCCCAAACCGGCGCTAAACTTGCGGATCAACCCCTATCTTTTGTACAATTATGAAAATCGAACCCTAAACGACACGAAACTGCCCGGAGCAAGCGACCCCAAAATCGGGGGGGATGCCAAGTGGGCTATCAACTCCCATGCGGTACTCGATTTTACGTTTAACACCGATTTTGCACAGGCGGATGTAGACAGGGCGGTGAACAACCTGACCCGGTTCAATGTGTTTTTTCCTGAAAGGCGACAATTTTTCCTTGAAAACAGCGGCGTCTATCCTTCAGACGGCGGCAGCATTTATCCGTATTTTAGCCGGCGTATTGGCCTGGCGAACAGCCAGTTTAACGCCGTCGCCGTACCGATTGATGTTGGGCTGCGTTTTAATGACCGCAACGAAAAGCGCACCTTGTCAGGGCTTTATGTTCATCAGCGGCCGACGGATGACCAGGGTGGGGCAAATTTTGCACTGGCTCGTTTTCAGAAAAATTTAGGGAAACAGAACAACCTTGGCGCAATGTTCACCTACCGGTTCAACGAGGCCGGCAGTGGATTGCCCAGCAACTACAACACCACCCTGACTGCCGATTTTTTCCTCCGCCCCAATGACTCCTGGACCATCAATGGACTTTGGAGTGGCAGTCGGGACGAGAGCCTCAGCCAATTGGGACATGCCGGAAACCTCTATGCCGGCCTCAACCTCAACGATTGGTACGCGGGCTGGGCAACGAAATGGGTTACGAAAGACTACCTGCCAGGTATGGGCTTTACCTTTGGCAACAACGTCGTCCACCACAACCCGGGCGGCTATTATATCTGGCGACCCAAGCAGGAAAAATCGCTTATCCGGCGCGCCGATCCTGGCTTTTTTGTCAACTATTACCACAGTGCCTCCGACGGTAAATTTCAACAGGCCGACATTTACTTATTTCCGGTTTATTTGTTTTTCAGAGACAACTCCTTTTTCGAAGTTTCGCTGTACCCTACCTGGCAAAATATTGACTTTAATTTTGCGCCCTTGGATATCCCAATCGAGCAGGGGCGTTATTTTTACACGCCGGTTTTAATCCAATACAATACCGACCAAAGCCGCAAATTGTCCGGCACCGCGAGTGTGAAAATGGGCAAATTTTACAATGGCACCTTGTTGACCCTGAATACCAACCTGCGCATTGCGCCCACACCCCACGCAGCCTTCACACTCGACTACGAACTGAATCGGGCAAGGTCGCTGGGCCAAAAGGATGAGGATAAAGACGTGCATCTCTATTCCGGCGGTTTGCGCCTGGCCCTGAACCCGCAGTTGCAAGGCACGGTGTTCTACCAGTACAACAGTTTGGACAAAACGGGCCGCTGGAATGCTCGGGTCAGTTGGGAATACCGCCCGCTTTCTTTCGTGTATCTCGTTTTCAACGACACGAGGAGCGACTTGGGCATGGATCGGTTCCGGACGACTGGGGCAATTGCGAAAATGAATTGGATGCGGCAATTTTGATGTTTTTAATCGCGCCGGTTGTTGCCGCAAGGATCTGGGTCAATATGCTGCAAGAAAACTATTTGGATAGGCCCCTCAACGTGTTGAATTCATGGATCGGGGAAACAGGCGAACGCAAGGTATCAGGCGTACACGCCTGGTTATTCAAATGATATTTAACTGCAACACCATGAACATCAAAGAACTATCCATCTTTTTTCTGCTCGCCTGCGCCATCTCCTGGCTGCTGTGGGCGCCGCTGTGGCTGCCGTTTTTCGGGCTAAAGACCACCCCGTTTTTGCCGTACCAGCACGGCTTCGGCGGGCTGGGGCCGATGCTCGCCGCCCTTGCCACCACCGCCTTGTTCCAAGGCAAGCCGGGGCTCCAAGTGCTGGGCAAACGCTGTTTTCAAGGCAAACCACTCGCCTGGACGGCCATTGCCGTATTGCTGCCCTTTGCTTTCGCCTTGCTCGGCGGCCTGATCGCCCGTTTTTCGGACGGTATGTTCCCCGATTTTTCAAAAATGGGCAGGAGTGCTGAGTTTCCGGAGTTGAGCGTCGTTGGGTTTTTGCTGTACAACATCTTCTTTTTCGGCTACGGCGAAGAAGTCGGCTGGCGGGGCTTTGCGCTGCCCCGGTTGCAGGAAAAATACAGCCCACTGCGTGCCACCCTGGTGTTGTCGGTGTTTTGGGCGCTGTGGCACCTGCCGCTTTTTGCCTACCGGCCGGGCTACGCGTCGATGGACCTGGCGGGGGCGGCGGGCTGGTTGTTCAGCATCGTGGCGGGCGGGGTATTGTTCACCTGGCTGTTCAACGGCTCCAGGGGCAGCCTGCTGGCCTGCGCGCTCTTTCACGGACTGACCGACGTGGTTTTCCTGTGCGATTACGGCAACCCACGTATGATGCAGTACATCGGCATGCTCGTGACGTTCTGGGGCCTGGCAGTATTGGGGACTTGGGGCTGGCAGAAATGGAAAATTTATAATACCACCGGTTAATTTTGCCACCCCTTTCATCAGAAAACAATTTCTATGGCTTCTCCGATTACCGCAGACAACTGGTCAAACATCCGCCGGAACTTCCGGCATGGCTTTGGCACCAACCTGCACGTTTCCGTGGCAACGGTAGACGCAGCCGGACAACCGCACGTCACGCCAATTGGCTCGTTTTTCCTCAACCGGGATGGGTTTTCAGGGTTTTATTTTGAAATATTCACCAGAAACCTCCCCCAAAACGCAGCCACCAACCCCAAGGTCTGTATCATGGCAGTAAACAGCGGGCGCTGGTATTGGCTGAAAAGCCTGGTTTTTGGAACATTTGCCACGCCTCCGATGACCAAAATTTACGGCACACTCGGCGAACGTCGCCCGGCCACATCCGCTGAAATCGAGCGGGGCAACCGGCGGCTCGGCCGCATGAAAACCCTGCCCGGCGGCAAAAAACTGTTCGGCAATATGGGCTTCGTCCGGGAAGTACATTTCCACGCGTTTGAAGAGGCAAGGTTGCCAGCCTGACGACGAATTTGTTGTTATAGATGATCCAAGGAAGTAACCCAAAGCATCCGCCTGGCCGGCATTCAAAGCTGCAAAGCTGTAAAAACGGCAGCAGCCTGAACGACCGCAGCCTGGAATACCCGGTCATCGATACCATCGAACTGCGGTTTCTGGCAGCCGTAAAAACCGATGCCGATGTGGTGTTGGAATTGTTCAATATCCAGGAAAGCCTTCAAGTGGCCGGCGAATTGCAATGGGCCGAACGCTGGGCAAAGAAAATCAATGCGCGCCTAGCCCATTGAACCTGAAGACCCCTAACCCAAACTAGTGAACCTTGATGATGGGCATTGAACACAACCATTTTAGCCTGTTCAATGCCCATATTTCAAGGCGATTTTCAGCAAAATATCCCAATATCCCAATATCCCAATATCCCAATATCCCAATATCCCAATATCCCAATATCCCAATATCCAATATCTCAATACCCAATACCCCACAAGCCAAATTTTAGAACAGTATCGTCACAATCGAGTGTGGCAAACTCTCTGCCTCCAGTGCCTGATCGCCTACATACAGGCGGTACGACAGGGGCGTGTCGCCCGGGTTCATCACCACGACGGCTATTTTGCCGTCGGTGTTCCGGAAGCCCGTCGTGAGTAGTTGGGCGCGGTTGGAGGAGCAAATGATGCGCTTGGCGCCCGGACGGATGTATTTGGAAAAATGCCCGATGTAGTAATACGAGTTCATAAAATGCAGGCTGCCGTCGCGGGTATCGCCGTGGATCGGGGCGAAACAAAAGTTTTTGACGTGGTTGGGACCGCCGGTTTCATCAAGCAGGATGTTCCAGTCGGTCCAGGCGGTGGCGCCGTTGTTGAAGTCGGAGATCATCTCCCGGCCGTAGTTTTCGCCCCAGTTCCACTGCTCGAAGGTGGCCCAACTGAACGGCCCGTTGCAGGCTTCGGTGAGCAGCAGGGGTTTGTCCGGATAGGCTTCGGCCACCCGTTTCACATTATCGGGGGTAGGGGCGCCGGTCCAGCTCTCGTACCAATGGAACCCGATGCCCCAGATGTATTTGGCGGCTTCGGGGTCGCTCAGCAGGGTAGAGGCCCGCTGGTAAATGAGGTCGCGGTTGTGGTCCCAGGCGATGAGTTTTTTGTTCTGCATGCCGTTGCGGCGCAGCGTCGGGCCGAGGTATTTTTTGATAAAATCGCGCTCGTCTTCGGCGGTGTAGAGGCAGGATTCCCAGGTTTGTTTGGCCATTGGCTCGTTCTGCACCGTCAGCCCCCAAACGGGAATGCCCTGGGTTTCGTAAGCCTTGATAAACTTGATGTAGTAGTCCGCCCAACTTTGGTAGTACTCGGGCAGGAGTTTGCCGCCTTGCAGCATGCTGCTGTTGTCTTTCATCCAGGCTGGCGGACTCCAGGGGCTCACAAACATCTTCAGTTTGCCGCCGGCCGCCGCAATGGCTTTTTTGATAAACGGTATCCGGTACTGCTGGTCGTGCTCGATGCTGAAACTGCTCAGTGCCTTGTCGCCTTCCTGCACATAGGTGTAGCTCCCGCTCGAAAAATCGCAACTGTGGATGTGTGTGCGGGCCAGGCTGTACCCAATGCCCGTTTTTTTGTCGTAAAAAGCCTTCAGGATGGCCTCTTGTTTGTCGGCCGGCATTTTGGCAAAGGTCTCGGCGGCCGCATCAGTGAGGGCTGCGCCGATGCCGATGAAGGTCTGAAAGGATTTGGCGGGGTCAATAAATACGCAAGGCTGGTTTTCAGGCGGCTGGCTGAACGGCCGGAAGGCCAGCGTGTCGGTGGCCGTGAGCCGGTAGTCGGTTTTGGCGGCGGTGGTGATCAGCACGGCTTTCCGGCCGGCATACGATACCGGTTTGGCCGCTGCGGCGGCGGGACGCTTGGTTTGCGCAATGGCGCTCTGCCCCAGCAGGCAGGCGAACAGCAAAAAGAACAATTTTTTCATAGGAAAAATAGATGGCCGACGGATTCGGCGAAGTGTACGGATGCAAGGGATGGGCCGCTGTCAGGTGCTCGGCGCACCGTCTTTTTGGGCGCGGGTCATTTCGCGTTTGCCCGGAGGGCCGGGCAGGCGCTCTACAGCAAAGCCGACTTTTTTCAGGGTGCGTTTGAAATTGCCTTTGGCACAATAGGTGACGAGCACGCCCTCGGGGCGCAAGGCGGCAAACAGGCGCTCAAAAATCGCTTCGGTCCACAATTCCGGTTGTGCCTGCGGGGCAAACGCGTCGAAATAAATCAGGTCGAATGCCCCTGCGGCGCGGAAGTTTTCCAGGCGGATGCGTTTTTTGAGCAGGGTAAAATGCTCGGATAGTTTCAGGGTCCGGCCCCAGGCACAGGTATGCAGGCGTTCAAAATCGGCCTGCCGGCCAGGCACGCGCAATTGTTCGGCAAAATTGAACAAGCGGGCTTCCTCCGTTTCAATCGGATAGGCCTCCAGGGTGGTGTATTGCACCTGGAGGTTCCGGCGTTCGGCTTCCAACCAGGTCATGTAGGCATTCAGCCCGGTGCCAAAACCTACTTCCAGGATGGCCAACTGTGGCTCCACAACGGCTTTAAACCGGAGGCCGGCATCGATGAACACATGCGCCGATTCGGTCACCGCGCCATACTTAGAGTGGTACGTGACGCCGTATTGTTCTGCAAAAATGGAATGCGAACCGTCTTGTGTGACGATGAGGGCCATGCGCGAAGCGGCTGGGTAAAACAAATGGAACTTGGATGCCAATGTAAGCCGATCGGCGGGAATTCCGCAATACCCGGAATAAAAAACAGCATGCCAGAACTGAATCTGACATGCTGTGGTGCGGGAAGCGAGACTCGAACTCGCACGACCGTGAAGTCATTGGTGTTTGAGACCAACGCGTCTACCATTCCGCCATTCCCGCGCGGGGCGCAAATTTAGAAAGATTTTCCTGAATGCGCAACAAGTATCTTTTTTTCAAAAAAAAATCCAGCACGGTTTCCAAATCTGCCCGGCTGCCGTTTTCTGCCGTGTAGCGGTCCAGGACGGGTTGAACCGCCGCCTGGAGTTCTTTTTCGAGGGTCTCCAGGGTCTTTTCGATCGTCTGTTGCCGGTCGGGGTCGAAGGCCATTTCCTGTTCCATCAATTGTTCATTGATCTCCATCATATCCATCAAAAACGCCTGGGGGAGGGCAGGGGTACTACCTTCGTCGCTCAGCAGCCCGTTTGATTCCAGCACATAGCGCATCCGGCGGTCCGGGTCCGACAAGGTTTGGAACGCCTTGGTGTTCAGGGTGGCCAGTTCCAGCATTTCGGCTTGCTGCTGGGCATCGGCTTGGGTATGGAAATCGGGGTGGTATTTTTTGCTGTTTTGATAATACGTTCGGCGCAGGGCGGGCTCGTCCACCACAAAAGAAACCGGTATGCCGTATAGTTCAAAATAGTTCATCTGTTGTAGCGCGAATTTTCAATTCGCGCACTCTACGCGTGTTACTAAGTTTACAGTGTGGGCGAATTGAAAATTCGCCCTACATTATTGAAATAAATTCCGCCAGACATCGAGGCCTAAGGCAAACACCATGAGACCCAACATCAGGAAAAACCCAACCGTAACGGCTTTTTCCATCGTTTTGTCCGATACTTTGCGGCCGGATACAACCTCCCACAACAGGAACATCACATAGCCGCCGTCGAGCGCCGGTATGGGCAGCAGGTTCATGAAGGCCAGCAGGATGCTGAGAGACGCCGTCAGGGTCCAGAAGCGCTCCCAGTCCCATTTGGTGCCGTACATTTTGCTGATGCTGATGACACTGCCCAGGTTGTCCTTGACCGATATTTTGCCCCGGAACATTTGGCCGAAGGCTTTCAACTGGTTGTTCAGAAAATCAACGCCCATTTGAAAACCGGCCGGCAAGGCAGCGCCGAAGCTGTAGTACTCCCGTTCCACTTTGAAGAAGCCTTCCGAACGCGGCAACACGCCGATCAGCCCCTCTTCCGTGAGGGTCAGTTTGCAGGCGATGGTATCGCTGCCGCGCAATACGGTGAGTTCGACCGCTTTGCCCTTGTTTTGCTTGGCCAGCGGCGAAAACATATCGTAGTAGGTGGTCGGCTGTCCGTTGAAGGCGATGATGCGGTCGCCTTTTTGAAGGCCGGCTTGTTTGGCCGGTTTGCCGGCTTGCAGTTCTTCTACAAAAAACGGCACGCGGGGCGACATCAGGTCGGCTTTCGAGCGGCGCTGGCCGGTCAGTTGGGTAGCGGCGTCTTCGGGCAGTTGAATCACCTGCTGCTGGCCTTCGCGCAGGACGGTTACCGTCCGCACATTGTTCAGCGCCACGGCTTCGAGGTAGCCGCCGGGGTCGACGCGGTCTACCGGGGTGTCGCCGAGTTTGACCACCACATCGCCCGGGCGCAAGCCCTGCTGGATCAGCACGGAGTCGACCGCCAGGCCGTATTTGAGTTCGGAATTGGGCACATAGGCTTTACCAAACATCCAGAGGAGCATGGCGAAGATGGCAAACCCGAGTAAAAAATTCACGGTGACGCCGCCGATCATGATGATCAGGCGTTGCCAGGCTGGTTTGGAGCGAAACTCCCAGGGCTGGGGCGGTTGTTTCAGGGCTTCGGTGTCCATACTCTCGTCGACCATGCCAGAAATTTTGACATAGCCGCCCAGGGGCAGCCAGCCGATGCCGTATTCGGTTTCGCCTCTTTTGATTTTAAACAGGGAATTGAAGGGCGCAAAATCAAAAAACAGGTAAAATTTTTCGACCCGGGTTTTGAACCATTTGGCGGGGAAAAAGTGCCCCATCTCATGCAGGACAATGAGCAGTGAAAGGCTCAACAAAAACTGACTGATATTTACTATGGTATCCATTCAACAAAGGGTACACCCGCTGGGTGTGGTTGGGTACGATCTTGGGTGGAAAAGGTTTAAAAATTACCAGGTAAACAAACGAGGGCTTCCGAAGTTGGGGCAAAACTACGGAAGCCCTCGCAGCAAACAGATAACGGAACAGCCAAATGGCAAATATTTAGAAAAACAATTGGGCGGGCAGCGGAGTTTCTGCTGCCATTGGCTCGTCTCAGGAGCCAATTTCGCGGTACAACTGGCTGTTGGCCGGGTCTATTTTGGTCATGATTTGTTGCACGCGGTCTTTTTGCGGCTTGGCGCCAACTTTCCACATTTTCACCAATTCGTCTTTTTTAGCATTGGCAAACATCTGGATGATCATAGAGTTGAAATAGGCGGTATTCACTTTTTCCACCTCTTCCATCGCCTGCAAAATGGCCACTTTCCCGGCATTGATATCGGCAGTAAACTGGTCGAGTCCTTTCCGGTGGTAGGTATACATGGCTGCCCGGTAGGGGCGTACCCGGGGGTTGAGCAGGTTTTCGATGATCCAGTACCGGTTCCGGTTTTTGCCGCCGTCGGCAGGGCGCCAGCCGGCGCTTTTGTTGGTCTGGGAGTTTTGAATATTGGTAACGATCTGCTGGGCCGTGAGCAGGTATGGGTCGCCGCCATACAGCGAAAAGGAATCGTAGTCGAGGCCCAAAATTAAATAGGCGTAAAACGCCATGAGGGCGGGGAGGTTCTGGTTGTCGGTAGCGTCCGGCAGAAAATCGATGGGTTGGTTTTGGTCGTATTGAAACGTCACGTCCTTGTCGAGGTGCGTCAGCATCGGCGTTTTATAGCCGCTGCCAAATACCGGGCGCACGGATTGCACGGCCAGTTCCGCTTCGAAAATATTGTTGTCCTGCTCGGATTTGATGGTCAGGATAAAATTGCACTCGATCCGTTCTTCCTGCTCGAAGGCGTCGGTGGTCCACTTGGTGGTGTTCAAAAAATCGCGCAGCGAAACCTCCAATTGGTCAAACACCCGGCGGTCGGTGCGTTGCAATTGAGGAGTACTGATGCGTACGGTGCAATTCAATTCGCCCTGTGCCTGTATTTGGCCGGCGAGACACACCCACAAAAAGATAGAAACGATTCGTTGCATAGTGGTATAACTCTTTCTGGTTGGATTCATTGTCCAATGACGCCGCTTCCGGCGATTCGGTTGGATGCGGCCACAATTTCGGCTACAATATCGCGGGCGACTTCCGTTTTGGCCTTCAAATCGAATGCCGTTTTGGTGCCGTCGCGGTGCAGGATGGCAATTTTGTTGGTATCGTGCCCAAAACCGGCGCCGGCATCGCGCAGGGAATTGAGCACGATGAAGTCGAGGTTTTTCTTTTCCAGTTTGGCCAGGGCATGGGCTTCTTCGTTGTTGGTTTCCAGGGCAAAGCCCACGAGCAGTTGCCCTGCCTGCTTTTGGCGCCCCAGGGCAGCGGCGATATCCACCGTTTTGGCCAGGGCAATATTCAGGTCTTCGTCTTTCTTTTTGATTTTCGTTTCGGAGTAGGTCGCCGGGCGGTAATCGGCCACCGCTGCTGCCAGCACGGCGATGTCGGTCTGGGCAAAGCGCGCGGTGCAGGCCTCGTACATCTCCTGGGCCGAACCCACCGACACAACCTGTACGCCCGGGTGCTCCGGACGGTGGTGGGTGGGGCCAAGCACCAGCGTTACCTCGGCGCCGGCCTGGGCCAGGGTTTCGGCAATGGCGATACCCATTTTGCCGGTGGAGTGGTTGCCGATAAACCGGACGGGATCGAGGGGCTCGAAGGTAGGCCCGGCGGTCACCAGCGCTGTTTTGCCGGACAAGGGCTGCGGCTGCTGGAAAAAATGCTCGAGAAAAGCGACGATGTCTTCGGGCTCGGCCATCCGGCCGTCGCCCACCAGTCCGCTGGCCAACTCACCGTGGCCAACCGGAATCACCTGCACCCCAAAGGCCCGCAAGCGGGCGAGGTTGGCTTGTGTAGCCGGGTGGTGCCACATGTCCACATCCATGGCCGGCGCTACAAACACCGGGCAGCGGGCCGACAAGTACACGGCGCTCAGGATATTGTCGCACAAGCCGTTGGCCAGTTTGGCCAGGGTGTTGGCGGTAGCGGGGGCAATCAGCAGGGCATCGGCCCACAGGCCAAGTTCGACGTGGTTGTTCCAGCCGCTCTCCGAGCGCACGTCGCTCAGCACCGGGTGTTTGGACAAGGTGGAAAGTGTGAGGGGCGCCACAAAAGCGGTGGCAGATTCGGTCATCAATACTTGTACCTCGGCGCCTTTTTTTACCAAAAGGCGGGTCAGAAATGCCGATTTGTAGGCGGCAATCGAGCCACTGATGCCGAGAATGACCTTTTTCATAGGGAAACTGCTGGGTCGAACGAAAAAACGGAATCCGCAACAGCATCGACTGTTTTCCGGATTCCGTTTTTATCAGGCTGAGTATGGTTTAGTCGCGGTCTTCTACAAAACGCCACTGGATCTCGTCGTTCAGGAACTCCTGGGTAGCGATGATCGCCGTGTTGGGCAGGCGCTCGTAGAATTTGGAAATTTCAATTTGCTCCTTGTTTTCCTGCACCTCTTCGATGGTATCGGTATTGACCGCGAATTCCTCCAGTTTGCGCTGGATTTCCCATTTCAGGTCGCTGGAAATTTGGCGGGCGCGTTTGCCAACGATGGCAATGCTCTCGTAAATATTGCCGGTTTTGCCAACCAGTTCGCGGACGTCGCGCGGCTGGACATTGGGATCGAGGCCTTGGGCCTTACTTTTGATATCGCTCATATTTTCGGATGAAAGATGATGGTTCAGAGTGAAACACTGGATTGGCGATTCGGTTGCACTACCGGTCGCCGGCTCAGGATATTTTCAAACGTTTGCGCAGGGCTTTGCTTTGGGTTTCGGCGCTGCGGCGCAGGTCTTTGATTTCTTTGGAATATTTGCCGCTTGGGTATTTCGCTAAAAAATCGGTGCAGCGGTTGACGGTATCGTTGTAGCGGTCTTGTTTTTTCTCCACCACACTGTTTTCGCTGAGCAGGAACGCCGATTTGGCAATCAGGTAGCGCACGCGCTCCACATCCGGGCTTTCCGGGTAATCGCGCAGCAGGTTGTCAAACGAAATAACAGCCGATTGGTACTGCCGGAGGTTGAAATACAACTCGCCTTCGGCAAAGGCTTTTTGCTCCAGTTTGCGCCGGAGCTCATCGATCAACTTGTTGCAGGTAGGAATCCGGGGGCTTTGGGGAAACAGGTTGACAAAAATCTGAAACTCGTCAATGGCTTGCCGGGTATTGGCCTGGTCGAGCCGGTAGGTGGGCGATTGCAGGTAATTGCAGTAGGCCGACAAGTACGCCGCTTCTTCGCGGTACACGGAGCTCGTAAAGGTATTGGCGAAACTTTTGAAATAATACGCCGCCAGGGTGTATTGTTTCAGGAAATAGTGGGTGTTGGCGTAGTAATAATAGGCTTTTTCGGCATCCTGCCGCCCTTTGATGGTGTTCATGACCAGGTCAAACAGGGTTTGGGCGCGTTGGTATTCCTCCTTGTCATAATATTCAAAAGCCTTGCGCAGGATCAACTCCGGATCGCTGCTGATACGCACGCGTTCGAATTCACTTTTGCAGGAACTGACCATCCACAAGATCCCGGTCAGAAGAACCCAGCCATACATTTTTTTCATAGGGGTGCAAAGGTACATTTTTTGTTTAAAAAAATAATCCCGGCCGCAAAGGCTGGTAGAGAAAGCGCAAGCAAAACGAGCGCCCTGCCGGAAATGTGGCGCAGCGGGGGTTATTTTTTTTCATTCTAAAATGGGATTGAACCCTGGCGGGTGTCCGGATGTTCGATGAAAAAAACGACCTTTGTCCGGCCTTATTTCCACTTTTATCCACCACACGATGTCTGAACAGGAAAATAAATCGACCCCCGTGCATTCGCTGGACGCCCAGTTTCAAGCCCGGGTAGATGCCGAAACCCGGATCGAGCCCAAGGACTGGATGCCCGAATCCTACCGCAAAACCCTGATCCGCCAGATCGGCCAGCACGCCCACAGCGAAATCGTCGGTATGTTGCCCGAGAGCAATTGGGTGAGCCGCGCCCCTTCGCTCAAACGCAAAGCCATTTTGTTGGCCAAAATTCAGGACGAAGCCGGACACGGCCTCTACCTGTATTCCGCCGCCGAAACCCTCGGCGTCAGCCGCGATACCATGATCGGGGAATTGCACAGCGGCAAAGCCAAGTACTCCTCCATTTTTAACTACCCCACTATTTCCTGGGCGGATATGGGCGCCATCGGCTGGCTGGTCGACGGCGCGGCGATCCTCAACCAAATCCCGCTGTGCCGCTGTTCCTACGGGCCCTATGCCCGCGCGATGGTGCGCATTTGCAAAGAAGAAAGTTTTCACCAACGCCAGGGCTTCGAAATCCTGCTCGTATTGTCGAAAGGCTCACCCGAGCAACGGGCCATGGCCCAGGATTCCATCAACCGCTGGTACTGGCCCGCCGTGATGATGTTCGGTCCCTCCGATACCGACTCCACGCACTCTGCACAAAGTATGGCCTGGAAAATCAAGCGCTTCAGCAACGACGAACTGCGCCAGCGCTTTGTGGACATGATCGCCGAACAAATCAAAGTGCTGGGCCTGCAAGTGCCCGATCCGGAGTTGAAATGGAACGAAGCCCGCGGACATTATGATTTCGGCCCCATCAACTGGGACGAATTCTGGAATGTGGTCAACGGCAACGGCCCCTGCAACAAACAACGCCTGCGTACCCGCGTGCAAGCCTGGGAAGACGGCGCTTGGGTGCGCGAAGCCGCCGCTGCCTACGCAGAGAAAAAAGCCAGCCGCGCCGAAGCCGCTGCCGCCCAAGGGCAGGCTGCCTGAGTGGGCGATTGACTACAGCAGGGAGGCTGTTTCATATACATTTGGGCATTGAAAATTGGTCATTAGTTATTGCACATTTCAATTTTAAATATTTTAAAATTTGACAATGTTCAATGACTCATTTGATAATGGCCAATGCTCAATTTTCAATGTTCAAAGAAATTGAGTGCTGCTGCTAAAAGAACACAGGGCGCCCGGCTTTCCGCGGCGCCCTGGTCTATTCACCCGTCCTAAGTGTAGAAGTAATACGGGCTTGATGAGGCTTACTTAAAAGTATCTTTGTCTTTTTACGGCGGTTGGGCGTGGGTGGATATTCGGGCGGGCGCAACAGATGGGCTGCTCGAAGCAAGCGGTGGAAGTGGGAACAGGACGGACGGGTTAGGCATGGCGTTTGTCGTTGGTTTGGAAAATTACTTTACATACGAGGCCAACCGCCGGATTGGTTTTCGGTGTCTTCTCCCAAAACGAATTTCCATGAAAAATAAATTAGTATTGCTCTGCCCACTGCTGCTTTGCCTGTTCCTGCACTGCCGGAAGGAAACCCCTATCGAAGAGCCTACCGGAGGAAACCCCTGTCGGAATTCCCTGACCACCTACACCGGCATTCCGACGCCGGTATCGGGCTGGACGATCGAAGAAAAAAACATCAACCCCCAATTGTCCAACAGCGCAAAGCCTTACTTCCTCAACGAACAACAGGGCTTTCTCCTGACCACGAATGGTGTCGTGTGGAAAACCGCCGATGGGGGGCAATCCTGGAAAGAAGTTTTTCAGAAATACACATACCTGGAACTCCAAATGGATTTTATTGACGAAAAACAGGGCTTCCTTACGGCCGGGGGCAACTTTTTCGAATTGTACAAAACTACCGATGGCGGCGATACCTGGGAACGCCAGGAGTCGGCCCAGGCCGGCTCCCTGTACCGCATCGATTTCAGAAATGCACTGGAAGCCGTGGCCGCAGCCACGACGCCTGCCAACAGTGCACAACCAGACTCCATGCACATCTGCCGAACCAGCGACGGCGGCCTTACCTGGCAGATTCTGTCCCAAACCGATCTCAGTTATTTTTCCCAAAACGGCCTTCAAATGCTGAACGACTCGCTCGGTTTTTTTGGAGGAAAAGAAGGCCGCCTGTACCGCACCCTCGATGGCGGCAATACCGTTGCCAGCGTGAAAACGAACCTCAAGGAACTCTACTACTTCCAATTTTTGGATAGCCTGACCGGCTATGCCAGTGATTATACTCGCCTGTACAAAACCTCCGATGGTGGATCTAGCTGGCAAGCCATCCAATCGCTGCCGATACTTTTATTCCATTTCAGCAGCCCCACCGAAGGCCTGGTGATGTCGTATTTAGACCAATGCGTCGACTTTGATATCGTAACGTTTGCCATCGGTTTTTTGACCACTTCCGACGGCGGCAATACCTTTCAGTCCAGTCCGGCTTCCCTGAATTTTAATCTCTGGAAATGGCATTTCCCGACGCCCACCCTGGGTTATTCCGTTTGGAACAACAAACTAGTGAAGTTTACCAAGCAATAAATCGAGATATGACCAGACCGCGTAAAAACAAAACAGGTGGTTTCTCCGGAGAGAAGCCACCTGTTTTGTCAAATTGGATCTACGCGTTGCCGCGCCTTACTGTTTGTACATTTTCACCACCTGCATCCCTTGCCCGGTTGTCAGGCGGGCATAATAAATGCCTGCCGGCAGTTGTGCGCTGTTGAACACGACCTCCTGCTCGCCGGCCACCTGATCGCCCTGCAGCAGGGTTGCGAGCAGTTTGCCCTGCTGGTCAAAGACCGCCAATTGCGCCTCGCCATCATTGTCCAGCCGGAACCGGATCGTCGTAGAGCGGGTAAACGGATTCGGGTAGTTGATCACCTGCACGATACCCGTGCTGCTGCTGCTCCCGCGCTCCATACCCATGAAACTGGCATCAGTGTTGCCACCTTTCAGGCTGCTGAACAGGGTGCCGCCACAGTCGCTGTCGCCGGCGTGTGGCAGGGCGACGTAGGGGAATTTCGGCCGGAAATCCAGGTCGTTTTTCTCCACGCCGGTCGTGTAGGTCAGCACGTTGATGAGGTCCTGCGTTACCGGACTGCCACCGGCAGTGTAATCGTCGTACCACAACCCAATGGCGGCCAGGGCAATGCCCGAAACGGCTTGCAGTTCGATCCGCGTGACATCGTCCTCCAAGCGGCGACCATTCGGGAAGCCGTCCATGTTGGGGATAAATTCCAGTTTGCTGCTGTTGTTGTACGGCGCCTGTGTAAGGCCGCGCACGGCGGCGTCGATGATGCCCAGGCTGCTGAAATTCGGACTGTTGCGCGGCGTAGGCGGCACGGCCATGTTCAGGCGCAGCATGTCGCCGCCGTTGGGCAAAAAGTTGTTGATAAATGGTTTGCCAGCCGCCAAAGGGTTGCCGTTTTTGCCGGTCGCCAGTTGGTAGGGGCGCACATTGGGCACGCCGGTGTGGAAAATCGGCCACAGGTCGACCGAGCGTGGCTTGCCGGGGCCCGGCAACAACAAGGTGCCAAACACAGCGTCGTCGAGGGCGGTGCCGGCTACGGCTGCACTGCCTTTCAGGGCGTACAAGCCGTCTTTGCCGTTGCCGAAGTCGAAGGAACCCAGCGACTTGCGCTGAATCCGCAGGGGCGCGAGCGCCGGCACAGCGCCGCCAAACAGGTCATCGTCCATGTACAAGCCCAACTCGGGGTTGTAGAAGTGGGCGTCGAGTTTGGTGTCGGCCAGTTCCTGGTACGGCGTGAGGCTGTTCCAGTAGTCTTTGTCGCCGATCGGAATCACGGCTTCGTTGGTCAGCGGCATGCCCAGGCGGCTCACCTGTACCCAGGGGCCGGAGTACTCTTCGTTGCCCTGGCCCAGGGTGCGGATTTGCTGGCGGCTGGCACTGGCCCACACGCCGATCACGTAGTTGGGGTCGAGGATACTGGTCGGGGTTTTCGGCGCGCCTTTTTTGAGCAGGAAACCGATGGGCACCTGGATGGCGATGGCGCTTACGTTTTTGCAAGCCAGTCCGTCGCGGGCCTGGCCGTTTTGGCGCGGCAGGTCGCCGAGGTCAAACACACCGCCCAGGTCTACAAAAAACGGGTCGTCGGCCGGGCCCACGTACACCCGTTCGCCGGTAGCGGCGAAAAGGGTGTTGCGGTCCACCAGTTGCTGGAACGTGGTGTTGAGGCCCACGGGCGAGCTGATGGAGCGTTCGCCGATATTGGTGGGCGGCACCGGCCGGTTCACGATGATCGGGATAAAGGTTTTGCCCCCGTTGTCGGAGCGGAACAACGTGTAGCTCATTTTGAGGTTCTGCTTGCCCAGGCGGATGTTGAAGAACGTCGTCGGATCTTCGTTTTCCATGGTAAACGTCACGCGGTAGATGATCTCGTCGCCGGGTTTGCTGGCGTCGTTGTCGATGTGGATTTCGTAGCGGATGTTTTCTCCGAAGGAAAAATAGTTGGGTCCGCCCTGCGGCAACTGTAGCGGCACATAGGTCGCAATGAGGGTAATGGTATTGCTGGGGTTGGGGCTGCGAAACGCATATACGTCCACGTTATCGGCCAGGGGGTCGTCGGCAATCAACGGTGCTTCCCGGTGACTCGATGCCAGTGCGGGCAGGCCCAGCGCAAGCAGGGCACAAACCGCGTATATATTTTTGAGTAAGGCTTTCATGCTAAAAATTGATTGTAGTGCATTAGTTAAAAGTAGGATGCTTGTTTATTCCGCCTCGGTGCCCGACCAGGGCGCTGCCAGGTAGGGAAAAACGCCCTGGAAGGCTTTGTCGTTTTTGTTGACACCGGTGTCGTAGGTCAGTACATCGACCAGTTTGGGCGTCACCGGCGAGGCGCTGGTACCGGGAATGTAGTCGTCGTACCACAGCCCGATAGCGGCCAGGGCTACGCCCGACACGGCTTGCAATTCGATGCGGGTGACGTCGTCTTCGAGCCGGCGGCCGTTGGGGAACCCATCCATGTTCGGGATAAACTCCAGGTTGGTCGACAGGTTGAAGGGGGCCTGTGTCAGGCCGATCACGGCTGCCGCCACAATGCCGTCGCTGCTAAACATGGGGTCGTTGCGCGGCGTTACCGGCGTAGCCATGTTGAGGCGCAGCATGTCGCCGCCGTTGGGCAGAAAGTTGTGGATAAACGGCTTGCCGGCCGCCAGGGGGTTGCCGTTTTTGCCGGTAGCGAGTTGGTAAGGCGCCAGGTTGGGCACGCCGGTGTGGAAAATAGGCCACAGGTCGACCGAGCGGGCTTTGCCCGGGGCAGGCAACAACAGGGTGCCAAACACGGCGTCGTCGAGGGCTGTGCCGGCCAGCGCCGGATTGCCTTTCAGCGGATACAAACCGTCTTTCCCATAGCCAAAGTCGAAGCCGCCCAGCGATTTGCGCTGGATGCGCAATTTGGAAAAAGAGGGCACGGCAGCGCCAAACAGCGCGTCGTCCATGTACAGGGCCAGTTCAGGGTTGTAGAAAAACTCATCCAATACGGTGTCGTTCAGTTCGTCGTACGGGGTGATGCTGTTCCAGTAGTCTTTGTACCCGATCGGCACTACGGCTTCGTTGGTCAGGGGCATGCCCAGGCGGCTCACCTGTACCCAGTCGCCGGAGTCGTTGTAGCCATTGCCGGTGGTGTTGAGGGTGCGGGTGGCGCGGCGGCTGGTGCTGGCCCATACGCCGATCACGTAGTTGGGGTCGAGGATGTTGGCGGGGGTGGGGGAGGCGCCGGTTTTCAAGAGGGTACTGATGGGCACTTGCAGGCAAATGGCGTGGCAGTTGAATTGGCCCAGGCCATCGCGGAAATTGCCGTCCTGCCGGGGCATGTTGCCCAGGTCAAATACGCCACCCAGGTCTACAAAAAACGGATCGTCGACCGGTCCGCAAAAGACCTGCTCGCCGGTGCTGGCCGCCATGATGCCTTTTTTCATCAGGTCGGCATAGGTGGTGTTCAGGCCCACCGGGCTTTCGATGGAGCGGGCGCCTACATACGGCGGCGGCACGTTGCCATTGGCCACGATGGTTTGCCAACTCAGGCCCCCATCGGTACTGCGTTCGCATTTGTAACTGACCTTCTGGTTTTCTTTGCCCAGGCGGACGCGGAAAAAGGTCGAAGGGTCTTCGTTCACGCGGGTAAAGGTGAACCGGTACGTGATTTCATCGCCGGGCTTGGACGGGTCGTTGTCGACGTGTACTTCATACCGGATGTTTTCACCGAAGGTGTGAAAATTGGGGCCGCCATACGGCAACTCTGCCGGAATGTAGCAGGCGATCAGGGTGATGGTGTTGGGGTTGTCGGGGCTCCGAAAGGCGTAGACGTCGGTATTGTCAGCCAGCGGATCATTGGCAATTAAAGGCGCTTCCCGGTGGCTGGATGCCCAGGCCACAGAGCCGGCGCAGAGCAAGAGTGCCGGCAAGACGAAGCGTCTGAACGGGAACAAGATCAATTTGTGCATTTGGAAATAAGTTTTGTGAAAGACAATGCCCCACTTACGAGGCATATCCCCCATCCGGTTTTTTATTTGTTTAATCTTTTGCGCCGGACCCGACAAATAAGTTGAGCAAAACAATTCCGCATGGCAGGGGTTTTATCGTTCTTTGCTCAGATCTTGGTCAAGAGTTATTCAAAATCCGCCGGCTTTGCACGATAGGCTGTTCAATCCTGCCCAAAGCCGTTGTTTTGCTGTTACATAGTCACTCACATTTGTCGGAAAAACGGAAAAACCCGTCTCCAAATGCAAGAACAATATATTGTTAAACTTCAACGACAAGACCAAAGCGTCATCGGCGAACTCTACGACGCCTACGGCGGAGCCTTGTACGGCGTGGTGTTGCGGATCGTGCAATCGCCGGAACTGGCGCAACAGGTCCTCCAGGACACCTTTATGAAGGTGTGGCGCAATGCGGCTTCCTACGATACGTCCAAGGGGCGCTTGTTCACCTGGCTGGTCAACATTGCCCGGAACACGGCGATCGACGCTACCCGGACAGCACATTTTCAGCAACGGCAAAAAACCGATTCTGCGGATGCCCTCGTATATAAATCAAGTGGCAATCAATTGAACCCGGATCATATTGGCGTGCGGGAAATCGTAGGCCAGATGGAGGAAAAATACCGCCACTTGATTGACCTGATTTATTTTCAGGGCTTTACCCAGGAGGAAGCCGCCGACGAGGCCGGTATCCCCTTGGGTACGGTGAAAACTCGTCTTCGGTATGCCATCAGCGAACTGCGCCGCCTGTTCAACGACCACGCGTTGTTGCTGGCTTTGTTGCTGATGTTGCTGGCCAGTGGTGGCTTGGGCGCAGCCACCCGGATCGTCCCACATTTTTTGTGGTAATCGTTTCCTGTTGGGCGGTGCCGCCGGTCTTGCGCCGGTTGCAACGGTACCCACTTTACGCCATTGAAGCAGGCCCTGAAAAACTACATACTTTCCTTTACTCAAACTTATCGTACTTTCGGGTACGTCTTGCTTAAAAAGAAATGGATATTCAATCCTTCATACAATCGGGTATTCTGGAAGCCTACGTGCTCGGGCAATGTACTGCCGAAGAACGAGCCGACGTGGAGCGGATGGCAGCTGCTCATCCTGCCGTTCGGGCTGAGCTGGATTCGATAGAACAATCCCTGGAAAAAATTGCGTTTGCCAATGCCATCGAACCGCCGGCCGGCTTGAAAGAGCGGATTCTGCAACAACTGCCGCCTTCAGACGCTCCGTTGTCGTCCAGTGCCGGCGGCCGTGCCTTCCGCCTGATGCCGCTACTCGGCTGGGCTGCGACAGCACTGCTGGCTATTGCACTGGTGGGGCAATGGAGCCGCTCCGGCGCCGAACGCGAACAACTCAGCGCCCGTGTGGCTGAACTGGAAACCAAAATCCTGGAATGCGAACGGCAAGCCAAAGACAACGACACCCTGCGGCAGGTGGTGGCGCTGCTCAACGATTCGGATGCCCGCTCCCTGCGCCTCAGCGACGATGTCGAAAACCCGCACCTGACCGCCAACGTATGGCACAACCCCAGCCGCTGCCAGGTAGCCATCGACATCAATAGCCTGCCCGTACCACCCGCCGGCAAGTACTACCAGTTTTGGGCGATCATCGACGGCAAACCCGTCGACATGCGCATGATCCGGTACCAGGCCGCCGGGGGCTGGCAGCTCTTGCCCTGCAAAGGCCAGGCTACCGCCTACGCCATTTCTGAGGAGGACAAGCCGGAAGGCAATGCGACGCCCACGAAAGTGGTTCTGGTCGGGGCGATTTGAGCCTCGTTCAGCGGGTTTATGTACCAACGGGTGGTTTTTCGCTAGAAAAGCCACCCGTTGGTGTTGGATGTATGCGCAACACCGCCGGACACGCAGCGTGATTCGATACCCGGCCTACTTGTTTTTATCTTAAATTTAGCCCGGCTTGTCGGTAATTTGAGCGGGCAGCCGCAGCCCGGCCGCATACTTGCAGCGAAATTAAACGCTATGCTACTTCGCTTTCAAAAACACCACATAGGAGTGCTGTACACTGTGTGGGAAATTGTTAACCAGGAAAAACGACTCACTACTTATTCCAAAACTATGCAACACAAGGATAAATTCTCGCAGGCCAATGAGGTGATCAAAAACCACGTCGGGTTTTCCATGGGCGCGGCCCTCGTGCCGTTTCCGGGCGCCGATCTGCTGGCCGTGAGCGCTGTTCAATTCAATATGTTGCGCCAACTGGCCAAGTTGTACCAGGTTGGCTTTTTTGATACGCTGGGCAAAAACGTGGTGTCCGCCATTGCCGGCACCGGCATCGCCCGGCTGGGCGCCAGCCTCGTCAAAGCCATTCCGGGCGTCGGTACGGTGATCGGCGAACTGAGCATGCCCGTCCTTTCCGGCGCCTCCACCTATGCCCTGGGCAAGGTTGTCGCCCAACATTTTCAAAACGGCGGCACCCTCGAAGACCTGGATCTGAGCACCGCCCGCCGCGAATACACTGATGAAATGGATACCGGCAAAAAAGTAGCCGATGCCCTGCGCCAGGACGGACCTAAAAACGAGAGCGACGAAGCCATTGACAAACTGCGCAAACTCGCCGAACTCCGCGACCAGGGCATCATCACGGCCGATGAGTTTCAACAAATGAAAGAGCGCCTGCTCCAGCAAATTTAAAAGCAGCCCTTCCCACGCCGTCAACGCCGTATCTTCGGCCGGTGAACCCATCTACTGCTCCACACACCCAACAGCCCCGTTTTGCTCGGCTCTTTGCCGGCGCGGGGCTGTTGGTATATGGCTGGCTGTGCTACCTGATGCTGGGCATCACCCTCCAGTATGTGCCCCCGGCTTCCGACGTTGCTTTTCTCCGCATCAAGCAGGATGCCGTCGTCTACTGGTATTATTTGCCGGCATTCCTGGTCCATGCTTATGCGGCCATCCTGGTTTTGCCGGCCGGCGTCACCCAGTTTTCGTCCCGTTTGCGCCGCCGCTATCCCCGGCTGCACCGCCGCATGGGCTGGTTGTATGTTTCCGTAACGCTGTTTGTTGCAGGGCCTTCGGGCCTCCTCCTGGCCTGGCACGCCAACGGCGGCTGGAGCTCGCAACTGGCCTTTGGCCTGCTGGCCCTGGGCTGGCTGGCGTTTACCGGCATAGCCGCCTACCAGGCCTTCCGGAAAAACTGGGGCCTGCACCGGGATTTCATGATCCGCAGCTTTGCGTTGGCTCTCTCAGCCATTACCTTGCGGGCCTGGAAATACGTTCTGGTCGCAGCCTTTCACCCGCCTCCTATGGATGTCTACCGCTGGGTAGCCTGGCTGGGTTGGGTACTCAACTTGCTCCTTGCGGAATGGATTATTTATAAAAATTACCTGAAATAGTCATGAAACACATCTTAGCCTCTTGTTTGTTGCTGCTGTGCTGGAGTTGCGGCCAGCAAAAACCTGCCGAAAAATCGGCGGATTTGTCTACGGAACCTGGCGCCGAAGCCCCGGCCCCCAGCCCGCAAAATGGCACGGCAACCGCTGCCAGCCAACACCCGGTAGCCGGCGCCTACGTCGGTTATTTTGCCGCCAAAACCTACGACGACAACCAGAAGATCAGTTACAGCAACAAAATAACGGTCTTCCTGGATTCGGTGTCCGGAACCCAATTGTTTGGCCACAGCGTGGTGGCCGGCAATAACCGCCCCTTCTCGGGCGCGATGCGCCAGGAAGCCGGCGTGTATGTGGCCGAAGTTCGCGAGCCGGGCGACGATAAATACGACGGACAGTTCTACCTGCGCATCGACACCCGCGACAGCACCGTAAAAGGCACCTGGAAGGCCTACAAAAAACTGGGCGTCACGGAGCGCGAGTACGAACTGAAACGCACTCCTATCCGCTACGACCCGAACCTGGATTTTCCGGAAGTAGGCCAGTGGGCCGACCTGTACGACACCTACGATGAAAAAGTCGGCAAAGCCGAAATGGTCACCGACCAGGTCACCCGCTTCAACGCCTCCGCCCGCTTGCTGAAAAAAGAAGAGGTGGAAAACCTGTACAAGGCCGACCTGGAGGTGATCCGCAATACCATTTACGCCCGGCACGGGTATTCCTTTAAAAACCGGCGGATGCGCTACCTCTTCGATTCGCTGGTGGATTGGTACGTGCCAACCAACACGGATGTGCGCAGCCAGTTGACCGAGTTGGAAAAGAAAAACATCGACCTGCTCAAACGCTACGAACAACACGCCGAACGGTACTACGACGATTTCGGGCGCTAGTAATTGCTCCCCGTTGGGCAAAACAATAAACCGGCCATTTCACGAGCTGCCCCAACCCGGCAGCGGTGAAATGGCCGCACTCGTTTGTCTCTTTCCACCACCGGTACTATTCGCCCACTTTTGATGCACATCCGGCACTTGGCTACCCTTACCCGGGCCATGCAGTTGTACCAACTTCTGCGCCTGGGTTCCGTTATTCTGACCAGTATCTTGCTGGCGAAAAGCGGGTTGGGCATAGCCGACATCGGCGCCTACGAAGCCTTGCTGTACATCGGCTCGGCGGCAGCGTTTTTTTGGGCCAACGGCCTCCTACAGGGCATCCCGCCGGTATATGCCCAGTTGCCCGAAGGCGAGCGAAAGCCCTTTGTTTTTTCTGTTTTTCTCGTGTTTGGCGCCCTTGCGCTGGCCATTTCGCTGCTGCTTTGGCTGGGGCAATCCTGGCTGTTGCCGGCACTGACCGGCTTGCCGCAATTGCCGCATTTCTCCTGGTTTGCCGTTTATTTATTTTTCAACCTCTCCACCCTCCCGGTCGAGTACAGCTACCTGCTTCGCGAAAAACCCTGGTCGCTGATCGCGTGGGGCTTTGCGTCGTTTGGGCTGTACGTGCTCGTGCTGTTTGTGCCGGTGTATGCCGGCTATGGCCTCGGGGCGGGTTTGATCGGGCTGGCGGGCCTCGGGCTGTTGCGCTGGCTTTGGGCGCTGGTGTTGCTCGGCCGGTACGGTACACCGGGCTGGCGTCCCGATTTGCTGCGCCGATACCTGGTGTTTTCAGCGCCCCTGCTGCTCAACCTGCTGGTGGGCAACCTGGTTTTGTTGTTCGACAATTGGCTCGTGGGCTGGTACTACCGCGACGAAGCGGTGTTTGCCGTGTTCCGGTATGGTTCGCGTGAGTTTCCGTTGGCGACGGCCCTGGCGACCGCGCTGGGCACGGCCCTGATCGCCCGCCTGGCCACCCGGCCGGTGGAAGGCCTGGCCGAATTGAAACAACAGACGCGGCGCTTGTTTCACCTGCTGTTCCCGCTGACCATCCTGTTGTTGTTTCTCTCCAAGCCCTTGTTTCCCTGGGTATTCAACCCGGCATTCGCCGCCAGTGCCGGTTTGTTCAACATTTACCTCCTGCTGACCGCCAGCCGCGTGTTGTTGCCCAACACCATCGTGCTGGCCAAAGGCAAGCCGGGTGCTATTTTTGCCGTAGGCTTGTTGGAATTGGCGCTGAAAGTGGTGTTGGGATTTTATTTCATACACGGGTGGGGCTTGCCCGGACTGGCCTGGTCGGCTGTGTTGGCGTTTGCCCTTGAAAAAATTGGCCTGATCTGGTACCTGGAAAAACGGCTTGGGGTGCGCACCGCCGATTGGCTGGACCTGCGCTGGTACCTGGCCTACCTGGCGGGCTTGCTGCTGGCTTTTGTGCTGGCCTGATGGGCACGCATTTGCGCTGTTGCGCTGCGAAACCTTGCTTTGCAACTTGGCTGGAGTAATTTTTTGTGCAAATTTACCACATGAAACAAACACGACGCTTTCGCCTGCCGGCCATTGCCGGCCTGCTTCTTTGTATGCCCCTCTGCTTGTTTGCGCAATTGCGCCTGAATGAAGTGGCGGCGGTCAATACCGACGGCCTGGCCGACGAAGACGGGGAGTACTCAGACTGGATCGAACTGCTGAATACCGGCTCCCAAGCCCTTTCCACAGCCCAGCATTTTCTCAGCGATGCGGCCGGTCAGCCTCAGCGCTGGCCACTGCCTACCGTTGTGTTGCTGCCCGGCGAGCGCCGCCTGATTTTTGCCTCCGGCAAAAACCGGCCTGCGGGTACGGGCTCGGGCATCGACCACTGGGAAACCGCGCTACAGGAATCCGATACCTGGCAGTATGCCCCCGGTAGCCCGGCCATTCCGCCCGATTGGGCCCAACCGGGTTTTGATGCGGCCACCTGGCTATCGGGGCCCGGAGGTTTTGGCTACGGCGATGGCGACGATGCCACTCCGGTTGCGCCCGGCACGCTGAGCGTGTTTAGCCGCCTGGTGTTCAATGTGCCCGACAAAAATGCTATCGCGGCAGCGATCCTGCACGTCGACTACGATGATGGTTTTGTGGCCTACCTGAACGGCACGGAAATCGCCCGGGCCGGTTTGACAGGCCAGCCACCCGCCTGGGACGAGCTCGCCTCCGAACACGAAGCCGAACTTTACAACGGCGGCCTGCCCGTGGCTTTTCCATTGGATGCCGCCAGCCTCCAAAACCTCTTGCTGGACGGGGCCAATGTCTTGGCCGTGGAGGTCCACAACCTGGAAGCGGGTTCTTCAGACCTGAGCCTGCGGACTTTTTTGCACGTCGGCCTCAAGACCTCAGCCCCTGTTTTTGGACCCAACCCGGCCTGGTTTGTGCCGCCCGGCGGCAGCGGTTCGGTGTGGCATACCAATTTTAAAATAAAGTCCGGCGAAACACTCTGGCTGCGCGACGCCAGCGGCGGTGTGGCGGATTCGATCACCCTGGCGGCGTTGCAAGCCGGGCACGTGCAGGCCCGCATCCCCGACGGCGGCGCCTGGTGCCTGAGCCAGCAGCCGACGCCTGGCGACGCCAACGATGCCATGCCGTGCTTCCAGGGCTACACGGCAGCACCGGTTTTTTCGAAAGCGGCCGGATTTTATCCGTCTGCGCTACAAGTGTCCTTGTCCTGCCCGACACCTGGGGCAGTGATCCACTACGACCTGGCCGGCAACGCCCCGACGACGAGCAGCCCGGAATACGGCCCGGCAGGGCCGTTCAACCTGAGTAGCGGGGTGCGGCCCGTTCGGGCGCGGGCCTATGCGCCCGGGTATTTGCCCAGCCCGGTGGTGACCCACACCTACGCCATCGGCGAACAAAGCAGCCTGCCGGTGGTCTTCATGACCACCAACCCGGATTATTTATTCGACTACAACACCGGGATTTATGAACTGGGCCCCAATGCCGAATCCGGATTTCCATACTACGGTGCCAATTTCTGGCAAGGCTGGGAACGGCCGGCCAGTATCGAGTATTTCCCGACGATGCAAACCCAGGGCTTCGCCCAAAATGTGGGTATTGAAATTCACGGCAACTGGATGAAAGCCTGCGAGCAAAAAAGTTTTGACCTGAAAGCCAAGGACCTCTACGGGAAAGATGAGTTTGACTATCCCTTGTTTCCGGAAAAACCCTGGGTGAAGCGCTTTGATAAATTTGTGCTGCGCAACGCCGGCAACGACAACAATTTTGCGCATATCCGCGATGCGATCGTTCAAACGCTGGGCGCCGGTACCCACGCCGATTATGTAGCCACCGACCTGGCGGTCTTGTACATCAACGGCGAATACTGGGGGATTTACCAGGTGTATGAGGCGCACGACGAGTATTTCCCGGAAAATAACGCCGGCATAGACCGGGACAACGTGGACATCGTCCGGATGTTCGACAGCGGCACCCAAGCCCAGGTGGGCGACACCGGTGATTGGCAGGCGTTTATGAACTTCGTGCAAACGCAGGACCTGAGCGAAACAGCCTCTTTCGACACCCTGCGCGCGCGCTACCTGGATGTGGACAATTACATCGACTATATTTTTACCGGCGTGTATTGCGGCAATTGGGACTGGCTGCCCGGCAACAACAACGTGAAAGCCTGGCACCGCCGCGCGCCCTATGGCCGCTGGCGGTATATTCTCTGGGATAATGATTTTTCCTTCGGGCAAGGCAGTTACGATTTGCTGGCTTCATTGACCGACGATAGTTTTGCCAACGAACATGAAGCCCTGTTTTGGGAACTGGTCGACAACCCCGAGTTCCGCCGCTTGTTTATCAACCGCTCCTGCGACCTGCTCAACACCGTCTTCCTGCCCGTGGCGGTGCAAGCGGCCCGCGACCATATTGGCAACCGCATGCAGCCGGAAATGCCCCGGCATATCGCCCGCTGGCCCAATACCTGCTACTACGGTTTTGGGCCCTACACCTACGACGATTGGTACTACCGCGCCTACGGCGAAATCAATTACCACGTAGATCAGCGACCGGCCCAATTGTGGAGCCAATACATCGAACATTTTGATCTGGTAAATGAAATTACGATTGCGCTGGAGGTGGATCCGCCGGGCGCCGGCGTGGTGCAAATCAGCACCATTGTGCCGGACAAATACCCCTGGTCGGGGGTATACCTGGCGGGCAACCCGGTGGCGATCAAGGCCATACCAGCGCCTGGGTACACGTTCTCGCATTGGTCGCCAAGTGCGCTGATCCCGAATGTCGGGCAGCCGGCATTCAGTGCCGATGTGCCCGAAAACACAACGTTCAGGGCACATTTTACCGGTGCGGCGGCCAACCTGGACCTCACCGTTTCAGAAATCAACTACCACAACCACGCTACGCTGGATGCGGGCAATTGGGTGGAACTACACCATTTCGGTACACAGACCCGCGACCTGAGCGGCTATCGCCTGCAAAGCTCCGGCCAGGCCAACGGATTCAGCCTGCCCGCCGGCACCAGCATGGAGCCGGGAGACTACCTGGTGTTGGCGGAAGATCTGCTGCGCTTCCAGGCACGGCACCCGGGCGTTGGCGCTGTGATTGGCCCCACTGGTGTCGCCTTCGGCAATGCCGGCGATACCCTTCGCCTGCTCGATCCGGCGGGTGTGGTGCGGCTCAAGGTGCCGTATTCCGATGATTTGCCCTGGCCACAATGTGCCGACGGGCAGGGCCGGACCCTGGAAAGTGCCTTTCCGGAAGATGCCCAGCACCTGCACAAGCCGGAATATTGGTTCGATGGCTGCCTGGAGGGCTCGCCGGGGCAGGGATACGTCGCTTGTGCGCAGCCCTTGGTGATCAATGAAATCAATTACAAATCGCCGCCGGCAAAGGACGCGGGCGACTGGATCGAATGCTGGAACCGTTCCGGCGGGGATTTGGACTTGTCTGGATGGACATTTGCGGACAACAACGATGCGCCGGGCTTTGTGTTTCCGGCGGGCACGCTGTTGCCAAAAGATAGTTTTTTGGTCTTGTTTGCCAACCTGGCCAAGTTCCAATCGGTACACCCGGCGGTGCCCGGCAAACTGGGTCCGTTTCCGTTTGGCCTGAGCGGCAACGGCGAATTCCTGCGTTTGTTCGACGCCACGGGGCGTTTGCAGCAATCGGTTTTTTACAACGATGCGGCGCCCTGGCCGAAAGCACCGGATGGACAAGGACCAACCTTGGCCCTGCGCGATCCGGCCGGCCGGCTGAATGACCCGGCTAACTGGGAAGCCAGTTGTGCCTTTGGCACGCCCGGGCGCCCCAATTCGGATTGTGCCCTGGCGGTGCTTGCGCCAGCGCTGGCGAGCATCCGGGTGCATCCCAACCCGGCTTCCGGGCGGGTCTGGATCGAATCGCCGGACACGCCGTTGCGCCGCTGGTTGCTGCGCGACGGGCTCGGCCGACTGGTGCAAGAGGGCAGGGGAGCGGCCGGGTCAGGCCACTGGGAAATTTCGGTGGCGGGGTTGATGCCGGGGGTGTACTGGCTGGAAGTGCAGGCAGAGGCCGGTGTGTTGCACCAGCGCTTGATCAAAAACTAAGTGTTCTCAGGGCTCCTATTGGGTCAAAAACATTAAATCCAAGGCGTACGCTAAGGGTGTAGCAGGCGCAGGACTTCCTGTATTTTGGCTTCTTCGCTGGCCCAGTACCACCATTCGAGGCCTGGGATATCGCCGCCGGGGTTGGGTTGCACCACTTTGCTGCGGCCGGTGAGGTGAAACTCAACGGCGCCGGTGGTATCGGCTACCTCCAGGATATTTTTGGCACTAAGGCCGGCGCCCGGCATGATCCGGATGCGCCCGGCGGCTTTTTCCACTATTTTTTGCAACAAAAATCGCCCCTCGAAGGCTGTTACGGCCTGTCCGGAACTAAGGATGCGGTGCACGCCGAGTTGGATGAGGTCTTCGAGGGCTTGCTGGGGGTCGGTGGTGTAGTCGAATGCGCGGTGGCAGGTCACGTCGAGGCCGTCGGCTGCGTCGATCATGGCTTGCATCATAGGGATGTCCAATTGGCCATGCTGATTCAGCGCGCCGATCACCACGCCCTCGGCGCCGGCTTCGCGGCAGAAGCGGATATCGTCGAGCATGATGGCCAGTTCGTCCGGCGTGTAGCAAAAATTCCCTTCGCGGGGCCGGATCAGCACATGGATGGGGATGCTGAGCTGCCGGCGCACTTCGCGCAGCAGTCCGGGCGATGGGGTGAGGCCGCCGCCGTCGAGGCCGCAGCACAATTCGATACGGTGGGCGCCGGCGCGCTGAGCGGCGAGGGCAGATTGGAGGTTGGCGGCACAGATTTCGAGTAGCGGCATGTTTCGTGGTGCGTGTTTCGTGGTGCGTGTTTCGTGGTGCGTGTTTCGTGTTATTTGAGGGTCGCGGCTTTTCACGGCGGAAGAACCCCACCCCTGTCCCTCCCCATAAATGGGAGGGGATTTCAAAAACGGGTAAAATTATTTGACAATCAATATTTTAAACCAAGACGACAACCCCTCCCATTTATGGGGAGGGGCAGGGGTGGGGTTGTCTCAGCGTGAAAAACCGAAAAACTTAAATTCCTGTGTCCGCCCTTCTGCTCCTGCTTGTCCCGAAACACGCACCCCGAAACACGAAACACGAAACACGAAACACGACTTTTTACCCCAGGCAGCGAAAGCGCGCAAAAATAGTTCTTTACCTTCGGCCGTCTTACAAAATCCGGTCTGCCTATGCGCCTTCGTACATTTATCCTGGTTGTCTTGCTGTTGCCTCCGGTTTTGGCTTGTACGCAAGACCTGCACTACTCTCAATTTTACCACCAGCCCTTGCATCTTAATCCGGCCCAAACGGGTGTTTTTCGCGGCGATTTGCGGGCTGCGGCGCTGTACCGAAGCCAATGGAGCAGCGTACCGGTGTCGTATCGCTCCTATGCTGTGTCGGCCGACCGCAAAATGCTGGATGTGGGCGCCAATATCCTGAGCCTGGGTATTTTGTTGCAGCACGACAAGGCCGGCGATGCGGGCATGCGCTGGACGCAGATGGGCCTCAGCGCCGGAGTGGCGCGCAGCCTTTCGGAGCAGCATTCCGTTTCGGCGGGTGTGGGGCTGGCTTTTGCCCAGCGTGCGTTTGATATTTCTGCCTTGACGTTTAAAAACCAATGGTCGGCCGGCGATTATATGTTTGACCCAAACTTGCCAACAAAAGAGGGTTTCAACCAGTCGTCGGGTATGCGTTCGTCGCTTTCCGCCGGGATGAACTGGCATTTTGAACAGCCCGATAAGCGCACCGAAGCCAATGCCGGCCTGGGCGCCTTTCACCTGAACCGGCCCAACGTGGGGTTTGATCAGAACACAGCCGAGCCCTTGCCAATGCGCCTGGCCTTTTTCGCAAATACTGCCGTTGAACTAAACGAATTCTTTGATTTGGTCGTTTTTGCACAAGTGCAACGCATGGGGACCGCCCAGGAAATCGTAGCGGGAGGGGGGCCTCGGTTTTGGCTGGTGCCGGAGGTGTCGGCCGTTCAATTGTCGATCGCTACCCGGGTGGGCGATGCCCTGATCCCGGCCTTGCAATACCAGCGCGGCAACTGGACCTTTGGTCTGAGTTATGATTGGAATACGTCCGGGTTTGAGGCCGCCACCAATGGTCGCGGCGGGTTGGAGTTGGCGGTGGTGTACCGCTCGATGCCGGTGCCGCCGGCAAAATCGTTGAAATCCTGTCCGATTTTTTAATACAAGTACCTTTTTTAAGCCGTCCGATTACAAATCAGCCCACTGTATGGATCTAATCCACCAAGCATTTGCCGCCCGCATTTTTAAAAACAAGCCCTTTGGGCAAAGCCTGTTGTTGGGGCTCCTTTTTTGGGGCTTCGCCCCTGGAATATTCGCTCAATCAGCCCGTTCCTACGTGCATGCCGGCGACAAAGCCGTGAAACAAAAAGATTTTGGCGCTGCTATCCAGCATTACGGGACAGCGCTGCAACGCAAGTCCAACGACGCCGCATTGATCTGGAAATACGCCGAGTGTGCCCGCGAATTGCATGCGTATCCCCTGGCGGAAAAAAAATACCGCCAACTGGGCGACTTGCTCAGCCTGAAAAAAGCCAACCCTTTGTGGCGCTATCGCCTGGCGGAAGTGCTCATTGGGCAGGGCCGATACGAGGAGGCCGCCAGTTTTCTGGAACAATTTCTGGCGCAGAGCCCGGCCGTCGACACCGCCTTTGCCCGGCGCGCGCGCTTCGACATCGAGTCTTGCCGTTGGGCACAACAACAACTAAACAGCGCTGCCCCGGGGCCACAGGTAAGCAGCCTGGGCACCAAAATTAACAGCCCCTACAGCGATTTTGCGCCTTATGTGGCGGGCGACACCTTGTTTTTTTCGTCGTACCGCTTCGACAAGCGGGCCACCAAAAAAACGCCGCGTAGTAAAATTACCAAACTCATGTATGCGGTCAAAAATGGCCGGGCCCGTGAACTCACCCGTGGCCTGCCCACCAGCGACACCGCCCATATTGCGCATACGGCCTTCACCAACGACGGCCATTTTTTCTTTTTTACGCAGTGCAAAAACCTGAACGCGTCGGATATCCGCTGCGAAATATGGTTGGCGGTCAAGGATATTCGGGGCAAATGGGGCACGCCGGTTCGCCTGCCCGAGCCCATCAACCAGGCGGGTTATACCTCCACCCATCCGATGGTAGCGTATGATTCGCTGGAGGAGCAACTCAAACTGTGGTTTGTGAGCGACCGGCCGGGCGGCCAAGGCCAACTGGATATTTGGTATGCGCCCCTGGATACGATCTGGTTTTGTCCCTGCAATGTGCCGGTGAGCAGCCGCAAGGCCCTGCGTTTGCCGGCATTCGAGCCGCCCGTGAATGCAAGGACCCTGAACTCGGCGGGCAACGATATCACGCCGTTTTACCACGAGCCAAGCCAGCGCCTTTTCTTTAGTTCGGACAGTCGCCGGGGCCTGGGTGGCTATGATATTTTTAGTGCGCAGCACGACAGCACCGGTTTTTCCGGCCCCGAAAATGCAGGACCAGGGCTGAATACGAGTTACAATGACCTGTATTTTGTGCTCAAACACAGCGGGAAAGCCGGCTACCTCAGCAGCAACCGGCCGGGCTCCCAGTATCTCGATGAAGAAAACAAAGCCTGCTGCAACGACCTCTACGCTGTGCAGTACCTGGAGCCGCTTGTGCCGGAGCAGCCCCTGGCCCAAACGCCCACGCCGACGCCGAGGGTGCCCATCGAGCGGCCGATGATCCCGATCGAGCGCTTGCAGGATCCTGATCCGGTGGAGCGCGACCCGGAACCCGAGCAACTATCGGATTTCGAGGGATTGCCTTTGTATTTTGACAACGATGAGCCCGACAAGCGCACCCGCCGGACGCGGACGCAGAAGAGTTATGCCGAAACCGCACAGGCATACCTGGCGCGGGAGGCGGAATATGGCGAAAAATTTGCGGGCGGATTGCCGGTTTCGAAGCGCGAAAACGCGGCGGAACAGGTAGAGGCTTTTTTTGACAGCGAGGTGCGGCGCGGCTACGAACGCCTGGATTTGCTCTGCGACATGTTGCTCACGCGGCTTCAAAAAGGAGAGTCCGTGGAGGTGATTATCAAAGGCTTTACGAGCCCCCGGGCAGAAAGCGACTACAACCTGGCTTTGGGCAAGCGCCGGATCAGCAGTGTGCGCAACCAATTTGAAGTGTATGGCAGTGGTGCGCTGGTGGATTACCTCCGGTCGGGCAAACTCAAGATTTCGGAAGCCAGTTTTGGAGAGACCACTGCCCGCCGCGATATCAGCGATAAACTGGACGATGAACGCAATTCGATCTATCACCCTGATGCCGCGCGGGAACGCCGGGTAGAGATTGTTGAAATTAAAGAAGGGCAATAGAATTTTACTTGAAAAAATTATTTGACGTTTCAACACTCATTGGTTTAAATTTGCCGCAGACTGAACCTGGCGCCTCCTGCTGGACACGCAAATGTGTGTTGTAGTTAGAAGGTGCTGATTTTCAAAACCAACAATTTTACCTGCCTTGACCAAGAAACGTGTTATCAAGGATTACGATGCGCTGCCGGAGGATATTATCCGTCAGGTTAAAATGCGTTACCCCACTGGCTACGCCGCTTTTCTTGTTTCCTACACGGATAAAGAGGGAAAAAAAGTTTCTGCCTTGCCTTTTGAATCCGACGAGGTGTACTACCTGATTCGGATGACTATCCTGGAAGCCAAACGCCTTGTCAAAGAAGATGAAGATTATGACGATGACGGCGTATTGCGTGAAGATTTTGCCGATATCGAAGTGGATTCCGAGTTTGATGGCCAGGGCGAAGATGACGACGATATTGCCAGCAACAACAGCGAGGAAGACGATCATATTATCGTAACGCGCCGGCGCGACGACGAAGAGGAGGACATACCGGACGATACGGAGTATTAATCCGGTAACACCGGTGGTACTTGCTTAGCACCTCAATGCGCCACGGAAACCCGTACCCCTTTCGGCTCTCTGCCGGAAGGGGTATTTTTCGTGCCAGCGGCTGGGCCCTGGAGCCGGCACAGAAAAAAACCTGTTGCCAATTTTTACATATTGACTGCAAACATTCGGGAATTTTATTTCTTTACGCCGTACAACGACAGATGATTCTTTTCATTTTTTAAAATAAAGAAATATGAGTGTTGCAGCCCCCGGCTCCGTAGGCACCACATGGAACAAACCCCGGCTTCAATATGCGCAAATCTGGAACATGAGTTTCGGTTTCCTTGGCATCCAGGTGGGCTGGGGGATGCAAATGGGCAATATGAGCGCCATTTATGAGTACCTGGGCGCCAAACCCGATGAAATTCCATTGCTATGGCTGGCTGCTCCGATGACCGGCCTGCTCGTGCAGCCGATCATCGGGTATATGAGCGACAGGACCTGGGGCCGCTGGGGCCGGCGCAAACCTTATTTTACGGTGGGCGCCATCCTGGCCACCCTGGCTTTGCTGGCCATGCCGCATTCCTCGGCCTTGTGGATGGCAGCCGGCTTGTTGTGGATGCTGGATGCCTGTATCAACATCAGCATGGAGCCTTTCCGGGCTTTTGTCGGCGATATGTTGCCCGAAGAGCAAATCAACCAGGGCTACACCATGCAAAGCATGTTTATCGGCATCGGCAATGTCGTTGCAGCTGTTTTGCCTACCGTGATCATTGCGATGTTTGGCAGTAGCGCACCGAATGGAGGGGTGCCGCCCTACCTCATTGCGGTATTTAGCATTGGCGCCTTGTGTTATATCGGGGCCGTCATGTATACCGTAAAAACAACGAAGGAGTACCCGCCGGCCGACCTGGAGGCGTTTCAGCAAATGAAAAAGAAAACGGCTGGCTTTATGAACGGGGTGGAGGAAGTGTTCAGCCATATTTTTAAAATGCCGTCCACCATGCGGCAAGTGGCACTGGTCCAGTTTTTTACCTGGCCGGGCTTGTTCCTGATGTGGTTTTACTTCACGCCGGCCGTGGCGCGGGATGTACTGGGCGCGCCAGACACGGATTCGCCCTTGTACGCCGAAGGAGTGGCCTGGGGCAATATTTGTTTTGGGTTTTATTCCCTGGTTTGTTTCCTGTTTTCGTTCTGGTTGCCGGCCATCGCCAACCGCTACGGCCGGAAGTATACCCACATGTTGTGTTTGGTCTTGGGGGCGCTGGGTTTGTTTTTTGTGGGCATGGCCCCCAACAAATACTGGCTCCTGCTGTCCATGACGGGTGTGGGTATCGCCTGGGCGAGCATCCTGTCGATGCCCTATGCCATGCTGGCCTCCACCTTGCCGCAGGACAAAATGGGGGTTTACATGGGGATCTTTAATTTTTTCATTGTGTTGCCGGAGATTTTGGCCACCTTGTTTTTTGGCTGGATCATGCAACATGTGCTGGACAACAACCGCATTGCGGCGGTGATGGTTGGCGGCGCCTTGCTGGGCGTGGCGGCTTTGTTGTGTTTGCAAATTCGAGAGCGAAAAGCGACCTAACATCACCCGATTTCTACACTGTCTAAACCTATACCACTATGGAACATCTAATTTACACCCTCATCATTGGCGCCGTCATCGGTTGGCTGGCAGGGGTTATCCGCCAAGGGTTTGGCTTCGGCTTGATCGGTAATATCGTGATCGGTATAGTCGGCGCCTTCATCGGCACCTGGTTGTTTCAACAGCTCGGGGTTTCGATAGGTAGAGGGCTGGTGAGTCACATTATCACGGGCGTCATCGGGGCATTGGTGCTTATGTTTGTCATTGGCCTGGTGCGCGGCGCCAAATAATAAACAATTGTAACGGCTATGTTCAGTATGCGGGTTTGGCTTCTGGTTTGTGCCGGGGCCTTGAATGGTATTGCTTGTAAAAACTATGTTGGAAACCCACACCGCAAGGCTTTGCCCAGCCGAACGGTATCGGCCATTCGGGAGGATATTTTGGTGGAACCGCCGAATTGGTGGACCCATATGCAGCACCGGGAGGTAGAACTGCTGGTGCGCCGCGCCAATGTGGCGCGGTGTGCCGTGCATTTGGGCAAAACCGAGGGGGTCACGTTGCGGAAGGTAAGGCCGGGCGACAGTCCGAACTACCTGTTCATCACCCTGGCTCTGGCGCCGGAAGCCACACCGCAACGCGTGCCGATATATTTTACCCCACCCGATGGGCAAGCCGTTTTTATCCATGAATTCCCGGTGCTGCCGCGCTCCAAAGGCCCCAAAGCCCAGGGGCTGGACAGTCGCGACGTGTTGTATATGATTTTTCCGGATCGTTTTGCCAACGGCGACCCGGCCAACGACTCCGTGCCGGGCCTGTACGAGGGCACGCATCGGCAATTGCACGATGGCCGCCACGGTGGCGACCTCAAAGGCATTAGCGATCACCTGGATTACCTCCAGGACCTGGGTGTTACGGCCCTTTGGCTCAATCCGGAATTGGAAAACAACCAACGCCGCACCTCCTACCACGGCTACGCCATCACCGACCTGTATCGCATAGACCGCCGGATGGGCACCAACGAGCTCTACCGCGAGCTGGTCAATCAGTGCCACCTCCGGGGCATCAAAGTGGTGCGCGACGTAGTGCCCAACCACATCGGCGACGGGCACCCCTGGGCCATGGACCCACCCACGAAAGACTGGATCCATACCTGGCCCGAAATGACCTATACCAACAGCCGGGCGCCCTCCGTGCTCGATCCCTACGCTTCCGATTGGGACAAAAAACGCTTCAACGAAGGGTGGTTCGCCTCGGCCATGCCCGACCTGAACCAGCAACAGCCCCAACTGGCCAATTACCTCGTCCAGCAAGCCATTTGGTGGGTGGAATTTTCCGGCCTGGACGCCTACCGCATCGATACCTATTCCTTTTGCGATCAGGCGTTTATGAGCCGCTGGTGCAGCGCCCTGCGCGCCGAATACCCGTCGATTCACCTGTTTGGCGAAATCTGGGAACATTCGGTGCTGATCCAGGGCTTTTTTGCGGATGGGCAACCCATGGCGCGAGCCGGGTTTAACTCCCACCTGCCGGGCGTCGTCGATTTTCAACTCTGCTTTGCGATCCAGGAGGCCCTGACCCGTGAACAGGGTTGGACAGAGGGCGCTGCGCGGATTTACTACACCCTGGCGCAGGATTATTTTTACAAGGATCCGTTTAAAAACGTCGTCATGCTCGATAACCACGACATGACCCGCTTTTTTTCGGTCGTTGGCGAGGACCTGAACAAATTTAAAAGCGGGCTGGTGTTCCTGCTGAGTACGCGCGGCATACCGCAGTTGTACTACGGTACTGAAATACTCAGCACGGGCAAAAAGGAAGCGGGCGACGATGCCTTGCGTCGGGAATTTCCCGGGGGCTGGCCCGGCGATCCGGCCAACAAGTTCACGGCTGCCGGCCGCACGGCCCGCGAAAACGAGGCTTTCGAATTTACGCGCAGCCTTATCCGGTACCGCAATGCCACGCCGGCCCTTCAAACGGGCAAACTCATGCAATTTGCGCCGGAAAACGGCGTCTACTGCTATTTCCGCTACGACGCCGACAAAACCGTTATGGTACTGCTGAATACGGCCGGGCAGGAAAAAACCATCGGCCTGGATCGTTTTGCCGAACGTTTGCAAGGATTCACCCGGGCGAAAGAGGTGCTTTCCGGAAAAATTTGGGAACGGGCCGCGCCATGGACACTGCCGGCCAATACGGCGTTGTTGCTGGAATGGATGCCCTAGGAAAGAAAAAGTGCCGTCGCCAAGAGCAATTGACCGAACAGGATAAGCATGGACAATATGCCTGCCAACCGGAGAAAGGCGAGCAGGTTAACAAAACCGTTTCGGGTATCCCGCATTTGATCAAAACGGGCTGCCCGGAACATGCCATTGCTAAACCGGAGGATGAAAATAGTAAGGAGCAACAAGAAGATGAACAAGGTACCATAGCCCGCCACCATCATCCCTACCCGGTTTCGCCAGGGGCCGGTATTCTCAAATTGCAGGATATATAAAATTCCTGAAAGTATAGCGCCAAGTACAACGCATACCAGAATTCCGCCAATGCCCACGAGCCGGCACCAGCGCGCCATGTTGCGAAAATAGGATTTGGCTTCTGCCGGGATAAACAATCCCGCAGCTGCGGGTGGTACTTGTTTCGGTTCGGTGGGCTCCATGGTGAAATGTAGGGTTGGCGGTAGTTAAAAAACGGCGGTTTAATTCCAGATCGAGATAAAAAACAGGTAACCTACCTAAAAGGCTCGGCTGGTATCTTTTAACAGGAAATATAAAAAAGAAACCAGGGTGGTGGCCATGAACAAAATCGTCATCCAGCCCAGCATTTTGAAATACTTGTTGAGGCTGGAAAACGACAAAGTGACCTCCTGGGAGTCGTCAAACAGCAGTGCCTGATTGATATTGAGGGCATAACGCCACAAATAAATGCCGTTGAACACAGATAATATCGCAGCCGCAAGCATCGCTGCGATCACCACCAAACTGATCCAGATATCTGAGGTATAACCCCTGTAATACGCGTATTGAACGGAAGAGGTGATGGAGACGAGAAAAACCATCTGCATCACGGCGTTCAAGAAATTGGTTACGGCCAGTATTTTGGCCCAATAACCTGTTTTTTCAAACAATTGGGCCAGTTCGGCTGTCACGGGCGTGCCCGCTTCGGTGTTTTGGTGGAGATCATCGTCCAGCAACTGGTAGGTTTCGGAAGCCATTTCTATGCGTTTGTGGAGGGCTAGTCTGCTTTTCGGTAGGTTTCAAAAAACTCTTGGCGGGCGATCCGGTAAACTTCTGTCAATGCCGGCGGGCCGACAAGGAAATCGCCGGTTTTGGCCACCATCGCCTCGCCCCAGGGCGCTGTGAAATGAAACGTGTCGGGCATCTCCAGCGTCGACAAGGTTTCGTCGTCCAGTTCCAGGGCAATCACCTGGCCCAGCGACTGGTATTCCGCCCAGCCCTCTTCGTGTTCGCGGAGCCAAACGTAGCGCTGGTTGAATTTGTGCGCCGGCACGATATACTCTTCGGCGGCCCCGGTTTGGTTGCGGACGATAAAATCGCCGGCATGGGCTGCATTGGTGGTTTCCAGGCCGTCGGCGGTATAGGAGTCGATTCGTTCGCGGGCCTCAGCCGCGCGGGCATACACGTTTTTGTTTTTTTGGTACAAAATGCCCTTTTGCTCCAGGATCGGGCGTATTTTTTCCAGCGTTTCGGCTTGTGTCCACATGGGTATTCGGATAAAGGTTTTGCAAACAGCGCAGGCGCAGCACAGATCATTACCTGAAATGCTCTACGTTTGTGGCAGTATTTCTTCAATTCGTTGATCAAACCGGCATTTTCCAGCCGTTACATCCAAATGCAAATATGAATGTATTGAGTAAAAACGCCTTGCTTTTTATTCTCTTTCTCGGCAGCGCCGCCTGTTCGGCCCAGCCGATTGTCCCCTTTCCTTACACCGTTGAAAAAGAAGTGCTGGCGGATACGGCGGCGGTCGTGTCGGCGCACCCCCTCGCTACCCAAACCGGCCTCGATATTTTGCGGCGCGGGGGCACGGCTGTCGACGCGGCGGTAGCCGTTCAGTTTGCCCTGGCGGTGGTGTACCCGCAGGCGGGCAACATTGGCGGCGGCGGGTTTCTGCTCTACCGCGACAAAGCGGGCAAGGCTGCTGCGCTCGATTTTCGGGAAAAAGCGCCGGCTGCCGCTACGGAAACTATGTTTCAGGATTCGAGCGGCAAAGTGCTGCCCAACAAAAGCCGCTTTGGCATTTTTGCCTGCGGTGTGCCGGGCACTGTCGACGGCATGTGGGAAGCCCACCGCAAATACGGCCGTTTGCCCTGGGGTCAATTGCTGCAACCCGCTATCGATTTGGCCGAACGCGGCTACCAAATCACCGAACAAGAGGCCAAACAACTGAACGAGGAAAAAATCGCGTTTATAAAAAACTGCAAAATCACGCCCAGTTTTGTCAAAATGCAAGCCTGGGAGCCCGGCGACTGGCTCATCCAAAAAGACCTGGCGCAGACCCTCCGGCGCATTGCCGGCGAAGGCCGCGAAGGCTTTTATGGCGGCGGTACGGCCATCCTGATCCTCCTCGAAATGTCGAAACAACATGGACTGATCACAGAAGCCGATCTCCAGAATTACCACTCTGTGTGGCGCAAGCCGCTGGAGTTCGACTGGCGGGGGGTGCACATTCTGTCTATGCCACCGCCCAGCAGTGGGGGCTTGCTGTTGCAGCAAATGCTGGGCATGCTGGGTACGCAGGACCTGAAAAGCATGGGTTTTCATTCCGCTGCGGCGATCCACCTGATGGCCGAAGTAGAACGTCGGGCATTTGCCGACCGGGCCGAGCACATGGGCGACCCCGATTTCTGGAAGGTGCCGGCCAAAGGCCTGGCCGACCCGGCTTACCTGAGCAGCCGGATGGCCGATTTTGACCCGCAAAAGGCCACTCGCAGCAAAACCCTGAAAGCCGGCCAACCCAAGGAGAGCGACGAAACCACACATTTCAGCATCGTGGATGCCGAAGGCAACGCCGTGTCTGTGACCACTACCCTCAACGATGCCTATGGCAGCCGGGTGGTGGTGAGTGGCGGCGGATTTATCCTCAACAATGAAATGGATGATTTCAGCGCCAAACCAGGCGCCCCGAACCTGTACGGCGCCATCGGCGGTAAGGCCAATGCCGTGGCCGGCAACAAACGCCCCCTCAGCAGTATGACGCCTACGATCGTCACCCGCGACGGCAAACTGTCGCTGGTGGTTGGTACGCCCGGCGGCACAACGATACCTACCTCTGTGTTTCAGGTGCTCCTGAACGTGTATGCCTTCGATCTGCCCCTGCGCGAAGCGGTGCACAACAAACGGTTTCACCACCAATGGCTGCCCGACGCCATCCAGATCGAAGAAAACGCGTTTTCTGAAGAACTGATTCCGGCGCTGGAGGCCATGGGACACACCGTGACACCCCGCAGCCCCATTGGGCGGGTGGAGGCTATTTTTCGCGAACCGGGCAGCGGCAAACTCCGCGCGGTAGCGGATTATCGCGGCGACGATGCCGCAGGCGGGTATTAATGTAGAGACGCAAGTGGGGCTTGGGGCCTTGTTTCACCTAATGTATTGCCTATGACTACGCCTACGATAGTGCTTGTTGGAGCCGGCCGCATCGGCACCCACCTGGCCCAGCGCCTCAAAGGCAAGGGCTTGCCGGTGGCACAAGTGATCAGCCGAACGGCTGCGCATGCCCGGGCGCTGGCGGAATTGCTGCGGACCGACTGGTCGGACGATTGGTCGGAGATCCGGCAGGATGCCGACTGGGTGATTCTGGCTGTTCGCGACGACGCCATCGAACCGGTGGCCCGGCTACTGGCGCCATACGTGGCCGAAACCCTGGTGACCCATACCTCGGGCGCTACACCGGGCGCTGTTTTGGCGCCTTATTTTGAGCGCTTTGGTGTGTTTTATCCGCTGCAGTCCTTTTCGCCTACGCGCATGCCCATTTGGTCAAAAATTCCATTTTGTGTGGATGCACAGCGGGAAGCGGACCTGGCTTTTTTGAAAAAAGTGGCCAAAGTGATTGGCAACCTCGTGTACCAGGTGAACGACGAACAACGTGCTGTGCTGCACGTGGCGGCAGTTTTTGCCAATAATTTTGCCAACCACTGTTTTGCCATCGCCGAAAAAATTCTGGAAGACACGGATTTGCCGTTCGACATGCTGCACCCGCTGATGGAGGAAACCCTGGCCAAAGCCCTGCAGGAGTCGCCGGCCCGTATGCAAACCGGACCGGCCGTTCGGGGAGATGTCGATACCATTTTGCGGCATGTGGAGCAGTTGAAACCATACCCCGAACTGCGCGACTTGTACCTGAACCTGTCGAAGAACATCAACCCAGCCCTGGCCCTGCCACGCGGCACCAAGCCTAAAAAAAGTTGACCCGCCGGTGTCCCGGGGGCCAACTCTGTAGTCTTCTGCCTTTCTACAAGCAGAATTCCATGCTGCTATTTTAACACATCTGCATCCAATGCTGCCGTGTGCACCTGTTTCTCCATCAAAGACCACCGGCATTGCCCAAAAGGTTGGGCGGGGAGGAGGGTTGGATGGTTGAAAGGTTGGATGGTTGGAAGGTTTGAAGGTTGGATGGTTGAATGGTTTGAAGGTTGGAGGGTTGAATGGGAGAGCCTGAAAGTGTCGGTAATACCGGGGGGGCTCAGGGCAAACGCATCAAAAACCATAGGACCTCGGAGAGGTCCAAGGTTTGTAGCAATATGCGGATAATGATTTTTTGCAGCGAGAAGAGCCGCTCAAAATAATGCTCGCGGCTCTTCTCGCTCTAAAAAACAATTTGCCCTACGTTGCTACAAACGTTAGACCTCTCCGAGGTCAGGAGGCTAACCCGTTACAATGGATTATCCATCAATTTTCTTGGCCTTGCGCTGGAATCCGTTCCCTCGCTGCGCTCGGAAACGGAACAAAACATTTGCACCCTTCATTTTTGATGCTTTTGCCCTGCCGGGGGGCTGGGTTAGTATGGTTTTATCACCTGGCCTGTATTTGCTCCAAACACAGCCTTTCGAAAGCCGTATTCCAGTTGTTGCATGGTAACCGGAATATCACCAGGAAAGAAAGGGAAGTATTGCGTGATAAGCCCTTAGAAGTCTTCTTCGATGAGCGCTTTGTTCACCATCATCCCGGTTGTAGTGCCCATCGAAACGGCATTGGCTACGGTGCGTAAGCGTGTCGTATTGTCTCCGCAGGCAAAGACGCCCGGGACACTGGTCCGTTGTGCAGCATCGGTTAGCAAATAACCCTCAGCAGAGATTTCACAGCCCATCGACTCCGGAACAGACGAGTGTTGCACAAAGGGAAGGCGTGCGTACAGCGCTTTTAAAGGTGCTTTTGTTCCATCTTTGAAAACGATATGTTCAATATGTCCGGATTGGTGTTCTATCCGGGCAACTTCTTTTTCTATTATGCTGATCTTGTGTGCGGTGAGTTTTATAAGCTGGTCTTCCGATAGTGTTGCCGGGCCATTGGTGTATAGCGTTAAAGTATCTGTCCAATTGGAAATCAAAGCGGAGAATTCAAGAGCGGTGTCGCCATTAGCCAGAATTCCGGTGTTTTGGCCGCGCACTTCATAGCCATGACAATAGGGACAATGCAGTATGCTAATTCCCCAGCATTCGGAAAAGCCCGGAATATCAGGCATGGTATCTTTTACTCCTGTCGCGAAGATCACCTTTCGGGCGCTGAAGGATGCTCCGGTCTCAGTTTTCAATTCGAATCCGGTTTCGGTTTTGGTAGCGGCCGATACCCGGGCATTCAAAAATTCTACGGTACTGTAGCGCAGTACTTGCTCTTTGGCCAGGTGGGTAATTTCTGCTGGAGTCCTGCCATCGTTCGTGAGGAAATTATGGGAATACGGAGTTTGTTTGTTACAGGGGTTGCCACTATCTATAATTAAAACATTTCTCAAGGCTCTGCCCAATGCCATGCCGGCAGCAAGCCCGCTATAACTTCCTCCGACAATTATTACCTCATATGAATTTTGCTTTTTCATTTACTATATATTTTATAGTGCTAATAGAAGGCTTATTGAAACCCCTTTCCGGGTCGCCAGGTTTTACTGCTGTTCAGGCGTCTCTTTTGCAGAAAACCAGCGAATGAGCTGTTCGACAAACGGAAGGCCCACAAAAACCATCCAGGGGACCAAAATAATGGTGAGTATAAAGGTTCGTTGATATAACGGGAGCATGGACAATTCTTTGCCCAGAAGAAACAGGAGCAAGGTAATGGAAGGATAAATGACCATCCAGATCTTAATTGCTGTTCGGAGCCTGGCTTTTGCTTTCATGTGTTTGACCTTTTTGTGAACAATTTAATTTACCACACAAAGGTAGGCCGGGCAATATGGCGTCTGGTAGGACAATTGTCCAGATGGATGGTACTTATTTGAACTTCTTCCGGAATGCATCTGGCGACAGCCCTGTATGTTTTTTAAAGAACCGGATAAAGTAGGACGGGTCTTCGTACCCTAAATGCCAGGCAATATCCTTAACTTGATTGGCGGTGGCCAGCAGGTATCTTTTTGCATCCAATATGATTTGTTCGTTGATGAGCGCTGCTGTTGTTTTGCCAACAGATGCTTTGGTGATGGCGTTCAACTGGTAGACGGACACATTTAGCCACTCTGCATATTGCGAAACACTTTTTTCCACTGTTATTTTTTCTTCCAACAAGCGCAGCAATTCCTCGTAGCGTTCCTGCATGTAGTTGTTTGTTCCTGGCAAAACTGGTTTGGGGCTGCTGCTTTCCCGGGCAAATTCTATAAAAAACAGGTCCAGGCTTGCTTTAATGGCCTCGCAGTAGCCCTGCTGTTTGGTGGAATATTCAGCAGCGATGATGGACAAAAAGGAAAGCAGTTTCTTAAAACGGGTGTCTTCTATGGCGCAAAAATTTTTTCCAATAGATTTTTTCCAGTGATCCCCTTTCGTGTGCTTTGGCGGATAAAACAAGGTGTCGAACTCCAGCAAATAGCCCCGGCAGCCGGCATTTAGTTGAAGCATATGTACCTGGCCCGGGCGAAGTAAAAAGATAGAATTTTCCCGTACAGCATACCGGACAAAGTCGATTTCATGCATACCCTGCCCTTCCTCTACCGCCAGGATGAAATAAAAGTCATGTTTGTGCAGGTGATGAACCAGGTCCTTTCCGTTCAGTACCGAGCGCAGATCCCGGATGCTAAAACGACTCACATCGCATTCTTCCTGGTGGGTAGCGGCAATTTGCCTGATTGGAATATTCTTCATGATTTACCTTGATGTAATGCCGTTCATCGGTAATACAGCATAAAATTAGCGAATTCAAAAACCAACCCTCCAACCCTCCAACCCTCCAACCCTCCAACCATCTAACCATCTAACCATCTAACCATCTAACCATCTAACCTTTCAACCTTCCAACCCTCCAACCTTCCCCCAAATCGCCAGTAGTTGGATTTTGTCGTGCGCCCAGTTCCATTCATCGCGGGCGTGTTGGGTATTTTGCTGAAGGCGCTGGTAGTCTTCCGGGTGATCCAGCAGGTGTTGCACCGCCGCGCGAAAGGTTTCGGCGCTGAGATGGTCCAGTAGCAGGGCTACTTCAAATTGTTCGTTGCAGCGCCGGTATTCGGGGAAATTCATGGTGAGTACCGGTACGCCCGCCTGCACGTAGTCGAAAAATTTATTGGCCAGAGAAAAGTAGTAACTCAGGCCTTTGTTTTCCAGCACATTGATACCCAGCCAGGCTTGCTGGGTCAGGGTTTTCAGGTTGGCCGGTTGCACATACCCGAGGAAACGAACTTTGTCCAGGATGTTCAGTTGTGCGGCCTGCTGCCGCAGGGCTTCGGAGCGGTCGCCTTCGCCCGCCAGCCAAAGTTCAACGCCTTCCAGTTGTGGCAGGGCTTCCAGCATGTGTTCGATGCCGCGGGCTTCGTTCAGGGCACCCTGGTACAAGAGGACGCGCGGCGACGAAGGATCAACACGGCGCGCTATGGCCGGTATCGGCACGGGCGTGTTGCGCACCACCCCAAATGGAATCTTGTATTGTTGAGAAAAAAGTTCGGCCAGGGCGGGGCCCACGGTGTAGGCGTGCCGGTAAAACGGCAGGCACAAGCGGGCCAGCAGGCTCCAGCACCAGCGGACGAACGGGCGATCGGTTAGTTCCGGTACCTCGGTGAAATATTCATGGGCATCAAAAACGCGCCGTTTGCGGCGCAACAGCGTTGCGGCACAACCGGCAGGCAAACTGTCCAGGTCAACGGAGCAAACGGCGTCGTAGCGGGCAAACAGGAGATACCAAAACAAGCGCAGGTTGTACTCGGCGTAAAACAACACGCCGCCCCGAAAACGGCAGGCCAAACGCCGCTGCCGAAAAAGTTGCGCATGCAGGGCAACAGAGTGGGGGAGTGAGCGGCCGACCAGTTCCACCGAATGCCCGTTTTCTGCCAGCGTGCTGCAAATGCGGTGCATGCGCTGGTCGTAACTCAGGTCGTTGGTAACGGTGCAAATGATGGTCATTTCGTGGTGTTAGCCGGTGGTAAACGATTGAAGCGCCGCGAACACCCGGTGTACCGGCAATCCCATGACATTGGCATACGAGCCCTCGATCCGGCGGATTTTGCACAAGCCAATCCACTCCTGCACGCCGTAGGAACCGGCTTTGTCGAAGGGCTGACACGCCCGGATGTAGTAGTCGATTTCTTCGTCGCTCAAGGGCTCGAAAAAAACTTCCGAACGGTCCGAAAACGTGGTTTGCTGCTCGGCAGCCAGCAGGCATACGCCGGTAATGACACTGTGTTGCCGGCCCGACAATTGGCGGATCATCCGGTAGGCTTCGTCGTAATCATCCGGTTTGTTGAAAATTTGACCGTCCAGAATGACCACCGAATCGGCCGAGAGGATAATCTCACGATCCTTGATCAAATGCCGGCCAGCCAGGGCCTTGCGCTCAGCCAGGTAGGCGGCTACCGCCTCCACGGGCATGTCGGCAGGGAAACTTTCGTCTACCTCCAGGCCATGTACAGAAAAGGTAAAACCCGCCTCCCGCAGCAACTGGCTGCGACGCGGACTTTTGGAGGCAAGGAGTAGCGGACGATCGGGAAACATAGGACGATGGGAAAACTGAGAGATGAGAAATGTTTGTTGCTGGGAAGAATACGGATGAAATTAGTCCAGAGGAGAAACCTCAACGCAGCACCAATTGCAGGGCTGCCAGGGGGTCTTCCGGCCAGGAACGCAGCAGCAGGAACAAGCCGGCCAACATGATTAGTTTGATACAGCGGCTGGCCCAGGAAAAGTGCATTTTGGTGCTGGCCCGGTAAATCAAACCGGTGGTGAACAGGGCTGGCAGCAACAAGAGGACAAATCCTGCGCCGATCTGCCACTTGGGGGCCTCGGTTTGCGTCCAGAAGTACAACAAAATGCCCAGCAAAATGCTGACCGCCAGGCTGGTAAATGCTGCGGGTTTTTTAGCATACCGGACGCCCTTGATGACCGCCAGCGTATTGCAGCCGCAAGCCGCATCGCCCTGAAAATCTTCCAGGTCCTTGACTTGCTCCCGCAGCAGGTTGGTTACAAAAGCAAACAAAGCGTAGAGCCACACCAGGCCGGTTGCCTGGTGAATAGCCTCCGAAGTCTGGAAGGATGCCAGCCAAATGGCCCGGTCCTCGGGAAAAAGTGGAATCACCGGCACGGCGCCGCAGAGCAACGCCACCAGAAAATTGCCCATCACCGGGGTGCATTTCACTTGCCAGGCGTACAGAAACAGGAAAAACGATACAATCGGAAACACCAGCAAGGGCCAAAAGGATTTGGGCTCGGGCAACACCAGGTACATCCGCAACGCCAAGGTATGCACCAGCACTGTGAGGCCCAGGTACATCATCAGCACAATGCCGGAAGGAATATACCGGCCGACCACCACCTGGTTGGGTCGGTTGACGGCGTCGATCTCACGGTCAAAATAGTCGTTGATGATGTAGCCGGCCAGAGAGGTCAAAACGGTGGTGGTGGCAATCAAACTAAACGTGCGTTCTGTGAGCACCGGAATGCATCCCGCCTGCAAGAGGGCCGGACGCAAGACAAACCAATACGGCACCCACTGGCTCAAAAACACGATGACCAGGTTGGGCAAACGCAGCAGCCGGGGGAGTACCAACAGTTGGTTCACGAAACAAATTTTGACAGTTCACGGGCAGCAGGCAGGCCGCTCTTCCGCAAGCAAGGTAAGGCAAAGCCGCAATTGTCAGGCCGAACTTCCGGTGTCAAATACAAACTTTCCCTGCGCCTTCAATACTTTCTCCACCACGTCGCGCACACAACCCTTGCCGCCGGCGATGGGTGAAATGTAATCCACCACACTGAATACTTCCGGTACGGCATCAATAGGACAGGCCGACAGCCCCACTTTGCGCAGGATCTGAATATCGGGCAGGTCGTCGCCCATGTAGCAGATTTCGCTGGCTTTCAGACGGTATGTCGCCAAAAATTGCTGAAAAACGGGCCATTTGTCTTCAACGCCGGAGTAAATGTGTTCGATACCCAGCCCGCTCAGCCGTTTGATTACGCCATGCGAACGGCCGCCGGTGATGATGCAGACCGGAAAACCGTTTTTGAGCGCAATTTTCAGCCCCAGGCCATCGCGCACGCTCATCTGCCGCAGTTGTTCGCCGCTTTCGGTGACGTGCACGGAGTTGTCGGTCATAACCCCGTCTACATCCAGCACAAAGGCGCGGATAGCCAGGAACTTGTCGAACAAGTGTACGAGTTCGACGCTCGATTCCAGGCCGCTGGCCGGCGTCATGGGTACTATCGATTGTTGGTTCTCCATTCGTATACCCATTTGGCCTGGATTTGCTCCAGGTGGCCCTCGGTACATTCTTCGCGGGTGCCGGCAAAATTCGGGATGGCCAGCACCCATTCGATCAGGTCGGTAAACCGGACGCGGTAAATTTTTCCTTCCTCAAAGTCATCGCCAAACCGGTCGTACAGTTTCATGGCGACGTCTTCGTGGTCGGGCCAGTAGATGGGCATATTATCGATGTCGGTAAAAGGCATATGGTATAAAATTGTTGGATGGTCTGTTGTGTGAAAAGCAAAGGCTCAGGGTAAAATTCGTGAATAAGCGCCGCCAAAGACAAGTTCGCGGATATTGTCAGAGGCTAAAAAATCGTGCGGGAAGCCAAGTTCGATAGCACTGACGGCATCCAGGGCCTGCAGGATTTCTGCCGGAACCTCGACGTCTACACAGCCCAGCGAATCGGCTAATTGAGCTGGCCGGCGGGCTCCGATGATGGGAATGACAGTGAGGCCTTGCTGGCGTTGGCGCGTCCAGTTGATAGCCAGTTGGCTCGGGCTGATGCCCAGTTGAGCGGCTTGTTTCACCACTTCGGCGGCAATCAGGTTGGCTCTTTCGTTGCGGCGGGTGCTGTGTTCAGCCACCCGTCCGGTATCGCCGCTGAGGTATTTGCCGGAAAGGGCGCCACCTGCTAGCGGCCCCCAGGGCGTCACGGCCAGGCCAAATTGTTTGGCCATGGGCAACAGGTCGCGTTCGGGTGCGCGTTGGAGCAGGGAATATTCGATTTGCAGGCCGGCAAAAGCAGTCCAACCGCGCAATTGCGCAATAGTATTGGCCTGGCTGACGACCCAGGCCGGCGTGTCTGATATACCTATATAGTGCACTTTGCCGCTGCGCACCAAGTCGTCGAGGCCGCGCAACACTTCCTCTACCGGCGTTAAAAAATCCCAGGCGTGCACCCAGAACAAGTCGATAAATTCCGTATCGAGCCGGCGCAAACTTTCTTCCACCGAGCGCATCATATTTTTCCGATGGTTGCCGGCAAAATTGGGATCCCCGGTTTGGTCGCGCAGGGTGTACTTGGTGGATAATACAAAATGGTGGCGTTCGGCTTTTATAAACTCACCCAGCCATCGTTCACTGGTGCCTTCGGTATACCGGTTGGCAGTATCCAGGAAATTGCCGCCTTTTTCCGCAAACAAATCAAACACCTGTTTACTTTCTTCCTTGTCGGTGCCCAGGGCCCACTCGGTGCCGAAGGTCATGGTACCCAGGCAAAGTTCAGAAACCCGTAGGCCGGTCGGGCCAAAAATTCTGTATTTCATATGCGGCGCACTGTGGTTTAGGCAATAGGGTGGGGGGTAAAACTAGCACTTAAACACCTTAGTATCCGCGTTGTTCCAGCCAGGACTGAAAACGCCGGGCATTGACCAGGTGGGCCGAATAGGTGGCCGCGAAGGCATGTGCTCCGGAGTCGTCGGGTTTGGCGCAAAAATACAGGTAGTCGTGCTGTTCGGCGTTCAGCACGGCATCGATGCTCGAAATGGAAGCCATGCTGATGGGGCCCGGTGGCAAGCCTTTGGTGACGTAGGTGTTGTAGGGCGATTGAAACGTCGTGTGAAAATCAGTGACCCGGCGCGTGGCAAAATCGCGGGTGGCAAATACTGCGGTCGGGTCGGCTTGCAGCAGCATGTTGATCTTCAGGCGGTTGAGGTACACGCCAGCAATCGTGGGTTTTTCGCTGTTGGTATTGGTTTCGCGCTCCACGATAGAGGCCAGGGTGTACACCTGTTCGGGCGTCATGTTCAGGGCTTTGGCTTTTTCGCGGCGCTTGTTTTTGTCCCAAAACGCATCGTGCTCGCGGAGCATGCGTTGCAAAAACGCCTTGGCATCAGTGGTCCAAAACATTTCATAGGTATTCGGGATAAACAACGAAATCAGGGTTTCGGGTGTGTAGCCGGTTTCGCTCAGGTAGGCCGGATCGGTAAAGGCCTGAAGCAGGGAAAGGGAGTCCGTTTCCAGGAAACGGGCGACGCGGCCGGCCACGTTTTCGGGGAGGCGGTCCACGTTCAAAACTACTTTTACCGGGGCTTGTTTGCCGGCTCGCAGGTGCCCGATTAGTTCCCGGTTGCTCCAACCGGCTTGGATCTCGAAGCGGCCGCCGCGCATCGAGTCGCGTTTGAAGTTCATTTTTTCAGCCAGCCAGACAAAGTTTTCCGGGTTGTTGATAAAACCGCCTTGTTCCAGGCTGTCGAGGGCCTGTTCAAAAGTGGCGCGGCTGGGAAGGAGCAAAACAGAACGTTGGAGTTGAGCGGGCACGCCGGAGAAGTACATGGCTTTGGCATAGGGCCAGCCCCAAAATGCGCCGCCCAACAGCAGGAGCAGCGCCAGTAGGCTCAGGGTCTTTTTTCCTGTCATAAATTCAAGTAGTCGTTGGTCAAAAAGTAGCGTAAAAAATCCGCGCAAAAGTATAGCCTTTGCGCGGATTCGGGGCGAATGAACTTGCGTATCTGCCCAACTTACCGAATTGGGTTAATATTGTTCGGAATCGTTCGGGAAATCCCGGCTTTTTACATCCTGAATATAGGCTTGGGTAGCCTTTCCAATCAGGTCGAACAGTTCAAGGTAACGCCGCAGGAAGCGCGGTTTGAAATCTTTGGTAATGCCCAGCATATCGTGGGTGACCAGCACCTGTCCGTCGGCGTGTTGGCCGGCGCCGATCCCGATAGTGGGGATTTCGAGGCTTTCGGAAACCTGTTTGGCCAGTTGGGCCGGTATTTTTTCGAGCACCAGGGCAAAGCAGCCGAGTTGTTCGAGCAGTTTGGCGTCGTCGCGCAGTTTTTGGGCTTCGGCTTCCTCTTTGGCCCGCACGGTGTAGGTGCCGAACTTGTAAATGCTTTGCGGGGTGAGGCCCAGGTGGCCCATGACCGGGATGCCGGCCATCAGGATCCGTTTGATGGATTCTTCCACTTCGGCGCCGCCTTCCAGTTTGACGGCATGGGCGCCTGATTCTTTCATGATGCGGATGGCGCTTTTCAGGGCAATTTCGGAATTGGACTGGTAGCTGCCGAAGGGCAGGTCTACCACCACCATGGCGCGGTGTACGGCCCGGACGACCGATTGCGCGTGGTAGATCATATGGTCGAGGGTGATGGGCAGGGTGGTTTCGTGTCCGGCCATGACGTTGGAGGCGGAATCGCCGACCAGCAAGATGTCGATGCCGGCTTCATCCAGGATGCGGGCCATCGAAAAGTCGTAGGCGGTGAGCATGGCGATTTTTTCGCCACGGTTTTTCATGGCTTGAATGACGTGGGTGGTGACCCGTTTGATTTCACTCGTGGAAGCAGACATGGATGTGCAGCAATGCGAAAGGGTGACGCCGGGTGGCAATGAGGAGCAGCGCAAGACAGCGCAGGCGGCGCGAAAGGTAGGGCAAAAAATAAAAAAACCACGCCTCATTTGGCGTGGTCGTAAACAACAAATTATAATCCCATGAACATTTTCGAACATTGAGGCTGCGGTGGAGTATCTCCTGTTTTGCAACCTATGCGACAATTAAACGGCGGCAAATATTTTTTTGTTGCAAAAAAAATGCGGCCTTAACACCTCGTTTAAAATTGAGATTTGGCAAGTCCTCTCAAACGTTTCGAGAGGACTTGCTCTCTCACCTGAATTTGTACAATCCCATGAACATATCTCACAGTGGTTAATTACTTTTAATTCCCCACTTTTCACGTTACAAAAATGCAGGCTGGATCGCCGCCTGCCAATGACAATTTTAGGGCATTGTGAAGAATTGAATTTTGTTTGTCTTTCGGGCCTTAAAACGTTGACTTCACCTGTTTTTGAGAAAAATGTACATTTTGCTCTGTTTTTGGAAATTTTTTACCTTGTTTTTAAACTGGCCAAGCGAGAGTTTTTTCTTTTTTGAAGAAAAACGACCTTGTGTTGTGAGTAATTTGAGGCGAGAAAGAGTTGTGTATGCCGGTTGATTTTGTCGGTTCTCTGACAATAAAGGCGGATAAATCAGGCTGGGTTGCCGGTTTGGAAGACCGGTTCATCGCTTTTCTTCAATTTCCGGGTAGTGTTTCCTGGGGCATTGGGTTTTCCTTTTTTTATCTTTGCGGCGTTCCAACAAATCCAGGAATTTCTTGTTTGAAGAGCAAAATGTGTGAAACGACATGGCCATTATCATTACAGATGAATGCATCAACTGCGGCGCTTGTGAACCGGAATGCCCCAACCATGCGATTTACGAGGGTGGGGTAGAGTGGGCAATTTCGGATGGAAATACGGTGAAAGGGGGCTATGCCCTGGAGGATGGCTCGACGGTGGATGCGCACCATAAAAACAACCCGGTATCCGACGATTATTATTTCATCGTGCCGGACAAGTGTACGGAGTGTGTCGGTTTTCACGAAGAGCCGCAGTGCGCGGCAGTGTGCCCGGTGGATTGCTGTGTGCCCGACCCGGACCGAACGGAGACAAAAGATCAACTACTGCATAAAAAAGAGCGGCTGCACCTGTAATCCTGTGCCAGCCGCCCATCCAAATTTTCATGGTTCTAATTGCTGCCTGCTACCGGTAACGGCTAGCGGGCAGTTTCGTTGTTGGGCGCCGCCAATGTTTATTCCCGCCCCGAACGGTTCACCACGGTCGCACTTGCCTGCTGGGTGCCAAACAAAACAATATCCTGTACATTGACATGCGCCGGCCGGGTAGCGATGTAGTAAATGGCATCCGCCACATCGGAGGCTTTCAAAGGCTGAAAGTCGTCGTAGATCCGCGCTTTTTGTGCATCCCCATCAAACCGATTGATCGCAAATTCCGTCTCCTCCACATGGCCCGGACTGACCTGGCTCACCCGGATGTTGTGGGCGTGCAGATCCAGCCGGATGGCGCGGGTGAGCGCATCTACGGCAAATTTGGTAGCACAATAGACATTGCCATTGGCATATACTTCCTTGCCCGCGCTGGAGCCGATGTTGATAATATGCCCCTTCCGGCGACGTACCATGCCCGGCGCAATACACCGGGTGACGTACAACAAACCCTTGAGGTTGGTATCAATCATGGTCTCCCAATGCTCAAGGCTGCCTTCGTGGATAGGCGACAAGCCCTTGGCCAGGCCGGCGTTGTTGATCAGTACGTCGATATTCTGCCATTCGTCCGGCAGTTGCTCAAAGGCGTATTGCACAGCAGCCTGATCGCGTACGTCAAAGGATAACGTATGGACATCAGCCTGAAAGGCCGTCTGAAATTGCTCTTGTAAGGCCTCGAGCCGCTCGGCGCGCCGGCCGGTCAACAACACCCGATGCCCTTGCCGGGCAAAATATTCGGCCGTGGCCCGGCCAATACCCGAAGTGCCTCCGGTGATCAAAACCGTCAGCCGTAAGGATGTAGGTAGTGGAGATTCGGGCAGCGCTTCTGCTTCCGGGGCTTCAACGCTTGGCTCGGCTTGCAGGTGGAAACCCGTTTCGATCTGCACTTCTGTTTCCGGGGTCTCGACGCTTGGCTCGGTTTGCAGGTGGAAACCCGTTTCGGGTTGCTCTTCTGTTTCCGGGGCTTCGACGTTTGGCTCGGCTTGCAGGTGGAAACCCGTTTCGGGTTGCTCTTCTGGGTCCGGGGCTTCGACGTTTGGCTCGGTTTGCAGGTGGAGAACTGTTTCGGGCTGCTCTTCGGCGTCCGGGGCCTCAACGTTTGTCTCAGGTTGCAGGTGGAGAACTGTTTCGATCTGCTCTTCTGTTTCCGGGGCTTCGACGTTTGGCTCGGTTTGCAGGTGGAAACCCGTTTCGGGTTGCTCTTCTGTTTCCGGGGCTTCGACGTTTGGCT
>JADLDL010000038.1 GCA_020846655.1 Saprospiraceae bacterium | reverse complement strand
TATTGCCCAGTTTGAGCATGACGGTGCAGTTTTAAGGCTATGTACAAACTGACCCAATATTCGCACGGGGCCGGCTGTGGCTGCAAAATTGCGCCGAAGGTGCTGGACAACATCCTGAAATCCACCACCTTGCAGCAACATTTTCCTAGCCTTCTGGTCGGGAATGAGGAGCGCGACGATGCCGCTGTGTTCGACCTGGGCGATGGCACGGCCATTGTGAGCACCACGGATTTTTTCATGCCCATCGTGGATGATCCGGAGGACTTTGGCCGGATCGCCTCGGTAAACGCCATTAGCGACGTATACGCCATGGGTGGCACCCCACTGGTGGCGATTGCTATCCTGGGCTGGCCGATCAATACCTTGCCGGCTGAAATTGCGAATCAGGTCATAGAAGGCAGCCGGAAAGCCTGCGCCGAAGCCGGCATTCCCTTGGCCGGCGGCCACAGCATCGATAGCCCGGAGCCGATTTTCGGCTTGGCCGTTACGGGCCGGGTTGCCCTTTCGCAATTGAAAAAGAATGGCGGTGCCCAGGTGGGCGCGAAGTTGTTTTTGACCAAACCTATTGGCGTCGGAATATTAACTACGGCGCAAAAAAAAGGCGTATTGCTGCCCGAACACGCGCAATTGGCGCCGGATAGCATGAAACGGCTCAACCGCATCGGCGAGCAGTTCGGACGCCTGCCATACGTACAGGCGATGACCGATGTGACCGGCTTTGGACTCCTGGGCCATCTCTCAGAAATGTGCGAAGCGAGCCAAACCAGTGCGGTGCTGCATTTCGATCAGGTGCCGGTCATGGACCGGGGCATCCTGGACTACTACCTGGACCTGAACTGCGTGCCGGGCGGCACCAACCGCAATTGGGATAGTTACGGCCATACCATAGCCGGCGCCAGCGAACGGCAGCGGCATATATTGGCGGACCCGCAGACCAGCGGCGGCTTGCTGGTGGCCATTGCGCCGGAGGCAGAAGAAGCCTTCCGGCACGAGGCCGGCGAGGCAGGGTTTGTGTTGGAATCTTTTGGCTTCATGATCGAAGCGCAAGCGGTTCGGATTACGGTGCTGTAGGGCTGGTTTGAACGAGGCCCAAATGAAGAGACCGCCTCCCCAGCAATGGCTTTGGAGGCGGTCTCTTTGTAAATTGTCCCAAAGGAGCAAGTCTATTGCTTTTTATCCTGGCCACCATCCGTTTTGCCGGAAGGCACAGAAATCGCGGACGACGGCACCAGTGTATTGGCGGCGTCCGTGGGCACAGCAATTTGGCCGGCTTTGATTTGGCGCTCCGATTCGGGCAGCGCATTCCAGGCCTCCATGAGGGCTTTAAACTCGGCAGTTGTATTGTCCATGAAAGGAATGATCCGGTCCTGGATATGGGGCAAATTTTCGGTGTCTTTGCCGATGACAGCCAAACCGGCTTGTACATCTTTGGCTTCCAGCGGGCCGTCGGTGTAGTTTTTCATCAACGAATCAAGTTGCGTATGTGCGCCATTGAGAATACCCAGGATGGCTGTGTACTTGGTATTGAGGGCGTCGGCATTGCTGTATACCTCAGCAAACTTGAGTTTCGGATAGATTTTGAGGGCGGCAGGCACTGCGTCCATTTCCTTGACCAGGGCTGCGGCCTTCTGGGCATTGGCTTCGATGGCCGGCAGGTTTTCTTTGATGTTGGCTTGTTCGGCTTGCAGTTTTCCCACCAGTTCCTGGTCCACATTTTTACAGGCCCCCAGCAGCAGGACAGCGCCGGCCAGGCACATCAAAAGTGCATTTTTCATGTTGAAATTCATTTTTTATGTAAGTCTGAAGAAATTTAAAAAGCGGCGCAAAGGTAGCCATTTTGTTACCTTTGCGCGCCCGATTGTACATTTTCTGCTTTTCAACACACATTCAGCCGAACCATGCAGCCATATCCTGTTAAAAAATACATCAACGTATATCTCTGCCTGGGCAGTAATCTGGGTGACCGGGCGGCCAACCTGCGCACGGCTTCCGCCCTGATTTCCAAGCAACTGGGCAAGCCGGCCAAACAGAGCCATGTGTACGAAACCGAACCCTGGGGGAACAAAGAGCAAGACGCGTTTCTGAATCAGGTCATTATGATCAATACCGTGCTGGATCCCAGGGGCTTGCTGGAAGGTATTGCCAAAATTGAGAAGGAAATGGGCCGCACCAAAACGGAGAAATGGGGCCCGCGGCTCATCGACATCGATGTGTTGTTTTATGGCAAACGAATCGTCCGCGACAAAGGCTTGGAAATTCCGCATCCGGAACTGCACAAACGCGCGTTCGTGCTGGTGCCCCTGATGGAAATTGCCCCCGAACTGGAACACCCGGTGCTCAAACAACAGATCGATGCGTTGTATATGGCTTGCGACGACCTGTCGGAAGTGGTGATGATCTGATATGCAATACCGTTTTATCGCAATTGAGGGAAATATTGGTGCGGGCAAAACCACGCTTTGCCACCAATTGGCCGAGCGTTTTGGCTGCGCCCTGGTGTTGGAACAATTCACCGATAATCCGTTTCTGCCGTTTTTCTACGAGCAGCCGGAGCGGTACGCCTTTCCCGTCGAGTTGTTTTTTATGACGGAACGCCACAAACAATTGCTGGAGCATTTTGCCCAGCCCGACTTGTTTCGCGCGTTTACCGTAGCCGATTATTTTTTTGTAAAAACCCTTTTGTTTGCCAAAAACAACCTGAGCGAGGAGGAGTTTCGCCTGTTTCAGCGCTTGTTTTCCGTGCTCAATGCCACTTTCCCCAAGCCGGACATTCTGCTGTACTTGCACCGCCCGGTCGACGTACTGCTGCGCCAGATTCAAAAACGAGGCCGGGATATGGAACGCCTGATCAGCGGCGAATACCTGGAAGAATTACAAAACGCTTATTTCGAGTATTTTAAATCGGAAACCGAAACTCCGGTCGTGATCCTCGAACTCGACGACGCCGATTTTGTGCAGGACCAGGCCGTGCTCGAATCCATCATTTCTGCGCTGGAATACCGCTCCTACCGGCCCGGCATGCAGTATGTCGCCTGGAGTTCGCTTCGCTGATCAGGGCAAGCCCAGTAGCCAATCTATCAGTTCAGCATTATCGACAATACTCCAGGAGTGCGGGTGCCGCGCTCCCGACGGCTGCCGGCCCTTGTCGGTGGTGGTGATCAGCGCGGCAGCCGGGTGACCGGCGATGTGCAGGTCATTTATCAGGGCTGCGGCGTCGATGGCATTCATGCCGTTGAAATCTTTGTTCCGGTTGGCCATCCACCAATGGATATCGGGCTCGGTATACGCCCGGATGGCTGTTTTTTCAAAAATCTTCAAGCGCGGGTCGGGGCTAAGGCCGTACACGTAGGGCGAATACCGGGTATACGCGTCCGGGTTGTCTGCCGGCGTGCCGCCCAGGTGGGCTTCCAATTGGGCGCTCACCCATTGCGCTTCATTGACGGAAATTGGATTCAGATTCAGGCGGATCGAGCGGCTGAGTTCGCGCCAAAACCGGTGGAAATCGATGGGGGCATCGCAAATGGCAATCGCGCACGGGCGCAGTTGGCTGGCAGATTTACCGTCCAGGCACCAGGCGCCAAATTTCAGGGCGCGGGTGCCCCCCAAGGACATGCCGGCAAACAAGAGTCGGCCAGCCGGGATCTTGTGGGTGGCAACAACGCTGCTGATGTAGCGGTCCAATTGGACGTGGCGCAGCGAATCAAACAGAAATTCCACCGGGTTTCCGGTACTCACGTACAGGGTCGCCACTTGTTTTTTCACGGCCTCCCGGTACAACTGCATCTCGTAGTCCCGGCTACTGGTATCGCGTCCGGCTTTAAAAAACACCACCATGCCTTTTACCTCGCCTTGCGGCAAAAACAAGGTATAGCCGGCTTCTTCGGCTGGTATCGAGAGGTCTTTGCTCAGGACAATTCGGCTGCTCTCGTATGGTTCCCGGAATTGAATTACCGAAAACGCCGGCGCAGGCGTCTGGCTTTGTGTGCAGGTGGAAAAGCAAAAGAACAGGCCGCTCAGGAGCAGCCAAACAGGCAGGTCAGGTTTTTTCATACGGGTATAAATCGTTTGAAATTACAATGTCGCAGCAGTTTCCCGGCGTTCGGCGCCCAACATCATCAGCCAAAAACAACCGTAGAGAATGACGTGCCCCACGTCGAAATAACTAAACCAGGTGCCCGGCGACCATTTGATCAACACCGGCACGATCGCCAGCACGGCAATTGGAAGCGACAACAACAGCAACAAACTGCCGGGATCGCGACGGCGGGCATACACCAGCCCTTCCAGGGGCATCATAAAACCCAACATAGCAATGGCACTGTGGGCTTCCACCCAGTGAAAGCTCCGGTTCCAGCCCGACAAGCCCAAGCCCAATACCAAAAACGACAGGTTGGCCACCGTCAAGGCCTGGCTGGCTTTGGCCGGTAAAAAAGGGCGGGCATGTTCAATACTGGCCTGGGCTAAGGCCGCCAGGCTCAGGATACTAAACAGCCAGCAGAAAAATTTGCCGGGAAAACCCACCTGATAGTAAAACATGTGGCCGAAAAAAGGCCCGATGACCGATGAAATCGCCATCAAGCCGAAAAACCAGATCATCCAGCGAAAGGCGGCGCAGCGTACTTCGCGGCGGCGGAGCCGAACCCAGGCATAACCACAAACAAAGGCAATGAAAAGTCCGGTGAGGGCAATGACTGGCTCGGCCAAACGAAGGGTTCCTAAATAAAAATCCGGCTGCATGTAGAATCAAGTGTGAGCAATGATCCTGCAAAAAAACAGAATGCCCGAGTAAAATTTGATTTTCAAAACAAAAAATTTCAATTTTGCCCAAATTATCAATTCCTCCGCCCTTTAAATTTCAGACTCCCTTGAGTAAAACGTTTGCAGACGAACCGGTTTCCGGTGAAGACCATCAAATTGAAAAAGCGCTTCGCCCCAAACTGCTGGATGATTTCAGCGGCCAACGAAAAATTGTCGAAAACCTGCAAGTGTTTATCCAGGCCGCCAAACAACGCGGCGAAGCCCTCGACCATGTGCTGCTGCACGGCCCGCCCGGCCTGGGCAAAACCACCTTGTCGCATATCATTGCCAACGAACTGGAGGCCTCGATCAAAATGAGTTCGGGGCCGGTGCTCGAAAAACCCGGCGACCTGGCCGGTGTACTGACCAACCTTGAACCCGGCGACGTGTTGTTTATCGACGAAATCCACCGGCTCAATACAGTGGTCGAAGAATACCTCTACTCGGCTATGGAAGACTACCGGATCGACATCATGATCGATTCGGGCCCTAATGCCCGGAGCATTCAGATTACCCTGAACCCCTTTACCCTCGTCGGTGCCACGACCCGCATGGGGCTGCTGACCTCGCCCCTGCGTGCCCGGTTCGGCATCAATTGCCTGCTCGATTACTACGATGTGCCCACCCTGGAGCATATCCTGCACCGCTCTGCCTCCATCCTCAATATTGAAATATCCGACGAAGGCGCGCTGGAAATTGCCCGGCGCAGCCGCGGCACCCCGCGTATCGCCAACGCCCTCCTGCGCCGAATCCGCGATTTTGCCCAAATCAAAGGCAACGGCACCGTCGATCAGGCCATTGCCCGCTATGGTCTTTCTGCGCTGGATGTCGACGAGCACGGCCTGGATGAAATGGACAACCGCATCCTGAGCGCCATCATCCACAAATTCAAAGGCGGCCCGGTGGGCCTGACCACTATTGCCACAGCAGTGGGCGAGGAACCGGGTACGATCGAAGAGGTGCACGAGCCTTTCCTCATCATGGAAGGCTATTTGCAACGCACCCCCAGGGGCCGGCAAGCCACCGCCAAAGCCTACAAACACATTGGCGTGGTGCCACCTACCCAGTCCGGCAGTTTGTTTTAAAAAGCAGGGCCAGACTCCGGCGCCCAGTTGCCCAAGGCATCCAGGTAGAATTTTACTCCCCAGTTGGGATACCGAAACCGCAGGTATGGCCCCCAAAACGGCGCTGAACCAGGCAAAGCGCCGTAGCAGTTTTTGTTTTTTTTAAAATATTGAAATTCAAGAATTTCGGACAAAAAGTCGGCAGAGGCCTGCCTGTACGCTGGCGCCTTGCAGACTTCCCAGAGGCGGAAATACAACACACTCAATTGGGCGTTGCCGCTCAGGCAGCGAAACGAATAATCGCCCTGCCATTCGCCCTCGTAGCGCCCCGCTGTGCGTCCGGCCTGGTTTCGCACGGCCAGCAGCCGGTCGGCGGCAGTGATGCAGCGTTCCAGCACTTCCGGTTCATCGAGCAAGAGTGCCGATTCCAGAAAACCTTCCAGGGTGTAGGCCACGGTGTGGCTAAACGCCGCTTGTCCGGG
>JADLDL010000037.1 GCA_020846655.1 Saprospiraceae bacterium | reverse complement strand
GTGTAGAAACGGATGTCGGCAAACAGGTCCATCCAATCGTACACTTTTACTTTGAGCAGGACTTTGTTTTCGTTTTTCAAATAGTACACCCCGATGATCTTGTCTTTCGACTCGCCGTCATGCCAGCGCAGGCGCATGCCCTCCAGGAAGGTCATCAGGGCCGGCGACTTGGCCTTTTCGCGGGAGAACTCGCATTTGGATGTAGGCTTCTTCGCCTTGACGACGCGGTATTTCGTCTCGTCGTCCGCCGGTTGGGGCTGCGCGGCGGCTTCGGGAGTTTCGGCGCCGGCGACATCGAAGGTGACGGTGCCGTCCTTCCGGGTTTCGACGCCGGCTTTACCTTCCACTTCAAAGTGTTGGTCCACGGCTTTGCCCTCGATGACCGTCATCGGCGTGCCGTCGGGATGGGCCAGGATTTTATCGCCCTTGGCCGGATCGGCGACGGTGGGTGCGGCGATTTCCACTTTTTCAGTGGGCGTCACCAGGATGGCCTCGTTTTCGTCGCAGTCGGTGCGGCGGGCGACTTCGGCTTTTTTGACCAGGTTTTTGGGCAGCCGCATTTTGTAGGGCGCTACCGGGGTTTCTTTGCCGGTGGCTGGCGGAGCCGAGGCTGTTTTGGCAATGGCCGAGGGCTGCAACATCGCGGTCTTTTTATTGCCGGCTGCGTCGGTGTAGCGCACCAGGTGGCCGCCGCCTTTGCGGGCTTTGAGGCTGGCAATTACACCTATAATAGTATGGCCTTTGATGGTGGCTTCCACGGTATCGCCGATTTGGAGTAGCCGGCCGGTTTTGTCCAGGCCGTATTGCACGGTTCCATCCGCATCGGTGCCGACCAGGTATTCCGAGCCGTCGATGGTGACGGTTTCGGAATAAGCATCGGCTTGTTTTTTGGCGCGTTTTTCTTTTGTCTTCGGGCCGCGTTTCAGGAGCGCTACCGGTTCGGCGGCAGATGGGACAGTGGGTTGTTCGCCGGCCAATTCGCCTTTGGCCAGTTGGTACAGATCGTTGTCATTTTCAGCAAACACCTCGTACAATTCCGGATCGAAGTTATCGCTGTCGGATTTCAGGGATTCGATTTCCCGGCGCAAATCGGGCTGGAGTTTGGCGATTTGTGCATCGGTCAGTTGGGCTATTTTATACATGATCAGGGGGCGTTTGAGATTTGAGTTTAAGGATTCGGATGCGGGCGGCTTGCGCCTTGGCTTTGGCCTGGGCGAGCCGCAGGCGCTTCGAGTTATCCACCACCGGTGGCGCTTCGACGGCGCTACTTTCCGTTTTGAAATACCCCGGCAGGTTCGGGATCGGCGCGCCGACACGTTTACCGTCCAGTTTCCATGTGGCCAATTTTTGCCCGTCACCCAGTTCAATCAAGCCGTCGAACTGGTAGGTTTTGCCGTTGCTATGCCGGTAGGATTGTTCTTCGACAAAACCTTTCCAATCCGTGTGCTCGATGGGGATCAGACTCTTTTCGCTGACGTTGTCCGGATCGGCCCACTGGTAGGCTTGCACCAGGTAAACCCAGTGCCGGGCCACGGTGTCGAAAGTGCCCTCGTCCAGGATTTGAACGGGCGTGTCTTTGTATTGGGCCAAATCGCCCTTTTTGAATTTGGGGTCGGGCGCCTCCGTTTTCTTGGGCGCCTTGAAGAAGTCCGAATCGGCATTATGTAACGCCTCGCCCAGTGTCACCGGTTTCCAATGAAAATCCAATTCCACTCGCCCGTTTTCGGTGATTTCCTGCCGGCCAATGAAGCCGGATTCGGACATTTGGCTGTCACCGTTCAGAATGGCATAGCCGAAAAACACATCCTCGCTCCCGTCGTATTCCAGGATAAACCAATCGCTTTGGCCGTAGAAATAGTGGGCGTACACCGTTTGCTCCATCAAGGGCTTTTTCGATTGCGAACGGAACTTCGGAATGGCGGAAAGCATCTTTTCCACGTCGCCTAAGATAGCCTCGCGTTCTTCGTTGAACCCGCGGACTACCCGCTGCTGGTGCAGGGGCATGAATTTTTTGGACAACGGGTAGTTGTTGAAGGAAAAAGACTTTGGCCCTACAACCGGTTTAGAAGTTGCTGGTTTAGCAGCCACCGTCCGGGTAGGCTCGGGCAAATCCATTTTGGCCTGCGCCGGCTCTTGTTTGACCGGCTCCGGTTTTGCTACCTGCATGGTCCCATTCAAAAAACCTTTGCGGTTCAGCAGGGCATAAATGGCTGCATCCAGATTTTCAGCGGTTTCATGCGGCACGGTGAAGTTGGCCGAGGCATTTTTGACCAAATAATAGGAAGTCACCAAACGCAGCGGCTCGCCGGTTTGGTCAATGATTTGCTCCTGCCGGGCGATGGGCACCTCGTCCAGTCGGGCGATTTGCGGCGGAGTCAGGTTTTGGAGTTGGTAGGTCATGGGGGTTATGGGGCGGTTTCGAGGTTGAGTTGTTCGAGGACGACGAGCATTTGTTCCATCTCGGAAGGCTCGCGGTCGGGGATGGGCTGATCGAGGTTGAGGAGGCCGGCGAACTGCTGGGCTTCGGCTAAGTAGGTCATCTGGTATTTCTCGGCCAGGGTGTCGAGAAAGGTTTGCAGCTCGTCGCGGTGGACGTACCCGGCCAGCAGGTTGGGCGGGTAACTGACGAAAGCCTTGGGCAGGCCCCGGCTGCGGTCGTAGGTATCCTGGAAAAGCAAATTGACCAGGTCTTTGTCGCCGTAGTAGGGTTTGAACGCCGTGGTTTTTGGCATGGTCACCCGGTACATTTCCTCGCGGGTGCGCACGAAGGCGATGGCGTTGTTCAGGGCCGTGCCCTCCACATAGCGGTATTGCTGGTAGCCCGGACGGGTTTGCGCCAGTTCGTCGGCCAACGCCCGTACCGAGCGGCGGGTTTTCGGTTCCGATTTCTGCTCTCTGCCCTTGTGATCCACTTCTTTTTGTACCAGGATACCCGAGCGGATGCCGCCGTCGAAGGTGCTGTATTTGATGAGTTTACCGCCGGCGCCTTGCAAAAACACGTTTTTGGCGGACAACAGCATGTTGCCCGTGGCGATAAACTGTTCTTCCCGTTTATCGCCCGCGCTGTCGTGGCGGTTCCAGTTGTACAGCAAATCCTGCAAAAACACCTCCTGGTTGTGGGTGCTCATGCCCATCGCCGTGAACACTTCTGGGCTGTTGAACTTGAGCGTCCAGGTCCGCTCCGGACCATAGATGGCAGCCGTGATACGCACGTTGGCCGGGTTGAAGCGCGTAGGATCGCCGACAGGTTTCAGGAAATACAAACCCGTCACCACGCCGTTCAACTCCCGCGCCGTGCCGGCCTGCTCGATGCGAAACTGGAAGGGCCGGCCAACTTTGAAAAAGTCGATGATACGCAGGCCGTTGTTAGTCTCGGCCGTAAGTTTGTTTTCCTCGGCGGCCATTTTTTCCTTGAGTTCGGCGAGTTGTTTTTCCGCTTTTTCCAGACCCTTTTCGAGTTTTTCCGGGTCTTTGGATTTGCCGGAAGCGCGCAGGGTTTCCAACTCGCGGATTTCATCCTCGACCTTGCGCAGTTTGGTGTTGCGCTCGGCGGATTTGGCGGCGCGCAATTCCTGGCGCCCAGCCTCGTATTCCTGCCGAAAACGTTTTTGAAATTCCTCCGGCGAAGCGCCTTGCAGCGTTTTTTCCATAAGGGCCTGCACTTCGCTCCATTTCATCGGGCGTTTCAACACCCGCGCTTGCACCTGCTCCAAGACGGCAGGCTGACCGAAAGGCGTGGGCCGCCCGCTGCCTTCTTCCAGCAGGAATTGCTCCTCGGTTTCGGCCTCCAGGGGCAGGTATTCCACTTCCAGGTCGTATTCGCCGCGCTGCTTGAGGTCTTCGACGTATTCATTGTAGCGCGCCAGCACTTCAGCGTAGGCCCGTTCCTGTTCTTCCACGGTGAGCAGGGCAATGCGGCGGCTGAACATTTCGGCCAGATCCGAGCGGGCGTAGGAGGAATCGTTGTCGTCTTCGCCACTGTCCAGCCGGAGCGCGGCGGCGATGGCGTAGTTTTCGCCCAGGAAACCCTGCACCACCCGGTCGCCGTATTTG
>JADLDL010000036.1 GCA_020846655.1 Saprospiraceae bacterium | reverse complement strand
TGGGCCTTGCCGAACGGGCCTGGGGCCCGGCCCCTGTGTGGGAAACGACCCAGGACAAAGTCGTTTTCCAGAAACAATATGCCGAATCCTGGTCGCAGTTTGCCAACCAGTTGGGCAAGCGCGAGCTACCCCGGCTGGATGCCTATGCCGGTGGTTTTCAATACCGGATACCGCCTCCTGGTGCGGTGGTGCGCGGCGGTAAATTGTATGTCAACCAGCAATTGCCGGGCTTTGCCCTGCGCTACACTACCGACGGGTCGGCGCCCACAGCCAGCAGCGTGTTGTATACGGGTCCGGTGGCGGTGGCGGCCAACGGGACGGTAAAAATCCGGGCTTTTGATACACGGGGGCGGGGCGGCAGGGTAATGGATCTACCCGTTCGGCCCTAGCGGCGACACGTAGTACATGTCCATTTCCGCTTTGTTTTTGGTGGCGACTTTGCCCCGGTATTCCCACTGAAATTCTTCCCGGGCCGGGGTTTGCGCGGCCTGGCTTACGTTGACGCGGCCTGGCTCGCAGGCTTCTTCGATCCGGGCGGCCGTATTGACGGTATCGCCCCAGATGTCGTAGGCAAATTTTTTGACACCCACCACGCCGGCCACCACGGGGCCGAGGTGAATACCGATACGCGCCTCGAAATGGGGGCGGCCTTCGGCGCTGCGCCGGGCTTTGAGTTCGTGCAGGAATTCCTGCATTTGCAGGGCGGCGCGGATCATTTTGCCGGGGTGTTCGTTGCCGTCGGAAAGGCCGCTGGCGCAAATGTAGGCGTCGCCGACGGTTTTGATTTTTTCGAGGCGAAGCCGGCCGACGATGCTGTCGAAATGGGAAAAACAGTAGTCCAGTTCCTGCACCAGTTCTTCCGGTTGCAGTTGTTCGGCGATGTGTGTGAAGCGCACAAAATCGACAAACATAACCGTGCTGCGTTCGTAGCGGCGGGCGGCTACTTTGTTTTGCAGGGTAAGTTCGGCGGCTACAGCCGGTGGTAAGATGTTGAGCAGGAGTTGTTCGCTGCGGCGGCGTTTGTCCTCAATCATGGCGTTTCGATTGGCCAATTCGCCCCGTGTGCGGCGGATTGATCGTTGCCTGAAATAATTGAACAGGCTCATGACGAGGATGGCGCCGGCCAACACGCCCAGCCAAATATGGGTTTCTCTTTTTTTCTGGGCGGCCAGTTCGGCCTGGATGGTTTCGTGTTTGCGGAGTTGTTCGTTCAGGTAAATCCGCGATCGCAGTTGCAGGAGTGTGGAGCGTTCGCGGCTCCAGCGATAGGCTTCCTTGAAATCGCCTTGTTTTTCCGTCAGGGTTTGCAATTGTTCTACGGCTTCCAGCGCCAGTTCGTGGGCAGCAGCGCCGCTGGCCGCTTCCCAAGCCTGGGTATAGCGGCTGATGGCTTCGCGGGGTTGGTTGCGACGGTGGGCGATATCGGCCCAGCAGAGGGTGGCTTCCGCCTCGAGGCTTTTGTTTTTGATTTGGACGGCCAGGGCTACGGCGTGTTGGGCGTGGGTATCGGCTTTGAGCAGGTTGTCGACGAGCCAGTTTTTGGCCAGTTTGAGGTGCAGGTCTGCCTGAACATCCGGCGTTGAGGCTTGCCGCAGGCTTTCTTCCAATTCAGCAATGCGTTGTGCTGGCAGGTGGGTGGTCACCAGCAGGCTCAACAGCAAACAAAAAGCAAAAAATCGGTGCATGTAGAATCGGAAATGTGTTGGCAAATTACGGAAGGATTAGGAAAAGCGGGGGCTGATATTTTATTCAAAGAAAAAACCCTCAGCAAATGTGCAGCCTGGCTATCTGTTGGCCAGGCTTGTAATCTGCTGAGGGTATTGAAAAAGGCTTTGCCAACGAAACGGCGAATCAGCGGACGGGCGTCAGGTTCAGGTTGCGCCAGCGCACCTTGATGCCGCCGCCATCGTGGATTTGCAGGGCGATTTGCCCGGTAGCAGCCCCAATTTTGGCATCCTTGAGGGTAATCATTTGTACCCCGTTCAGCCAGGTGGTCACTTCATCGGCCACCACCCGAATGCGCATGGTGTTCCATTCTCCCGTTTTGAGGGCTTTTTCCTGCTCGGCGCCCGGTTGAATCAGCCAACCGCGGCCATACGATTCGTAGATGCCGCCTGAGTGCTGGCCTGCCGGCGCGACTTCGGCTTGCCAGCCGGTGATTTTGGTGCCTTCGATCGAAGAGCGGAAAAACACACCGCTGTTGCCGTTGGCTTCTTGTTTGAACTCCAGGCTGAGGTCGAAGTTTTTGTATTGTTGCTGCGTACCCAGGTAGCCGTATTGTTTGTCGGGACCACTTTCGCACACGAGTTCGCCTTTGTCCACATACCAGCGTTCGGTACCGTACGGTATCCAACCGCTGAGGTCTTTTCCGTTGAACAACGAAATACTGCCCTTGGCTGCCTTTTGGCTGCCCGAGCAAGCGCTGAGGGCGGCCAGTGCCAGCAGGCTGATCATCAGATAAGGCTTCATAGTTCCCGGATTTTTATGTTTTTAAACCAGATTTGATTGCCGTGGTCTTGCAGGGCGATGCGGCCGCGCTTGGCTCGCCCGTATCCGGGAAAATCTTTCCATTTGCCGTTTTTAACAAGGCCTTCCCATTGCGGCGTCCACAGTTGGTACTCCACCGTTTTGACGCCATTGAGCCAGTGCTCCACGTGGCCTTTGTTCACGACGATCCGGGTGTGGTTGTATTCGCCAACGGGCTTGAGGATGCTGCGCGAGGGCGGGTGCATGCCGTAGTTGGCGGCACTTTTTTGCCAATCTTCCAATTTTTCCGGAAAACCGATATCGTCGACCAGTTGGTACTCCGGGCCGGTAGCGTACACTGTTTGGTATTTTTTGGTATCCTCCACGACATTGAAAAAGATGCCGCTGTTGCCGCCCGCCGAAATTTTCCAATCGAGCGAAAGTTCGAAGTTTTCAAACTCGCGTTCGGTCACAATGTCGTTGGCCGTGCCTTCGTGGCCGGCTGTGCCGAGGGCGATCAGTTCGCCATTTTTGACCTCCCAGCCGCGGGTGCTGGGCTGGCCGTAGGTATGCCAGCCGTTGGTGGTTTTGCCGTCGAACAACAATTGCCAGCCGGCTTTTTTCTCGGTACTGCTGAGGCTATTAAATTTGGGGCTGCAAGCGCCGGTCAGCAGGGCCAAGGCCAGGGCAGCCGGTCCTATCAGGTGTATTTTCATACTATTTTGTGTGTTGGTGATGATGCAGAAAGTGGATGTTGTGGTGGCAGGGGTTGATCCGGATCAGAGGCGTTTCATGTTCACAGGGTCCCAGCGCACGGTTTTTTCTTCGAAATAGCTGTCGTTGCAGAGCAGGGCGGGCGCTGCGGCGCGGTATCCGAATACAGCATCTTCGGCTACCTGGGTGCCGTTGCGAACGCCGTTGAAAAAATTGGCGAAGTGATCGTAGTGGGCGCCTTTGTAGCCGTCCTCCACTTTGAAATGCGCTTCGGCGGGCGGCAGCATCCGCTTGCGGCTGGAGAGCGCCTTGTCCAGTTCGTTGGATTTTTCAGCCATGAAAGCATCCATCGGATCGGTCGTGAGGTTTTTGCGGAGGTACACATCGTCCCAAGTGACATCCATGGCGCCTTCGCTGCCCACCATGCGCAGGTAGGTGTTGCCGGAGGTGCCGTCTACGAAATTGACACGCAGGGACAAGTTGAACGCCGGGTGGGCTTTGGCCTCCGGATAGTCGAACATTCCCAGCAGCACGTCGGGCACTTCGCGGCCGTCTTTCCAATAGCGCAGGCCACCGGTGGCCATCACTTTGTTGGGGCCCATTGAGCTGGTGATAAAGTGCAGGCTGGAAAACAGGTGTACAAAGAGGTCGCCCGACACACCGGTCCCGTAGTCGCGGTAATTGCGCCAGCGGAAAAAGCGCAGGGGGTCGAAGCCGCGTTTGGTGGTGTTGGACAGGTAGCGGTCCCAATCTACCGTTTCCGGCGAGGCATCTTTGGGGATGGCGTATTGCCAGGCGCCGGTGGGCGAGTTGCGTGCCCAGAAACCCTCGGCATAAATCAACTGCCCAATCGCACCGCTTTCGTACAATTCTTTTGCTTTTTCGTTGCCCAGCGAACTCATGCCCTGGCTGCCCACCTGAAAGGTCTTCCCGCTTTTTTGCTGCGCAGCAATCACTGCCGGCCCCTCCGACACGTCGTGTACCATCGGTTTTTCACAATAGGCGCTTTTGCCTTTCAGCAGGGCGTCCACCGAAATTTGCTTGTGCCAATGATCGGGTGTGCCGATGATGACGGCGTCTATGTCGGGCCGGTTCAGGATTTCACGATAATCGCGGGTGGTGATTAAGTCGGCGCCCCAGCGGTTTTTCGCCTCATCGAGCCGGCCCTGGTACAGGTCGCAGGCGGCGATCAGGCGTACGCCCGGGATTTGCAGGGCAGTTTTGGTGTCTTCCGTACCCATGCCACCTGCGCCGATCAGGGCAATCTGGATGTTGTCGTTGGCAGAGTAAGGCTTGTCCCGGGCGAGCCAATATTGACGGATTTCGTTTTGGGCACTCAGCACGGAAGGGCCCGCCGTGGTAAGCAGCGCCGCGCCGGCCGCCATTTTTTTGACAAAGTTGCGCCGGGAACTCGTTGGATTGGTTTGTTTCATGCCGTAGCCGGTTTTGTATTTCGAAAAAGAATGTTCAAGCGGCGAAATGTAGGCCTTTGCCTGAGAACGCGCGCAATTTTCAACTGGAATTATCCGGTTTTTGTAAATTCAATTTCGATATACCCGGCAAATGCGGTGCAGAGATTGGTTTTTAGCACAGCACCCTTAGTCCCGCCGCTTCAGCAACGCTACGTTTTCAATATGGTGGGTGTGGGGAAACATATCGACCGGCTGTACTTTCAGCACCTCGTATTTCTCATCCAGCAGTTGCACGTCACGGGCTTGAGTGGCCGGGTTGCAACTGACGTACACGATCATTGGCGCGGCCAGGTCGAGCAGGAACCGCAGGGCTTTTTCGTGCATGCCGGCGCGGGGCGGGTCGGTAATAACGAGATCGGGTCGGCCATGTCGTTCGATAAACTCCGGACTGAGTACGTTTTTGACGTCACCGGCATAAAAAATCGCGTTGTCGATGCCATTCAGGGTCCGGTTTTCTTCGGCATCGGCAATGGCTTCGGGCACTTCTTCGATGCCCACCACCTGCCGGCAATGCCGGGCTACGTAGAGAGCGATGCTGCCCGTACCGGTGTAGAGGTCGTACACATTTTCGCTGCCCTGGAGGCCTGCAAAGTCGACCACCACGTCGTACAGCGCCTTGCCTTGCGTTGAATTGGTTTGAAAAAAGGACTTCGGCCCAATTTTAAAACGCAGGTCGCCCAGCCGTTCCTCCACATAACTTTTGCCATGGTAGGTGACCATGTCGAGATCGAACACTGTATCGTTGAATTTGGAGTTGATGCAGTAGATCAGCGCCGTGATTTGCGTGCCGAACCGATCCAGCAGGGCGTCCAAAAACGCTCGGATGGCCTCGGGCTCCTGCCGGGCAAAACTGACCAGCAGCATACACTCGCCGGTAGTGGTCAGGCGAATCATCAGGTTGCGCAGCAGTCCTTCGTGCCGGCGCATATCGTAAAAATCAAGCCCTTGTTCCAGGGCAATTTCGCGGGCCGCATTCCGGATGGCGTTGGAAGGATCGGCTTGCAACCAGCAGTGCTGAACATCAACCACCTTGTCGAAGGCGCCGGCCCGGTGAAAGCCCAGGCCGGGAAATGTGGGCAAATCAGCCGGCGGTTCGCCTGCCGAAACTTCGGGCAGGGGCGGCATTTCGCCTGGCAAGAGCCAGCGTTTTTTGGAAAACGCGTACTCCAGTTTGTTTCGGTAGTAGGTGGTTTGGGGGGCGCCAAGTATGGGCAAATATTCGCCTACGGGTACTTTGGCAATGCGCTGAAAGGCGTCAAGTACCGCCTGGTTTTTGTGCTCCAGTTGGGCGGAATAGTCCAGGTGTTGCCATTTGCAGCCGCCGCAAATGCTAAAGTGTGCGCAGAACGGCTCGGTCCGCTGTGGCGAGGCTTGGACGAGGGTTTCGACCCGGCCTTCGCCGAAGCCTCCTTTTTTCTTTTGCACAAAAACATCCACTACATCGCCGGGTACGGCGCCGTCTACAAAAAGAACCAGGCCTTCGGGCGTGCGCCCAACACCTTTGCCGCGGTCGGCAACGCCGTGGATGGGTACGGCGGGAGCGATAAACGATTTGGATTTGCGTGTCATGGAACGCGCAAAAGTAGGGTATTTCTACGGGGAAGCAGCAGGTTTACGGACACAGCTGGCCGATATGAAAAGCCCCCGACCCGGAATCGGGACGAGGGCTTGGGTTTTTCATGGTTCGGAGGCCTTATTTGGTTAGAGTTGAGCCTCCAAAGCCGTTTTTGTGCTGTATTGTAGGATATTGTTGAGTACAGCGGGAGAGGGGTTGAAACGAGCCTTCGGAATTTGCGTTTTGGCCAGGATCATGTCGTCGAACAACGCACGCAGCGCCGGATCTTCGTCAATGTGCTGTGCCATGGCAACTGCTTCGTTGGCCGGCATTTCGCGGTACACAAATTGTACCAGAGAATCATATGTGTAGCTTTCTTCCATAGGCTTTTAAAAAAAATCGATTTGGTTGTTCTTGAAAAAAATCGGCTATAAAACTACAGTAAGCGGTCGCTTATTTTACAAATCCGTATAAAATTTTACAGATTTAACATTTCACTTTCAAAGATTGGTCTGCCTGTCGTTGCGGTTCAAAAAATACCAGCCAAGCAACCCGCCGCCGGCCAGCCCCAAGGCATTGGCGGTGCCGTGCAAGGCACGCATCGATGGAATCGTCAAGCCTTCCAGCGGCCAGTACGGGCGCAGCGCATAGCCCAAACCCAGCGTCATGCTGAACAGCAGGCAAATCGCCAGAATTGCCCAACTGATTCGAACAGTCACCGGCAATCGCTCCCGCCAAATAACCTGCACATACCCCCAGGCGCCCAAGTAGCCGGCCAAGGCTACCAAAGAGGCCGCCAGCGCCTCCAACCCGAACGACCGGTATACCTGAGCGTAGGTGATCCCCAAGGCCGTAACCGGCACCGCCAACACAGCCAACCCGGCGGCATACCGAAACAACGCCGAAGGCCAGCGCTCCGCTGCCCAGCCCAACAGGATCGGGAAAATAAATCCGGCATAATGAAAATGTACTGCGGTCAGCAGTATAATGGCCGGATCAAAGCCCAAAGGCCGGAGCCCCAGCCGGTCGGCCGTTAAGGCCAGCCCACCGATCAGCAGGAAAACCTGGCCACTGGCCACTGCCCGGCGGCCAGCGTGCCCACCAGTCAGAAAAACCGCTTCAGCGCCCGACACAAATACCCTGGCGCAGAGCAACAGCCAGGGCAAGGACCAAAGGACAGCGGGCAGCCCTACGGGCAATTGCAGGGCCACCACCACCCCCAGCGCAGCTGGAAAAGCAAACCAGCGCAGCCACGGCGCTATCGGCGGCAACATCGAAAGACTCAGGGGCAGCCAGACCAGTACCGCCAGTTGGAGCGCCAGCCGGGCCCAAAGGTCGTGCTGCAGCTCGGGTCGGTGCCACGCCAGGAGAAGAAGCCATACCAGCGCGCCCCAAAGTGCCGCTGCCCCGAAACTCGTCCAGAGCAATCCACGCCGGCTCATAGCGCCTCAGGGTTGCGGACGAAAGCCTGCATTTGTGCAGCCGAATCCTGCCTGAATTTTTCCTGCAAATACCGCGTCAGCGGGTATCCCAGCCAGGCCAACCAATGCCGGGGCAGCGAAAAGGCCCGGATCTCGTACCAAACCGTGTCATTGGCATCGAGCAACACCTGAAACAACTCCTCTCCGCGTTCAATGTGCCCGGGCAAGGTACCATACGCAAACCCGAAGCGGCCCGGCTCGTCTACCACATACACAATCCGGCAGGCATTGCGCCACCAAAGCCCCAATGACCGCGCATACATGGCCACTACTTCGTTGTTCCGGATGGGTACGGCCTCTGGCAGAATCTGCGTCCAGCCGTCCGGAAACATCCGCCAGCGGCGAATCGCCGCTTTGGCCCGCTCAAAATCGCCCCCCCCTCGACCCAACTCTACCCGGAGACGATCGTTGTTAAAACCCTTGACAGGGCCAGGCCAGGCCGTGGCGCCTACCGGCTGGTAGGAATGCGGCAATTGTGCCTGGACCTCTAAATATTGTTCAACTTGTTTGGGAACCGGCAAGTGCAGTGCGATCATTAATTTTCATTTTTTTTTGAAAACTCTGAAATAAACGAGCGGCAGCGGAAAAGGTTTTGGCGGAAGGGCGATTTAAAGCCCGCATTTGCGTCCGCGACGGAATTTATCCAAATTTCAAGGTTGTAAACAACAAGGACCGGGCATCAAATACCACCAGCCGCCCCGACAAAGGCTCTCCTATGCCTGCGGCCAGTTTGAGGATTTCGCCAGCCATCAGGGCGCCCACCATACCAGGTAGGGGGCCCAGCACCCCGGCATCCACACAATCGGGCGCATCGGTGGGTGGTTCCGGCATCAGGTGGCGCAGGTTGGGGCCCCGCCGGCCTTCCGGGCCCTGCCAATTGAACACCGTCACCTGCCCCTGAAAACCGGCGGCGGCGCCCCACACCAGGGTCTTGCCGAGCGCGAGGCAGGTATCGTTGACCAGAAATCGGGTTTCAGTATTGTCCGATCCGTCGGCGATGATATCGTAGTCGGCAAGTAACTCCGCTGCATTTTCAGCCCTGAGGCGTACGGGGTAGGCCCGGATATCGGGGTTGGGGTTAGCGGCTTGCACGCGCCGGGCGCTACATTCGGCTTTCAAGGCGCCGATATCGGCTGCTGTGTACAAAGTTTGCCGGTGGAGATTGGTCAGTTCCACCCGGTCGCCATCGACGATGCCTAGTTGCCCGATGCCGGCGCCGGCCAGGTAGGGCAACAAACCGGAGCCGATACCGCCTGCACCAATGACCAGTACCTTACTTCGCCCAATTTTGGATTGGCCCTCCAGGCTCCAGCCGGGCAGTGTCATTTGGCGCAGGTACCGTTGCCATTCGTCGGAGGAGAGTGGCGCTTCCATAGGCGGCTGATCAAATTTAGATGCGATAGATTTACCTGAAAAATTTCAGGCTCCGCTGCAAAAAAACAACATTTGCAACATGATTGTATCTTAAAACGCAAGCCGCGTATGCAACTTGATTTAACATCATTGGAACAAACTGTGCCGGCAGCGGTGCTCAAAAATGCCGCCGCCTTCGTCCACAAAAACAAGGTGGACGAACTTGAGGAAAGCGCACCCGGCCATTGGATTGCATTTGTACGGGCGGAAAAAGATTTTGATGTGCAGCTGCACATTTCCGGCGATACAATCAGCCAATGCAGCTGCGATTGCGGCGCCGAAACGATGCCTTGCGCCCATGCCGCTGCTGTGTTGCTGGTGTTGCGCGAGCGTTTGGCCGGAAGGCCAAGCGTTGCTAAAGCCCGCAAATCCAAGGCTGCCGGCGCCAAAAAGCCGGCCAAAAAAAAGAAAGAAACCTTCGACGACATCCTCCAACGGGTGGGCCACGAAGAACTGAAGGCTTTTCTCAAGGAAGCCTTCGGGCGGCAACGCGATTTCCGCAATATGTTTATGGCGCGCTTCTCTACCCCCGACGAGGCGCAAGGCAGTGCAGAATACACCAAACTGGTAAAAAGTATCCTGCGCAGTGGCGTCAGCCGCTGGGGCTATTTCGATGGAAAGGGGCTGCGGAAAATCACCAAACCCCTGAACCAATTGATCCGACAGGCAGAAATCCAACTGGATAAAAAACAGTACCTCGGCGTGATACAACTCGTGCAGGTACTCGTCGAGGAAATCAGCGAACAACTCACCAAATACTACGACAACACCGGCTTTCTGAACGGACTGATCCGGGAAGGCCTTGGGCTTTTTGAACGCATCTTCGAATCTGCCGATGCCGCCCAGCCGCTCAAAAACGATCTCTGGGAATACCTGCGGCAGCATTGTACGCTGCCCAAATACACCGAACAGGGCGAAGTCTATCACAAAGTCATGATGCAACTCCTCGTTCGGTATGCGCCGGCCGGCGACCCTGAAGACCAGCTGCACCTGCTGCTGGATGAGCAACTCCTGGCGCTCCGCTCCAACGGAAACCAGGCAGTATTGAATGATTTCCGGACGAAGTATTGGTTGTCCTGGAAACTCGCCCTCTACCAGCAGCTGCAGCGTTTGCCCCAGGCAGAGGCCCTGATCGATACCCATATCGAGGTGCCGGAGTTTCGCCGGCTCAAGGTGCAGGCTGCTATCGATGAGGACCGTTGGGCCGATGCCCGGCACCTGATAGAAGCCGGTATCGAAGTAGCCCGCCAAAAGCAACACTCCGGCACTGTCGTGCAATGGAAATTGCTTTTGCTACAAATGGCCCAGCACCTAAACGACCAGGCCCAGGTGCGGAGCCTGGGCCTGGATTTGTTTCGAAGCCATTCGTATCAATTGCAGTATTACCTGGCCATAAAATCCACCTATACACCGGAAGAATGGCCCCCCGTGGCCAAAGGCATCATCGCCGAACTGGCCAAACAAAAATACATGACACCGCAACTTCTTCCCCTCTTGGCGGAAGAGCAGGACTGGCCCGCCCTTTTTGCCCAGATCAGCCAGGCCGGTGAATTCGAGTTGCTGCTGCAATACGAGTCGGCTCTGCTGGAGCATTTCCCCGAAGAAACACAGCGCCTGTACATATCCTGGCTGAAAACGCTGGCTGCCAGCTCGAACACCCGCAGCGAATACAGCCAGGTCGCCTACTTGCTTGAGCACTTGGCCCAATATCCGGACGCTGCGGCTCAAACCAGTGAACTGTTGACGGCTTTTCGGACACAGTACACCCGGCGCAAAGCGATGATCGAAGAACTGGCCAAGGTCAAAATCCTTTAGAATTCCACCCGGTAGCTCAGGATCGGAATCAGAGGCGCCTGGTACCAATATTTGATGGTTTTGCTCTTATCGTCGTAGTACCGGCCAAAAATATTCTCCCGGTTGCTGGTGTTTTGAATATCGAGGGCCAGCGTGGTGGTCAGGCGTTCGAAGTTGCGCTTGAGTTTGAAACCCGTATCGAGCCGGAAGTAGTTGGGCATCCGGTCGGTAAACGCGCGGCTCTCGTCGTACACCGTTTCGCCTTTGGCAATGGAGGCCGGCAGGTCTATCGGCGTTTCGCGGTGGCCACCCATCCAGGTTAGTTTCAGGTTGACGCCAAAACTGCGGTTCTTGCGCAGGTTCCACTCCTTGCCCGTGACGAGGCTGTTGACAAATTTGGAATTGAAGCGAGAGTTGCGCCACACCCCGTCGGAGCCCTGGTATTCGGACTGAAACAGGGAGGCCGACAGCAAAAAGTAAAACCCTTTGCTCAGGAATTTTTCCGCCGTCAATTCCACACCGTAGTTGCGGCCTTTGCCGCCGTTGACCAGGATTTCACCGACAAAACCATCATACACGTTCAGGAGCGAAAACGCATCCTGCGCATCCCGGCGCACGGGCGCATCGAACAGCGCCTGGTAGTAGAGTTCCGGCTTCAGGTGCCAGTTGCCGGGCAACGATTGGTCGTACGACAACACCAAATGCTGCGCCTTGGTAAAACCCAGCCCGCTGTTGGGTGTAGCGCCGTTTTGGTCGCGGATAAAATACACGCCCAGTGGTTGCAACTGGCCATGCAGGCCGTAGCCCAGGCTCAGCGATTGCTTGTCGCTGAAGGCATATTTCAGCGCCGCGCGCGGCTCTACGGAGTAGGTGTTGTTGAGGAAAAAAAACAGGGCATGCGCGCCGGCATTCAAGGTCAGGCGCTCGGTAGCCCGGTATTGCCATTGGGCAAAGGCATCAAGCGAGGTAGCCGAACCCGTTTGGCGGAGTTGCTCGACGAGGTTTTCGGCATCGTCGTCCCATTCTTTTTGCTGAAAGCGATAGGTCATGAAATTGACATAAGCGCCGCTGCGCAGCAAATGGCGGGCATTGAACTTGTGGGTCAGCGTGGTTGAAACGGTGGTCTTTGTTTGGTCGTAGCCGCCGTCGAACAAGCGTCGCAGGCTGTAGTTTTCCTGGTACTCGTCGCTTTGGGTGCCGTTGCGGGTGCCGGAAACGGCCACAACGGTTTTCAGGTACGTATTGTCGCCCAGAACGAGGCTGTGGGTCAGGCCCGTGACGCCGGTGTTGGCCCGGAAATTCCAGTGGTATTGTTCGTCGCCGTTCTCTGCCCACAACGCGGAATCGGGCTGCCCCTCAAACGATTGCCGGCTCAGGCCGCCGAGGCCAAAGAGCGTGAATTGCCCCAGTTTGCCGGCAGGCATCCAAATATTGAACGACAAGTCCTGAAAATTCGTCTCGGCGTCGCCGATACTGACGCCCATTTTGCTCAGCAAGGACAGGGTGGAATACCGGTAGTTGACCAGGTACGAACCGCTTTGCCGGCCCAGGCGCAGCGGCCCCTCTACAGCGGCATCCAGCCCCAGTACGCCGGCCTGAAAGGTGAATTCGCGTTTTTCGGAATTTCCTTTGCGCAGTTTCAGGTCAAACACCCCCGACAAGGCGTTGCCGTATTCGGCGGCAAAAGCGCCGGTCAGGAAATCAGAATTCGACAACAACTGCGAACTCAGAATCGAAATACCACCGCCGGAGCTGCCTACCGAAGAAAAGTGGTTGGGGTTGGGGATATCCACGCCTTCCATCCGCCAGAGCAGGCCGTTGGGGGCGTTGCCGCGGATTACGATCGTGTTGTTGCCGTCGTTGGCCGTCACCACCCCGGCATACGAGGAGGCCATGCGCGCCGGGTCGTTGACCGCCGCGGCGAAACGCTGGGTTTCTTCGACCGAAAAGGTCCGAGTGCTCACCGTCGACAATTCATTGCGTGCTTTTTGTTTCTCCACCGTAGCCCGGATGACGACCTCCTTGGTAGTCAGCAGGTCTTCTTCCAGTTCAATCGTCAACTCGGTTTCTTTGCCCGAATTGAGGGTGATATTGGCCGCAACGGCTTCCTTGTAGCCCAGGTAGGTCACGCGGACCGTGTGTTTGCCGACCGGCACCGCAGGCAGGCGGAAGCGGCCATCGGCGTCGGTCATGGCGCCCATCGGTGGCTGCACGTCCAGCAATACTACCGTGGCACCGATCAGGGGCGATTTTACGGCCTTGTCGAGTACCGTACCTTTGAGGGTTTGGGTGTAATTTTGTGCCTCGGCAGCATACCCAAGGGCAAGCAAACAGATTAAAAGCAGGAAGATTTTTTTGTTTTGGAACATGGCAATAGTTTGTTAGTCAGTGATTTGCTTGTTTTTGTATTTCATTTTTCAAAAAAAATACCCAGCGCCAAAGCCTAAGGCTCGCCGGGCAAACGGCATACAAAGCCAGGGGAAAGCGCCGTCAAAACAGCGCTCCCCCGGGCATTCGGAGTTACCCGTAAAAAAGTCAGAAGTATCGATCCCAGGACACGTAACCTATTGGCTTACCCTGACGTCTGAGCGAAAAAATATTTTTTCACACCTGCGATCAGGGTAAAACCACCCGCAGCGTGTCATTGGACACAGCAAAACCTGTAAACGTTGAAGTATCCAGACGAAAATAATCTAACCCAGGCTTTTCAGCGCGGAGAAGAGGCGGCTTTTGACGCCGTTTTCCGACGCTGGTATGAGCCGCTTTGTTTGTACGCCTGTCGGCTGGCCAACGGCGATATGGACGAGGCGGAAGACCTGGTTCAGCAAGCCTTTGTAAAATTGTGGGAATACCGCAGTCAGTTGCAGGTATCCTTTTCGCTGAAGGCGTATTTGTACAAAACCGTGCACAACGCCTGCCTGAACCGCCTGCGTTCGCGCAGCGTACAATCGAAATACCTGGAGTTTAATGCCCAACAGCTCGATACCATGCACACGCTACCCGAGGACACGGCGCCCGAACTGACCGAACGCTTCCAGCGGGCAATGGACACCCTACCGCCTCAATGCCGCCATATTTTCGAATTGAGCCGTTTTGAGGCCCTGAAATACCGCGAAATTGCCGAACAACTCGGCATTTCCATCAAAACCGTGGAAACACAAATGGGCAAAGCCTTGCGCGTCATGCGCGTACAACTGGCCGATTACCTGGTCACCTTTTTTGGGCTGTGCGCCATGGCCACCGGCTTCCTGTCATCTTTAAACCTGCGCCTGGATGAACTTTTTTGACGAAAAAACAGACGAACTCCTGGCCAAACACCTGGCCGGTGAAAGCTCGCCCGAAGAAGACGCCACGCTGGCCCGCTGGCTGGAGGAGTCGCCGACGCACCGCCGGTATTTCGACGAGTTGCAGTGGCTCTGGGAACGCTCGCCCCAAGGCAAAACGCCCTCGCCCAGGGCCCTGGATACCGAAGCCGCACTGCGCCGGGTAAAAGACAGCCTGAACAAGGGCCACAGCCCCACGGTTGCCCTGCGTTGGCAACGCAGTTTCTGGCTGCGGGCAGCGGCGGCTGTTTTGGTGCTGGCGGTAGCAGCCGTACTCTGGTTTCAGCGCAGCGCCAGCCGAGCGCCACTCCAACTGGTAGCCGCCAACACCGCCCTGTCTGACACCCTGACCGACGGCTCTGTCGTGCGCCTGGCGCCTCGCTCCGGCCTGACGGTTGTCCCCGGATTCAACCGCCGCGAACGCCGGCTGCGCTTGCAGGGCGAAGCCTTTTTTCAGGTGGCGCCCGACACCGCGCGACCGTTTGTCGTGGAGGTGCAGGCGCTTGAGGTACAGGTAGTAGGCACGGCTTTTACAGTGGATAACAGTACGGCCCCCAACACGGTCTTCGTACGGGTATCGGAAGGCAAGGTGCGCGTGCAGGCGCGCGGGCAAATGTTGCTGTTGCTGCCGGGCGAAGGCGCGGAATACGACATCCCCAGCGGCCGGCTTCAGCGTATTGCTCCGGAACAAGGCGTTCCTTCGGGCAAAAACCGGGTGCTGTATTTTGAATCCACACCGCTGTTGGCCGTGGTCGAACAGATCAATACCCGCTACGACACACATATTTCTATTAAAAATAAAAACCTGGAAAATTGTCCGCTCACCGCCCGCTACAACGACCTGCCGCTCGACCGGGTGCTCGAACTCATTGCCGAATCCTTTTCCATCCGGGTGGAAAAAACCGGCGATGGGTATGTGCTGGATGGGCCAGGCTGCGATACAAATTGAAAAAACACCTTGGTATGCGCGCCGAAAACAAGTACCAATACCGCTCAGGTTTCTACCTGTCGGTGTGGCTCCTCCTCTCCGCTGGCAACCTGCACGCTACAGATGTGCTCGAACGAACGATTCAGGTGCAGTTTCAACAAACACCGCTGAAAGAGGCCCTGGCGGAAATTGCCCGGCAAGGTGGTTTCGAATGGTCGTACAATGCCAATATCCTGGAAAAAGGACGAACAGTTACCCTGGTCGCCCTGGGCTGGACCGTGCGGGAAACCCTCCTGTACATCCTCGGCAGCGGCTACACGTTCAAACAAAGCGGCGAATACCTCATTCTGAAAAAACAGAAAAAACCGCAGCAGCGCCTCAGCGGGTATATTTCGGACCAACGAACCGGCCAGCGCATGGCCAACGTAACCGTCTATGACCGGAAAACGCTGCGCTCTACCACCACCGACCAGAACGGCTACTATGAGCTGCCGGTGAGCGCCCGCTCGGAAATTGTGGTATCCAAACTGAGTTACCGCGACACCCTGCTGCAGGTCAGTTCGCAAACGCCGCGCCTGCTCAAATTGGACCTGGTCACCGATACCCTTCCGCACTATTCCAAATCTTCGCTGCGCGAAGAAGTGGGTCGGGTATCGATGCGGCTGGAGCAGTTTTTTGTAGGGTCATCTCAAAAATTCAATGCGCGTAATGTCCGCGATTCGCTACATCGCTACCTGCAAGTATCCTTTCTGCCGGTGTTAGGCACCAACCACCGGCTCAGTGGCTCGGTGATCAACGACTGGTCGGCCAACCTGCTGGCCGGCTATTCGCGGGGCAACCGCATCCTCGAACTGGCGGGTATTGGCAACATTACGCGCGCAGATGTCAGCGGGTTTCAGGCGGGCGGCGCGTTTAATGTGGTGGGAGGCCGCTTGAGCGGTGTGCAAGCCGCCGGGGTATTCAACAACCTGATCGGCAATGTCCGTGGGGTACAACTGGCCGGCGTGTACAATTTTGCGGGCGACAGTTTGGCCGGCGCACAGCTGGCGGGCGTCACCAACATAGCCAGTTATACGCATCCGGGTTCGGTACAATCGGCAGGTGTATTCAATTTTTCCGGCCGGGGCAAAATCACCCTGCAGGTATCGGGCGGCGCCAATTACGCCCACGAGGTGCAGGGCGCCCAGATCGCCAGCGTCATCAATACAGCCGATACGGTGCACGGGGGCCAGGTGGCTGCCGTCTTCAACCGCGCCCGGTATATCAAAGGCATACAAGTGGGCTTGATCAACGTTGCCCAGGACATCGACGGGGTGCAAATCGGCCTGATCAACCTCTCGAAGCGGGGCGGCTACGTAGCGCTGGAGGCCAGCGCCAACGATGTGCTGTTGGCCAATGCAGCTTTTAAATCGGGGGTACCCGGTTTGTACACCATTCTTACGGGCGGCCTCGACCCTCAAAGCCCGGATACCAGCCGGCTCTGGGCCTTCGGCGCCGGTATTGGCAGCCGGTCGCGGCTTACACCCTGGGCAGGGCTGAGTGTTGACCTGCTTATCCGCCACCTGAACGAAGGAAATTTCCAGCCGGAAGTGCAGGAATGGGGCCAATTGGCCATGGCCCTCGAACTAAACCTGGGCCGGCATATCTCGATTGCGGGCGGCCCCAGCGCCAACCTGTTTGTGGCCGACCCGGTGTTGGGCGACACCGGCCGCTTGCGCAACCGGGTGGTGGGCCGGGACTTGCTCGGCCCGGAGGAGAACGAGGATGGTTGGTTGTCGGCTTGGTGGGGCTGGACGGCAGCGGTGCGGGTGCGGTTTTAAGGGTATTTACCGCCCCAAATGAATCAGCAACACGCTCACATCGGCCGGGCTCACGCCTGAAATCCGGCTGGCCTGCCCGATCGTGCGGGGCTTGTGGCGGGCGAGTTTGTCGCGGGCTTCGGCGCTCAGGGCGGAGAGAGCGCGGTAGTCGAAGTCTTCGTGGAGGTGCAGGTTTTCGAGCCGGTTCATTTTTTGCACCATTTCTTCCTCCTTGCGGATGTAGCCCTCGTATTTGATGTTGATTTCCGCCAGTTCCACAAATTCCGTTTCGAAAGGCGCGAGGAAGCGGGCGAGTTCGGGCAGGGCTTGTGCCAGGCTGTCGATGTTGACCTGCGGGCGCAGGAGGATGTTGTACAATTTTACTTTTTGCACCACCGGGGCCGATTCCACCGAAGCCAGGTAGCCGTTCACCTCGTCGGGGCTCACGGAGGCATTGCGGAAAAAGGTTTCGATTTCGGAAGCCGTCTGTTGTTTGTTGCGCACGCGGTCCATGCGCGTGTCGGCGCCGTGCAGGCCCAGTCGCTGGGCGATGGGCGTCAGGCGCAGGTCGGCGTTGTCCTGGCGGAGCAAGATGCGGTATTCGGCCCGGCTGGTAAACATCCGGTAGGGTTCCTGCGTGCCTTTGTTCACCAGGTCGTCGATCAGCACGCCGATGTAGGCTTCCGAGCGTTTGAGCACGAGCGGCGCCTGCTCTTTCACGGCCAGGCCGGCGTTGAGGCCGGCCATGAGGCCCTGGCAGGCGGCTTCTTCGTAGCCGGTGGTGCCGTTGATCTGACCGGCGAAAAACAGATTTTTGACCAGGTTGGTTTCCAGGGTCAGTTGCAGTTGGGTGGGCGGAAAATAGTCGTATTCGATGGCGTAGCCCGGCCGGAACATTTTCACGTTTTCCAGACCCTGTATGGCGCGCAGGGCTTTGAACTGCACGTCTTCAGGGAGCGAGGACGAGAAGCCGTTGATGTAAATTTCGCAGGTATCGCGGCCTTCGGGTTCGATGAAGAGCTGGTGTGCGTCTTTGTCGCTGAAGCGGTCGATTTTGTCTTCGATGCTGGGGCAATAGCGCGGCCCCAGGCCCTGTATCCGGCCGTTGAACATGGGCGATTGCCCGAACCCCGTGCGCAGGATATCGTGTACCTTTTGGTTGGTATAGGTGATGTGGCAGGGCATTTGCTCGCGAAGCACCGGAGTATCGGTGTAGGAAAACTTGGCCACCGGGTCATCGCCGGGTTGGATTTCCATTTTGGAAAAATCGAGGCTGCGGCCATCTACCCGGGGCGGGGTACCGGTTTTCATACGGCCGGCTTCAAAGCCCAGTTCGACGAGTTGTTCGGTGATGCCCCGGGCGGCGCTTTCGCCGGCACGGCCGCCGCCGAACTGTTTTTCACCGATGTGGATGATGCCGTTCAGGAACGTGCCGTTGGTGAGCACGACGGCATGTGCCGGGATTTCGAGGCCCATGCCGGTGCGTACGCCCTGCACCCGGCCGTCTTTGACGAGCAAGCCATTCACCATTTCCTGCCAGAAGTCGATGTTGGGGTGGGCTTCCAGCATATATCGCCATTTGAGGGCAAACTGCATCCGGTCGCTTTGTGCCCGGGGGCTCCACATGGCCGGCCCTTTGGATTTGTTCAGCATCCGGAATTGCACCATTGTGTGGTCGGTCACGATCCCGGAGTAGCCGCACAGGGCATCCACTTCGCGCACGATCTGGCCTTTGGCCACCCCCCCCATAGCGGGGTTGCAACTCATTTGGGCGATCGTTTGCATATTCATGGTAGCGAGCAGCACTTTGCAGCCCAGGTTGGCTGCCGCTACGGCCGCTTCGCAACCGGCATGGCCGGCGCCTACTACTATGACATCGTATGTTGGAAACATGGTTGGGACAAGCTGCTGGTAGCTGGATAAAACCGCTTTTTTAAGGAAAAGTTTGCAAAGATACAGCGCTCATTCCACATTGGACTGGTAGCGCAAGGCTTTCGTTTCCAGGCAAAAAGCCATCAGGCAGCCGAGATCTTCGCCTTTTCCGCCCAAGGTCGCGTAGACGCAGCCGTTGTCGAGGTTGAGGTATTGTTGTTGTGCCAAAGCGGCGTATTGCTGCCGGATGATGTCCATGCCAACGGGGGTGTGGCCATGCAAAATGATCCGGTCGTCCAGCCAGGCGTAGCGGATATCGGCGTACCAGCGGCGCATCCAAAGCAGGTCGGCGGGTTGTTCCAGTGGATCAGGGTGCGCAAAATTCGGGCCGCCGTGCAAGCAGATATACCCCTCTGTTTCATAGTAAAACAAGGTGTTGCGGAAAAACTCGATGTAGCGTTCCGGTATATCCCGGAGGCGGTCAGCTCCAAAACTAGCCAGTGTTTGCCGGCCGCCGTTGCGCAGCCAGAATTCCAAGGACTCCGTCGGGTGCTCGATGGCATCCAAGAGCATTTGTTCGTGGTTGCCGCGCAGGCAAATTACCTCACAGCCTTCGGCTTGTCGTTGAAAAATGGTGTCGATCACTGCCCTCGAGTCCGGGCCGCGGTCAATGTAATCGCCGAGCAACACCAAGCGGTCGCCTTCCCGCAGTTGCAGGTATTCGAGCAGGGCTGAAAACGTGCGTTGGCAGCCGTGAATATCACCGATAGCATACGTATGCTGCATAAAATTACCTTCTCCTACTTCCCGAACTGCTCACATTCATAAAATCGACCACATTCCTCCAATTGGCCACATTCCTCCAATTGGCCACATTAACCTCATCCATCATTTCTTTTTCAGTCGTTCCAGTGCGGCTTTGGGTTCTTCGTAGTTGGGCGACATTTTGTTGGCTTGGGTATAGTCGGCCAGTGCAGCCTCCATATTGCCCATCAATTCAGAGCTTTGGCCCCGGAAATAGTAGGCTTTTATAAAAAGCGGGTCGGTTGTGATGGCCAAGCTGTAGTTGTCGTAGGCTTTTTGCAGGGAATCCAGTTCGAGGTAAATCGTTCCGATGTCAAAGTAGGCATTGGAATAATCCGGGTTTCGGATGATGATGTCGCGGTAGGTAGCGAAGGCTTTGTCAAACTCGCCCCGGCGTTTGTAAAAGGCTGCTTTGAACTCCCGGGTAGCCAGGTCGGTGGAATCGATGCGCAGGGCGTTGTCAAAATACTGGACGGCTACCGGGTTGTTTTTTTGGGCAAAAATGCGGCCCAGGAAACGCCAGGCATCGTTGTTGTCGGCGTCTAGTTGCACAGATTTCTGCAACACGCTAATCGCTCGGGTGGTGTCGCCCATATCGAGGGCTACCCGGCCGGCCATGAAATAGCCTTCGGCGTTTTGAGGATCGATGCGCAGCACCTTGTCGAGGGTGGACAAGGCGTCGGTGTGGTGCAGCACAATGAGTTGAAATTCACTCAGTTTGAGCAAGGTAGGTATCCGGTTGGGGAAGATCCGGGCGGCAGATTGCAGCACTTCGATAGCGCGTTTGGAGTCGTTGGGCCGGGCATAGTCGATCAGCACGTCGGCCAGCAAATGGTAATACTCGGGATGGTGCAACGAGTCGCGGTTGATGGCATTGGCCAGGTCTACCAGTGCTTCGTCAAAGCCCTGCGCGTTGTGGAAGAGTTGAGCTCGTTTGAAAAGCAAGGAGTCGTTTTGCGGGTCCTTTTCAAGCAATTGGTTCAGGCGTACCAGCTCGGGATCTTGTTGGCCTGCACTGGCAACAGGGGCTGGTTTCGGGTCGCTGGTACAGGCGGCGGTGGCGAGCAACAGGGTGGCCAGGAGGGCAAACAGAGCGGATCGTATCATGTGCAGAAAAGCGTAGTCTGGTCAAAACAAAAGGATCGGCAAAATTAGCATCCTTTGAAATGCCAGGCAGGGCTTAATTTCGCGGCTGCATCAATTCGGCGAGCCTTTCGGAAACAAACTGCTGATTTCCAACAACCTAAGGGCGCGCCGAATTTTCCGCAATGAGTAAGCCGGCTCTTTTCCATAAACATTCAACCAGCGCCTCCGTTATGTTACCGGCACAACGAAGTGCTTTCACACCATGTACTACCGCGAATTCGGGCAAGGCGACCCGGTGGTTATCCTGCACGGGTTGTTTGGGTTTTCGGACAACTGGCAAACCCTGGCCAAAGGCTTGGCCGAACAACACCTGGTCATCACCCCCGACCTCCGCAACCACGGGCGTTCGCCGCATTTGCCCACCCATTCTTACCCCGAAATGGCCGAAGACCTCCGCCTTTTTCTCGAAGAGCACTGGGTGTTTTCGACGGTGCTGATCGGCCATTCCATGGGGGGCAAGGTGGCGATGCAGTTTGCCCTGGAGCACCCCGATATGGTGAGCCAGCTCATTGTCGTGGACATCGCCCCCGGACAAGCCGAGGACAAGCACAGTGATATTTTCGAAGCCCTGCTGGGCCTCGACCTCAGGCGTTTGCAAACCCGACAAGAGGCCGAAGGCTTGTTGTCGGCCCGCATTCCCGAAGTCGGCGTGCGCCAGTTTTTACTCAAAAATATCACCCGCCATGCCGACGGGTCTTTTGCCTGGAAAATGAACCTGCCCGTGCTCTGGAAGGAATATCCGCAGATTCTGGCCGCAGTTGGCGGAGGAACGCCCTTTGACAAACCTGCACTTTTTGTGCGCGGCAGCCGTTCGGACTATATCAAAGACGCCGATTTTGCGTTCATCAAATCCCTGTTTCCACAAGCCGAACTGGTCACTATCGAAGGCGCCGGCCATTGGGTACATGCCGACCAACCAGCCGAACTCCTGCGGGTATTTCGCCAGTTTATCACCTGACTATTTGCAGAAAGGCCGGCAGTTGATGATTCAAAAAAGGCACTTTTGTCGGAAAAAACCCCGCCCAACGGCGGTTTTGCCTAATTTTCCAACACCAAACAACATACCCCAAGTGTCCGCCAACAACCACCAACCTGTACAAATTATGCACAAAAAAATTGTCCTGCTCATCTGCCTGGCCGCTTCCGGCCTGTTTGCCTTCAAAGGTTTTGAAGACAACAAGTACTTCGAGATCATCAAAAATCTCGAAATTTTCACCAATGCCTACAAAGAGATCAACCATTCCTATGTAGACGAACTGGACCCCGGCAAACTGATGCGCCAAGGGATGGATGCCATGCTCGAAGGGCTCGATCCGTTCACCAATTATATTTCTGAAACCGATATCGAAGGGTATCGCTACCTCACCGAAGGCCGCTACAACGGCGTAGGCGCTGAAGCCCGGAAAATGGGCGACTGGGTGGTGGTGACCGAAATTTTTGAAAACAGCCCGGCACACAAGGCCGGCCTGAAAGTGGGCGACGCCATCATCAGCGTGGATGGCCAAAACGCCAAGGGCCGCACCGAAAGCGATGTGATGGCATTCCTACGCGGCGTACCCGGCACCAAAATCGACTTGCTGGTGCGCCGGGCCGGGCAAGACAAGGACCAGCGGATCAGCCTCGAACGCGGCGAAATCGAGTCCCAAAACGTGCCCCACCAGGGCATCGTAGCCGACGGCATCGGGTACATTTACCTCAGCACCTTTACCCGGGATGCCGGCGAAAATGTGGCCAACGCCCTCTCCAGCCTCAAAGCCAAAAACCCCAACCTCAAGGGCGTCATCCTGGACCTGCGCGAAAACGGCGGCGGCCTGCTCAACGAAGCCGTGAACGTGGTCAATGTCTTTGTGCCGCGCAACGAACTGGTGGTCAGCACCAAAGGCAAGGTACCCGAATGGGACCGCAGTTTCAAAACCATGAACAACCCCATCGACAAGGACATTCCGGTGGTTGTGCTCATCAATAAAATGAGTGCCTCGGCCAGCGAAATCGTGAGTGGCGCCATCCAGGATTTGGACCGCGGCGTACTGCTTGGCCAGCGCAGCTACGGCAAAGGGCTGGTGCAAAACACCAAAGACGTTGGGTACAACGCCAAAATCAAATTGACGACGGCCAAATATTATATTCCTTCGGGGCGCTGCATCCAGTCGACCCGCTACAAACACGGCGAACCGGTGGAAATTCCGGATACCGAACGCGCCCCCTTCAAAACACTCAACGGCCGTACCGTGCTGGATGGCGGCGGCGTTAAGCCGGATGTCCTGATGCCGGTCGACACTGCCACCGGCATCGTCAAAGCCCTGCTCGATCAGCACCTGATTTTTGACTACGCCACGCAGTGGACCCTGCAACACAAGAGCATCGACTCGATTGAGATTTTCAATTTTTCGGACTGGGACGGCTTTTCAGCGTTTGTGAAAAACAAAAACTTCGAATACATCAGCGGTTCCGAACAAAAACTGAAAGAACTGCGCAGTACTTCCGCCAGCGAAAACTACCCGCTGGATGCCGATATCCAGGTCCTGGAGAATAAAATCAAAGCCGAGAAAAAAGGAGAAATGGCCCGGAACAAAGCCCGTATCCTGCATGAAATCGAGCAGGAAATTGTGGGCCGCTACTACTTCCAGCGCGGGAAAGTGCGGAAAAGCCTGAAAAATGACCCCGAAGTGGAAGAAGCCGTAAAACTGCTGAACGACTCCGCGAAGTACCAGGCCTTGCTGAAAGGCTAAACCCTGAATGTGCAGCAAAGGGCTCCAGAGGCTTCGTTGCGCCTTTGCTGCGCTTCATTTGAAATTCGCCCCGCCTCGTTGGAGGATTTTTGGGCCGCTTGCGTCGGCGCCTCACTTTTGTGCTATCATTTTGACAACAACAATCCATTACAAAAAATGAAAGCAATGCAAAAGTTCTTGAGCGCAGTCCTGCTGGTTTCCCTGTTCACCCTCCCGGCTGCTGCCCAAAATTCGTACTCCAAAGGCCAGCAAGATTTGCACCTCGGCATCGGTCTTGGCAGCACCCTCTATGGCAGTGGCTACCACGGCGTGATACCGCCCATCAGTGTTTCCTATGAAAAAGGCATCAAAGACAAGATTGGTGTCGGCGGATACCTGGCCTATGCCAGCAGCCGCTACGACTATGCCGGATACGACTACTCCTGGCGCTACTCCTACACCATTCTGGGCGCCCGGGCGGCCTACCACTTTGCCGACCATTTCTTCAAAAACCCGAAATTGGACACCTACGGCGGCATCATGCTGGGTTTCAACATCGCCCGCGCCAAGTTCCAATCCGACGATCCTTTGATCAACGAAGATCTGTATGACGCCCCTGCGGCCGGTGGGTTTACCTGGTCGTTTTACGCCGGTGGCCGCTACCAGTTCAGTGAAAAATTCGGTGCTTTTGCAGAGTTGGGCTATGGTATTGCCTACCTGCAAGCCGGTGTGCGTATGAAACTATAAGGAATAACCGAAAATCAACTGAAAACACAGGGCACTGCGGCTTTCGCAGTGCCCTTCTTTTTTTGTCCGGCTATTGTTGAGGCCTCGGCGCGCAAGATGCCATTACCCTAAAAAGGGGTGTCTCATAAATCAATCATAGTACATTGAATATTGTTCATTGATCATTAATTTTTTAAAAATTTAAAATTCAATAATTTATAAAATTAAAATGTTCAATATGCAATGTTCAATGCCCAATTTTCAAGACTCATAGGCTTTGCTTCCCCTCAACCCTAGCGTTCAAACCAGCGTTTGAAGCCCGGCGCTTTTTCGCGGCTGATGTCGACCTCCATTTTCAACGGAGTTTTGAGGGTGAGTACGAGTTTTTGATTCTCCAGGGGCTTGATGCTTTGGATAGCGTCGATGTGAACGATGCTTTGGCGGTTGGCCCGGCAGTAGAGGTTGGGATCGATCAGCTCCTCGATCTCATCGAGTGTGGTGAAATCGAGCATGTATTTTTCGCCGGCAAAGGTGTACAGGTAGTTGAGGTTGTCGCGGTAAAACAAAGCAATGTCTTTGGTGGAGACGGGCAGCCACTGGTGCCGGTGGTTCACCACGAATTTCTCCTTGTAGGCTGGTGCATTGGCGGGCGCGCCGCCGATCATTTTCAACAACTGCTGAATGTCTTTGGGATACTGCGCCTTGCTTTCCACGATGGTCCGGCACTTGTCGATGGCGCTTTTCAATTCATCGGTATCGATGGGTTTGAGCAGGTAGTCGACCCCGTTAACTTTGAAGGCCTTGATGGCATACTCGTCGTAGGCGGTGGTGAAAATAACCGGGCATTTGAGTTCGTAGCGCTCGAAAACCTCAAAACTAATCCCGTCGCTGAGTTGGATATCGGCAAATACCAGGTCTGGCTCGGCATTTTCGAGGAACCATTTGTTGCAGGTTTTGACGCTGGGCAGTACAGCGACGACTTTCACATCGGGGGCTACCTGCGCGATTTTGTGTTGCAATTCGCGGGCGATGAGGGTCTCGTCTTCAATGATCAGGGCGTTCATATCAGCGGAATTTTGACGACGAAGAAGTGTTCGTCCTCGCGGACGATCATTTTCCGGTCGCTGAGATAACTGTACAGGGAGGCCATGTTGGCCAGGCCCTGTTTGTTGCTGGTTTCGACAAAGTTTTTGCGGTGCAAATTGTTGCGCACGGTCAGGTAGTCGTCTTCGATAAAAAGATCGATCACCAGCGGCGTGTCCACATCGGCAATGTTGTGTTTGATGGCATTTTCCACCAGGTTTTGCAGCGTCACGGGCGCTACCTTCCGGTGGAAATACTCATCATCGATTGAAATATTGACCACCAGTCCTTGCTCGAACCGCGTTTGCTGGAGGCCGATGTAAAGTTTTACAAATTTCAATTCCTCGCCGAGTGGCACTGCCTCATTGTCGCGGTTTTTGAGGATGTAGCGGTACACCTTGCTCATTTTGTCCAGAAAATCGCCGGCCTGTGCCTGGTCGATCCGGATCAGGCTGCCGAGCGAGGTGAGCGAGTTGAACAGAAAATGCGGGTTGAGGTGTTGTTTGAGGTGCTCGTACATCACCAGGGCTTTTTCTTTTTCCAGGGCTTGGGCCTTACTTTCCAACTGCATCATCCGCTCTTTTTGCGTGAACCGGTACCGGTACAGGGCATACAGGCCGAAAGCAAGGCTCGACAAGGCCAGCAGGCGGAACCACCAGGTTTTGTAAAATGGCGCCCGGATCACGATGGTCAGCGTTTTTTCAGGGGTGGTCCAGGATTTATTTTTCGATTTGGCGATCAGGTGAAAGGCGTAAGTGCCGGGCTCCAGGTCGGTGTACACGGCTTCGGTAGAATTGCCGGCCGACACCCACTGGTCGTTGACGCCGTCCAGGCGGTAGTCAAATTCGCAGGGAAAAGCCTGCTGGTCGGTCAGCATGCCAAACTTTATCGTGATAAAATTTTCATCGGGTTCCAGCAAGACACTGGTTTCGCCGTTCAGGATTTTGTCTTGCCCGGAAATACGCAACAGGCTGATGACCGGCTGCCGGGTCAGGGGCGGTGTGGCGATTTTATCCGGAAAAAACTCCACTACGTCGCCCATAATCGTGGTGGTCACATGGCCGCTGTGCAGCAGGGTGGAATAGTTGACGTACCCGTAATTGCTCGTGCTGAGTGGCAGGGTGAAATTGTAAAAATTCTGTGTTTTGGGGTTAAACACCGCAATCTTGTTGTAGCCAGCCGTCCAAAGCTGGCCCAGTGGATCCACCGTAGTGGCCATGATGTGGTCGAACACGAGGCCATCGGATTCGCGCCAAACCGTGGTGCTGTCGCGCCCGGGGTCGTAACTGTATAGGCCCTGGCCTTTGCAAGCCATCCAGACGCGGCCTCGGGCGTCAACGTCGATATCGGAAAAGCCACCCAGCATTTTCGTCCGGCCGTGGTTGTCAAGCAGCACCCGTTCCAGGCGCTTGTTCCGGCGATCAACCCGGACGATAGCATAGGGCATCGAATGCATCCAAACATCCAAGCCGGGTTTGGCCACCAGGCCCCACAGGTTGGTGGGGTATACCATGCCGGCGGTATCGTTGCCCATAGCAAAGGATTCAATAGCCTGTGTATTGAGGTTCCAACGCAACACCTGCGTTTGGCCATTCAGCCAGCAGATCGAATCAGTTTCATAGCCCAAAGCCCGAATCCGAAAATCTTGCCAGGGGGCCGGCAAGCCGGTAAAAGCTTTGATTTGTGGTTCTTTGGCCGACCATTGCCAGCTGCCCGCAGCCGTATTGAACAAGGTTTTGTCGCCTAAAAACTGGATACTGACCAATGGCGCAGGCCGTTCGCCCCGGGCGTTGGGTCGGGCAGTTTTCAGGTCCAACAGCTCATATTCTTCGGACTGTGGGAAATAATGCAACACTCTGTTGTTCACCACAATGATCCACCAGGAATGGTCTCGCGGGTTTTCGATCAGGCCCCGTATCGCAAAATTGGCGCGGAGCTCCGGGATTTTTTCAGCCAGGCGATGCACTTTGTAAAATGAATGCGCGGGGTTGTAGGTCGAAATACCGCCTACCGTACCGAGCCAGATCGTGCCTTCTTCGTCTTCACGGGCCGCCCAGAAAAAGTCGCCGGCAATAGACGACTCATCCGTATCGCTGTGTTTGATTTTTTGTATCCGGTTGCCCTGCTGGTAGTCGATCGCCAGGATTTCGTAGGACCAGGACGAAAGCCATAGCCTATGTCGGCTGTCTTCAAACAAGGTGGCGCCATAGGCATTGGGGGCTAACTGCGCCGTGGGAACGGTCTGTACGATCCGTTGCTGGCGGGCATCGATACGGAGAATGCTTTTGCTCGTATTTTCCATGGCCCAGAAGTGTCCCTCGCTCGAAGGGGCCAGGGCACTCAGGGGGCTGGCGCTGTAGAGTGGGTTTCCGGTCTGGTTGCGGGCATTATAAAACCGCCGGGATTGCCGGTCATAAAAATTAAGGCCCGCTTGGGTGGCAATCCAGATGCCGCGCCCTGCCGGGTCTTCGAGCAGCCCGTTTTTATGGATGCGGTTATTGGAAATTGAAAACGAGTCTGAAGGCACATGGTGCAATACCTCGAAGGTGTTTTTAGCCGGATCGAAACGCAGCAGGCCCGGGAGGCCGCTGGCCCACACGGTGCCGTTGCGGTCGCAGAGGATGCTGTGTGCACCGGCAATTTTGCCCTGTGCCGTTTTTTTATACGGAATGAAGCGGTTTTGCTTTTTCAGGTAGCAGAAAATACCCTCGTCGGTGCCCCCCCAGATATTGCCGGACTGGTCTTCGCAGAGGGCATGTACGGAGTTGTGCACCAGTGATGTGCTGTCGTTGTTTTGTTTAAACACAAAAAAGTGCGCGCCGTCGAAGCGGTTGAGGCCGCTGTACGTGCCTACCCAGAGGAAACCATCGCGGTCTTTGAGAAAAGCATTGACGATGTTATAACTCAGGCCTTCTTTTTCGGTCAGGTTGTGAAACACCATGTCGGGCTGCTGCGCTGCCAAATGACCGGCACCCAGCAGGCAGCAGAACCGGAGTATGGTCAGGAAAGCATTTTTCGACATCCGATATTGGCAAGGGCCGGTATTTGCCCTTCGCGTGTGTAAGATTTGTCAAAAAATCCAATATCCATCAACGGCGCTACCTGCAAAAACATAAAGCGTAGTAAATTTCAACTGAGCCGTTGTGTCGCTGTCGGCATGGCGCACCGGCGCATCGGTTTTTTCAAGCGGCTCAGTGCAAAAACACTACGCTTTTCAAAGCCGACACCCTGGTTACCGTCTGGGACGCCGCCTGATAAGGGGCTCAGCCGACCCGCCGGTATCGGGTGCCGATGTAGTCGATAAAATCGGGTTCCAGGCCTTGTGCGCGGATGAAGGGCTGCATTTGCGCCCGGTGGTGGATCGAGTGGTAGTTGAGTTGCAAGGCAATATCGACGATCCGGGCTTCCCAAACCGCCCCGTCGTAGCCCGTAAACGGCACATAGGCGTCGAGCGCCGTGGCTGGCAAGGGGTCCAGAAAATGCAGCCAGGCGTCGAGGCTGGCCGCCCATTCCGCTTCCAAATCGGCTAAGGCATAGACAGGTTCCCACCAACTCATATCGGCATAGCCAGGACGTTGTTCGATGCGGGCCAGCCATTTGTTTTGTGAATTGATCAGGTGGCTGAAATACCGCACACAGGCCTCCGGTTCCGGCAGGGTTTTGATTTTAGCCAGCATTTGCCGGTTGGCCTGGTCGTTGAACCGAAAGGTGTCGAACAAATAGGTTTTCATAGCTGAATTTTTTTACTAAAAATGACAGCCCCTGCGCCTACCCGCTGTTTCGGGCAGGTGCAGGGCGCTGCTTACTTGAACCTTATTTTCCCAGTTCGTCAGCGCTGGGGCCGTAACTGCCGGGGATCGGCACGTTCAGCAGGCGCAGAAAAACACCCAACTGGGCCCGGTGGTGTATGATTTGGCTAAAGGTCATGCGGACCACATCCCGTTTGGAGGAATCGCTTAAAATCGTTTCGCCGTGGCGCAAGATCCAGGTTTTATCCAGAAAAGGCGCATTGGCTTCGGTGAGTTGGGTGCGGCCGTCGGCCAGGCATTGTTCAAAATAGGCCAGCAATTCGGCTGTGTTGTGGAGGAGCACCGGTGCGTAGGGCGTGGTTGCAAAGTCGAGTCCGTCAGACGTGAACGCGAGGCTCACCCAAGTTGGCAGTTCCGCAATATGGGTGGCCAGACTGCGGATACTCATGCTTTTGGGGTGGGGCTTCCAGTCGTATTGGTCATCGGGCACAATCGAAAGCATTTTGCGGGTAGTGATGGCCTCTTGCTCTAACTCTCTGATAAACAATTCAATTTGTGTCATGCACTCATTTTTAGATGGTTGAATGCCACAAAGAACGGATCGCTCACTGACAACCTTATGTCAGTGAAATTTTATTTAAATTTTTTGTTTTAAAATTAAATTCAAGGTTCCTATTCCTGCCCTGGATGCTGCCGGAATTCTCCGGGCGACAGGCCGGTCAATTTTTTAAATGCCCGGTTGAAGGTCGATTTTGAATTGAAACCACATTCCAACCCTACCCCTAAAAAGGACAGGTGCTGAGCTGCCGGGTCGCGCAGCAGCTGTTTGACGGCCTCCACCCGGTAGGTATTGACAAAATCATTAAAATTTTTCCCAAAGGCTCCATTGATCACGGCGGACATCACGGAGCCGTTCGTGTGCAAGCGCTGCGCCAGATCGGCCAGCGTGAGTTCGGGTTCGAGGTACACTTTTTCCGCCGTCATCAGTTCTTCCAGTTTGGTTTTCCACAGCAGCAATTCGGCTTCGCTGAGTTTTTCCGGCCGGGCAGCGGCGGGCATTGCAGGATCTGGATCCGGTTCAAAGTGCAGGCGCCGGGGCTGCGATTGGGCGTAACCCGCAATACCCAGATAATATATCAGGCCGGCGTTAAAGAGCTCATCCCACCAGTCGTGCCAGAAATCCAGGTCGAGCCAGATATCCACCAGCGTCATACCCCACCCGATCAGGTTTGACAATAAAAAGGCGAGCAAAAAATTGCGAAACCAGGTAAAACTCACCGCCTCCGTGTCCGAAAACTGAGAAGGCGCCCAGGACTGATAGTCCCGGAAAAGTCGGTACGCCCAATAAAAATACAACACCTGCACGCCCACCGAACACAAGCGTTCGGCATACTCGACACCGAAGGGCTGGTGCACCGCCGCTTTCCAGTAGGCTACAAAAGCGGCTCCCTGCACAAACACGGCCAAATGGTAGCCGGCGTACAACAAAAAAGGAAGAGCATGCCGCAGATCGGCCCGATGCAGCCGGAACTCGGCATTAAACTGACTCTTCAGGTACAAATAGGCCAATGGAGGCAGCAGCAAACTGAAACTGCGCGGAAAAAACTCCAACTCCCGCCACAGGATTTCAACACCGCCAAACCCCAGCATGTATTCCCAAATCTCAAACGTGCAGGCCGCCAGCAAACAGCCAAACAAGGCGTCCGACAAGCGTTCCTGCCGCCAGGCCCGCACCCAAAACAACAGGGCGTATACCCAGCCTTGCACAAAACCGAACAACAGCGGGGTGGAGTACAGGTTAAAATCGAAATCCATGTATTCGTTTTTACAGCCGTAGGGTATCGTTGGCGCTTGACACGTCCAGGGTCAACACGTACGCTTCCGGCACCGGACCTTCCCAGAAAGCGCCTTCGCAAAGGTATATTTTCGTGCCCACCGGATACCGGACAAGGTGAGTATTGAACCAACTGATTTTTTGGCAAAATCCCTGGCTCGAGCGCCCGGGATCACCCGGCAATTCTGCCCGCACATACACCTGGCGGTTCCAGGGCAATTTTCCAGCCACCCGAACCGTAACCATTTCCAGATGCTGCCGCCCCCCGGCCTCTTCGGCGTCTTGCTGCTGGCGGACTATTTTTTCAGCCTGCTCATCGGCAGCCGCCTGCTTGCGCTGCTCCGGATGGATTTCGTACGTTTGACTCAGGTCGAAACGCCTGCCGTTGTCGTCGGCGCTGAGTACCAGCACCAGCACCCATTCGCCCTTGCGCTTTTCGTACACCCGCGTGCCGGCCGGCATGTTGACCGGGTGCGAAGCCAGGGCATTCAGGTCGTAGCCATATCCACTGGCCGTTTGGCGCCGGGCATCGAAATGCCGGATGTCGATAGCCCGGTTTTTCAAAGAGGGATTGGAAACGGTAAAACTCACCCGCACCGGCGCCGTACCCGTTTGAGCAAAACCACCGCTGGTAGCCAACAACAGGAACAAACTACTCAGCGCCACTTTGGTTGTTGCCATCGCTGGCCGCGAGCGCCCTGTCAGCCACTGGTCGAGCGAAAAACGCCCGCCGCCGGTTGCCGATATCAGGACGAAGGCCCAGAAAATGAGTTGCTGGTAATACATGGCAAACGGCATGGGCGCATCGTACCAGATAAACGATACCACAAAAAACTGAAAGGCCATTTGCAGGGCGGAAATCCGGGTCAGCAGGCCCAACGCTACCAGTAAGCCGCCGATACATTCGCCGTACACCGCCATATATGCCCAAAACGTCGGGGAGATGATAGTGAAACCGATCTCACCCACCTGTTTGACAAACCATTCCGGCACCCCGAAGGCCAGGTTGGCCCACTCGGTACCGCCTTGTTCGTCAATTTTGTGGAAAACCTTGGAAATACCGGCCCCAATGGCCATCGAAATGCCGCAGTAGAAGCGAAACAGTGCGTACACCAGTTGAAAAGAAAGGCTGCCGGAAGCAGCAGGACCAAAAAGCAGCGACTTGAATGTCATGTTCATGATGAAAAATGTTTTTGTGAAAGCATGACGCAAAAGTCGCCGGGGTCTTGCCCCTGCGTGCTCCAGATCAGGATTTGGGACGGCTCAAATGATGATTTGGCACCTCCGCAAATCACTTCCTAGCGCAGTTCCTGTATGGTTTTCAGGTATTCGTTCAGTTCGATATGGTCGGTTTTGCGGAAGGGCTGGATGGTGGCGTTCAAGTACTGGATACGGCTGGTGCGAAAATCCCGGTAATCGTGGCGCAGGTGGCACCAGGCGATGAGGTGCCAGTTGAGCGAGTAAAACGTCAGGCCAATGGGTTCCACCTCGCGGATGCTGGTTTCGCCGCTGAAATTTTGGTACTCAATGCGCAGGATGTTTTTTTCAATGATCGAGTTTTGGATCGTCGTCAAGTAGTTGGTACTGGGCAGCAAATGGGCGTAGGCGTCCGGAATGAAGTGCGCCGTTTGGGTCTGGATTAATTCAAAATTTTGCCGCTGCCGCTGCCCCAGCACCATTTTGATCTTGGACAAGGCCGTTTCAAAGTGCTGACGAATCGATGTATCGGCAAAACGGACCACCAGCGGCTCGATCAAGGCCAGCGCATTGGCTTCTTCGGCCGTGAGCGACACCGGCGGCAAAAAGTATCCTTGCTGGATAAAATACCCCTTGCCGGTTTCGAAACCGATAGGCACCCCGATTTCGCCCATAGCCCGCAGGTCGCGAAACGCCGTGCGCACACTGATCCCGAAGTGTTCGGCCATCTGCTCGACGGTCATGTATTTTTTCGACTGCAAGGTGCTCACGATGCCCATGAGGCGGTCAATCCGGTTCATTGCTGTTTGATTTGCAGCAAAAATAGCGAAGCCCGCGCAATCCGGTCAAGATTCCGGACTGCTCGGGCTTCAGCCGATATAAAGATCTGCGCGCCTGTTTTTAAATGGTCATAGGCACTTCCATAAGCAACAGTTCGGATTGGCTGTCGGCCCGGATGTCGAATTGCTCCACATTCCAGATGCCATAGCCATCGCGGGCGCTGAGGGCTTCGCCGTTGATGGTAACGGCGCCGCTCAGCACGAAGGCATACACGCCATTTCCCTGCCCTTTGATTTTGTACTGCGTTTGGAAGCCTTTTTCCAGGTCGCCCAGGTGAAACCAGGCGTTCTGGTGAATCCAAACCCCTTCGTCGATGGGGTTGGGCGACAGGATTTGTTGCAGTTTATTTTTGCGGTCAGCCAAATTGAGGCTGATCTGGTCGTAGCGGGGCGTCACATTGCGTTGGTTGGGAAACACCCAGATTTGGAGGAATTTGACCAGGCTGTCTTTGTTTTTGTTGTATTCACTGTGCTGAATGCCCGTGCCGGCACTCATCACCTGAATGTCGCCGTTGCGAATGGTGGCCACGTTGCCCATGCTATCCTTGTGCTCCAGATCGCCTTCGAGCGGAATGGAAATAATTTCCATATTGTCGTGCGGATGGGTGCCGAAGCCCCGGCCAGCCTGCACTGTATCGTCGTTGAGTACCCGCAACACACCGAAATGCATCCGTTCGGGGTTGTAATAATTGGCAAAGGAAAAAGTATGGTAACTATTGAGCCAGCCGTGGTTGGCGTTGCCCCGGGTGTCTGCTTTATGCAAAATAGTGTTGGCCATGATACTTGACTTTGTGTTGGGAAGATGATTGAACCCCACCACATCTATGGGTCGGAGTTCGTCGATGTTGTTGTGGATCACGCTGCCCAGGGCACCGCTGACGGCTAGCACGCCGGTACCGAGCAGACTTGTTTTGAGAAATTTTTTTCTGTCCATCGTTCAATCGTTTTGACAACACAAAGGTGCGGCGCCGGCAGGCTGGCGCCAATAATCTAGATTAAGAAATCTATTTTTTGCGCAGCAATTCCGCGCGCATTTTGCTCAAAAACTCAGGCGTCACGCCGATGTAGGCGGCAATTTGTTTCTGTGGCAAACAATGAATCAGGGAAGGGTAGCGCTGGCAAAACGCCTCGTAGCGTTGCTGCGCGTTGAGACTCAGGCTATCGAGCAGGCGTTGGCGGCTGCTGAGCAGGGAGTTTTCGGTGATGATCCGAAAGAAGCGCTCAAATTTTGGGATGTCGAGGTATAGTTGTTCCTGATCTTTCTTCGACAACAACAGGACTTCTGAGTCTTCCAGGGCATCGATATTCAGCGTGCCGGGCTGCTGCGACAGCAGGCTGTACATATCGGCAATCCACCAATCGGGCGGCGCAAATTGCAGGATGTGCTCCAGGCCGTTGCTGTCCAGCGTATAGCCACGCAGGCAACCCCGTGTGACGAAGGCTGAATGCCGGCATACCTCGCCTTCCTGCAACAAAAACTGCTTTTTTTTCAGGTGCTGCCGGCCCAGCAAAGACACAAAATGGGCCTCTTCCTCCGGGCTGAGCCGGATGTACTTTGAAATATTTTGGACGATCAGGTGGTACGGCATGCTTCCAGCAGTATGCTGGCGAAGATACGGCATGCCAACTGGCTTATTAAAAAATGGCACATTGGGCATTGCACCTTAAAAAATTACAATACCCAATGTGCCATTGGCTGGCCAGGCCGCTTCCGCGCCCCAGCCTGGTGTTCAGGGCTTCGCCAGTTGGACTTGCTTCACCCCAACTTTGCCGTTTTGGGTTTTCAATTGTACCCAATACAGGCCCGTTGGCAATTCCGTTACATCCACCCGCTGGCTTCCTGCGCCAGAGAGCGTGCGTTGCGCCACCTGACGGCCGTTTTGGTCGGTCAGCGTCAGCACGGCCGGAGAATCGGCCTCGTCCAGGTATTGCAGGGTGAAAATGCCGGCGCTGGGATTGGGGCTGATGCTAAAATCAAGGGCGACGGCCTCGGTTGTTTGTACCAGATTTTCCACCTGATCGGCATCCAGCAGTTCGGCCAGGGACAGGATATTCCCCAGTTCCAGGTTGCCCGAAAAACAGATCAGCACAAAGCTGTTGGACGAACCCACCAGCAACACCAGGTCGCTGATGACACCCTCGGCTTCCTTGGCCCAAATGCGGACTTTGTCCTGGCCATCCTGCACCGACAGGAGTTCGTCAAATTCAGCCGTCGGCACCAGGGCAAGTGCTTCTTTGTACAATGCCAGGCCGGTTTGAATGCTGTCGGCAGCCAACAGGCTCAGGCTACCCACGTTTTTGACCACCTGATGTACTTTTCTCCAGTCTTTGTCGCCAATCTCGGTGCGGCTCACCACCTCAAACAGGTCCTTGCTCAGGTAAGCATAGGTGAAGGCCTTGTCTTTTTTGTGTTTTTCAATAAACCGGTGAAAAGTGGCGGTTTGGGCCTGGGCAGCGGAGGCCATCAGGAAAAGTGCGGAAAGCAGCAAGCAAAATTGTTTCATAGCAAATGGTTGTTTAATCCCGGGAAGACGTGGGCCGCTGCGAAAATGTTACAAGCCCCGCGCACTTACACTTGCAACATCACTTCCGGCAAGTTGGCATCGCCCGGCAGGTCCATTTTTTTGCGGAGGCGGTAGCGGCTGCCTTCCACGCCCCGCACAGAAATATTGAGCAGATTGGCAATTTCCTTGGTACTCAGGTTCATGCGCAGGTAGGCGCACAAGCGGTGGTCGTGCGGCGTGAGTTGGGGGTATTTTTCGCGGAGGCGCTTCAAAAAATCGCCGTGCACCTGGTCAAAATGAATGGCAAATTGTTCCCAATCGGCGTCCGTTTGTTCGTCCATTTGCAAAGCCCGTACCATCCGGCTCAGGTCGGCTCGCAGGGCTTTGGGATCGCTTTTGCTCTCCAGGGCGCGCGTGAGCTCTTCCTGGATGCTACTCAGGATTTCGCCTTTTTGCACCAGGTGCAGGGTGGCGAGGGCCAGTTCCTGGTTTTTGTGCGCCACTTCCGAGGCGAGTTTTTCATTTTGCAGCCGCACCAGTTCCTGCTCGGTTTGTTCCACCAGGCGTTGCTGGGCCTCGGTTTGGAGGCGATGCTCGGTGGTAAGGCTGGCTTTTTCGGTTTCAAAACGCCGTTTTTGCCGCCGAAATAGCGCCCGGAGCCCCAAGGCCAGCAGTGCGGCGTAGAGCAGCCAGGCCCAGGTGCTGGCGTACCAGGGCGGATGCACAACGAAAACAAAGCGCTGCGCGGCGCTTTCCACCCCAAATTCATTGCGGGCTTTTACCCAAAATACATAGTCGCCGGCGCCCAGGTGCGGAAATTCCCGCTCGGTTTTTTCGCTCCAGGCCGACCAGTTTTTCTCCAGGCCTTCGAGCCGGCAGCTGTACTGCACCCGCCGCGCCGCGCCGTACACCGGCGCCGAAAAAGCAAATCGGAGGCTGTTCAGGCGGTATGGCAACCCGAGCTGCTCGATGTCCGAATAGCCGGCCGCCAGCAAACTATCGCCGCTGTTGGTCAAAAAAACATTGCTGATCAGCACGTTCAGGCTGGTATCGAGCTGCCGGAGGCGTTCGGGATCGAGGTGCAAAAAGCCCTTTTCGGCGCCAAAAAAAACGTTGTGCGCATCCACCGGCGAAATATGCTCGAAGCCGCCGACCAGTTGGCCGGCCAGTTGTGGAAACACTTGCCGCCTGATTTTTTTCTCCAGGGTGCCGTCCTCGATCCAGAGCACGCCGGTGTCTTCGCCTTTGCAAAACCAAACATTGCCGCGCTGGTCCTGGCCCAAAAAACGGGTGCGGCCGCTGCCGCCCATCCGCCCGTCGAAACCCGGATGGGCTACAAAGCGCCCGCTGGGCGCATCGAAACGAAAAATGCCGCGCTCGGCAGCCACCAGCATGGTGCCGTCGATCTCGAAAACGTAGTTGTTCAAATTAGATGGCAGCCCGTCCTGCTCGCCCAGCAAGCGCACCTCCAGGTCGCGGAAGTTGTCCCGGATCCGCACCCGGAAAACACCCCGGTACGGGTGCGAGACCCACAGCGTGCCGTCCTTTTCGCGCACCATCACCCGGCACGACTCGTTCAAACCCGCCAGGCGCCGCCGGAATTGCCAGGCGCCGCCGGGCGGTCGGGTGAACAACGTAAGCCCATCGTACTGGCCGGCCACCATGGCGGTATCGTTGATCGGCACAAAACGCCAGGCGCCCGGAATATTGACCAATGGGTTGGCCCGGTCCTTGTCGACGCGGAGCGGGCCTTCGTGGTGCCCGGGCAACAATTGCCCCCCGACTTCGTCCAAACTCCAAACCTGCCCCGTCGTGCCTTGTACGAGGTTAAAATTTTCGTGTTGAAAAGGGTTGGCATAGGCGCCAAAGGGTTTGTAAAACAAGCCGTTGGAAGTACCCAGGTATAATTTTTGTTGAAACACCCGTGCGGCATAGCCCGTACCCTCGAGGCTGCCGTCGGGGAAAATACGGTAAAACGGCGAGTTGATTTCCACCTCCGAGATGCCGTTGTCCAAGCCCAGCCAGAGGTTGCGGGCCCGGTCGCAAAAAACCGACAGCACGTTGGCCGTGAGCAGGCCTTCACTTTTTTGAAGCCACTGCAAGGGGCGTCGGTCGGTCCCGAGCACCACCAGGCCACCGAGCGAGGTGCCGAGGGCCAGGTCGCCGCCGGGCGTACGGGCCGCGTGGTAGATTCGTTTTTCTTTCAAATACGGGTCAATCGGCGTCGTCCAGGGCAAAAACTGATCCTTGGCCAATAAAAAAATACCGTTTTTCAGGGTGGTGACCAAGGTGCTGTCGGGGCCCAGCGGCAGCAAGGCCGTCACGAGGCTCGCAGGTTTGGCGCCGGGCGTGAGGAGCGAAAAATGATCGCCGTCAAACCACATCAGGCCGTTGTTCGAATCCTGGATCAGTAGTTTTCCGCCGCTGGTTTTGCCCAGGAACCAAAGGTTACCGCCGCTGGAAAAGGCGCGTATTTTTTCATTTTTATATTGCAAGAGCCATTCGGCACTCCGAAAACACACGGCGCCCTCCGGCGACACCGCAATGTCCCAGACGTCGGTAAATTGCCGGTTTTCTGCCGGCACCAGCTGGTTTAGCGATTGGTACTGCAGCCGGCCCCGGGCATCCGGACTGAAGAAACCGATCTCTCCCTGCCCTCCGACGTAGATTTTTCCACCGGGGCCCACGGCCACGGAGCGCACGCAGGTGCCGTTTCCGATCGGGAAACGCTGCCAGCGGGTACCGTCAAACAGGAGCAGGCCTTCATTGTTGGCAAACAACATTCGCCCCTGGGCGTCTTGCGCAATGTCCCAGTTTTGTGTGCCGGCCCGGTAGCTCGTTTTGGGAAAATTTGTAACCGGCGGCAGCCCCAGGTTGCCGGTTTGGGCTACACAATGGCCCGCCAAAACGCAGAAAAAGTAAAGTAGTTTTTTCAAAATAATCGGCGAAAGGTCGTGAAAATACTGGTTTTGCCAGACAGTGTCAGCCAGGGAAACAGCAATAAGCGGCCTTTGGATTTTTTTTACCAAAAAAGGCCATGTCGTAGTCATGTCGTACCCCCTGCGTATTGGTGTTGTACCGTAAAATGATTCCCAAGCCGAGGCCTTTGCCCAACTTTGCTGCATTGGCAATCAAACTCGCCAAATAAAATTTCATTTTCTAAAATCTACTGCTCGATATGACTCGATCACTACTCCTGCTCTTTATCCTGCTGGGTATAGGCGCTTTTTCCACTTCCGCCCAAACCATCCTCGACTTTGAGGCTGCGGGCACCAGCACCAATTTTCAATACTTTGGCTCCTCGCTCGAAGGCCAGTTGACCAGCGTCATCGCCAACCCGAATGCCAGCGGCGCCAACACCAGCGCCAACGTGCTGGAATTCAAAAAACCCGCCGGCGCTCAGACCTGGGCCGGTGCTTTTTCTAACCCCAACCCCTCTACCCCGGTCAACGTGGTGTCCAGCACCAAGATCAGCGTGGCTGTTCACTTTGACCACATCGGCAACCTCGCTCTGAAACTGGAAAACTCGGCCGATGGCGGCGACAACTGGGTACAAACCGTGGCCAACACCAAAGTCAACGAGTGGGAAGTGCTCACCTTCGACGTCACAATCCCCAGCATAGAACTGCCCAACAAACCCGCCGCCGGGCATATTTACAACACCGTGACCTTGTTTACGGACTTCGGTACCAGCCCGACTGCCGCTCAGGTATACTATATCGACAACATCAAAGTGGAACAGGTCATTACCTGCACCACCATTCTGGACTACGAATCGCAGGCCACCAGCACGCCCCTGAGTTATTTTGGCAGCACCCTCGAAGGGCAATTCACTACCAGCATCGCCAACCCCAACCCCTCGGGCATCAATACCAGCGCCAATGTGCTGCAGTTTAAAAAACCCGCCGGCTCCCAAACCTGGGCCGGCGCCTATACCGATCCCAACCCCGTCACCAACGTAGTGTTGAGCGCCGGTAGCCAAATCAAGGTGAAATTTCACACCGACCACCCGGGCAACCTCACCCTCAAACTCGAAGACTCGCCCGACGGCGGCGACAATTGGGTTGTCACGGTGCCCAACACCGTGGTCAACCAATGGGTGGAACTGAGTTTCGACCCCGCTTTGCCCAGTATCGAACTGCCCAATAAGCCCGCCGCCGGACACGTATACAAGCGGGTCGTATTGTTTGCCGATTTCGGCACCAGCCCGAGTATCGAACAGGTGTATTACATCGACGACATCCAGGTCTGCACCAGCGGCGCCATTCCGACGGCCGACGTGAGCTTCAAACTGGACATGAGCAAGTTCGCCGGCACCTTCACCAAGGCCTACGTCAGCGGCTCCTTCAACAACTGGTCGGGCGATGGCAACGAACTGCTCGATGCCGATGGTGATAAAATTTATGAAGCCACCCTGAAACTCCCCGTCGGTTTGTACGAGTACAAATTCACGCTCGACAATTGGGCGAAGCAAGAAGAGTTGGCCGCCACCTCTACCTGTACCAACACCACTGTCGATGGCGCCAACGTGTTTACCAACCGAAAACTGGTACTCTCCGGCAATTCGACCGTCGGTCCGGTTTGTTTCAATTCCTGCTACGCCTGCGGCGATGCCGTGCAAATTGCCGTCAACCTCGGCATGAACGGCCTCACACCCGACCCCGGCGGTGTTTACCTGGCTGGCGGCGGCGATTTTGGCCCTCCCGGCGGGCGTTTTAAAATGACCGACCCCGACGGCGACGGCGTATTCAGCATCCAGATCGAACGCCAACGCGGCTACTCCACCTTCTACGATTTTGCCAACGGCGCCTGCCCCGACTACTCCTGCAAGGAAAATATCGAAGGCCAGCCCTGTGCCGTACCGACCAACTACAACGACCGCTGGCTTTCTGCCGTACAACAGGATACTGTCATCAACACTTGCTTCGCATCCTGCGCCACCAACACCGATTGTACCCTCGGCACCAACAACCTGCCGCTCAGCAGCGGCTGGCTGACGCTGCAACCCACCGTCACCACCGATGCCCTCCAACTCGGCTTTGCCACAGCCGTAAAAGGCGCCGTATCTATCCGGATTTTTGATGCCGCCGGCAAAATAGTGTACACCGAAACCCGCAGCGACCTGACGGATCGGCACGAACTGTCTGTGAGCGGGCTTCAAGCCGGTTTGTACGTGATGCTGGTGAGCAGCACCGACAAGGCTGCCAGTGCGCGATTTGTGAAACAAAATTAAGGAGACCCTTGCGTACGGGTGCCGCCAACCGGCAGCACCCGTACCTCCATTAACTAAGCAACACCATGAGAATTTTTAACGCATTTCTTTTTCTGCTGCTCAGCCTGAGCGCCAGTGCCCAGATCAGCCTGAGCGGCCGCATCACGGGCGCTGCCGACGGGCAGGCACTTATCGGCGCCACTGTGGCCGTAAAAGGCACCACCCAAGGCGCCATGACCGACCTGGATGGCCGGTTCCGGCTATCAGTACCGAGTGAAACATCGGTGCTGGCAATTTCCTACACCGGCTATACCGCCCAGGAAGTTACCGTTGGCCAACAACGCGAGATCAATATCAGCCTGGCGGAAAGCGATGCCGTGCTGGACGAAGTGGTCGTGGTGGGCTATGGCTCACAAAAACGAAGCAGCATCAGCGGCTCGGTATCGACCATCACCAGCGATGACATTGCTGAACTGCCTATCCTGCGCACCGAACAAGCCCTTCAGGGGCGTACGGCGGGCGTTACCGTGACGCAGAACAGCGGCTCGCCGGGCAGCACCCTCACCGTGCGCGTGCGCGGTACCGGCACGATCAACAACTCCGACCCGCTGTACATCGTTGACGGGGTGCCCGTCGACGGGCTGGACTTTCTCAACCCCAACGACATCGAAAGCCTGAACGTGCTGAAAGACGCTGCTTCGGCAGCCATTTACGGCGCCCGGGGCGCCAACGGTGTGGTGCTCATCACCACCAAAACCGGCAAAAAAAACCAGGTCGGCAAAATCGGCTATGATGCCTACTTCGGGGTGCAAAACACCTGGAAAACAGCCAACCTGCTTTCGGCCCGCGAGTATGCCATCCTGTCCAACGAGGCACATGTGGCTGCCGGCCAAACGCCCTTGCCCGAATTTGCCAACCCCGACGCCCTCGGTGCAGGCACCGACTGGTTGGGCGCTATTTTCCAGGACGCACCCATGTCGAACCACCAACTCAGTTTTACCGGCGGTTCCGAAAAAAGCACCTATACGCTGTCGGGCAATGTATTTGACCAAAACGGCATCGTAGGCGGCGAAAAATCCGGTTTCCGGCGTTACACCGTGCGGGCCAACGGCACGCAGGAAGTAAAAAAATGGCTGACTCTCGGCACCAACCTCGGCTTTACCTCGCTTACGCGCAACGGCCTGCCCGAAAACAACGAGTTCGTCACGCCGCTCGTCCGGGCCCTCAACATGGACCCCGTCACGCCGCTCCGCAAAGCCAATGGCACCTATGCCTACTCGCGCTACGCCGACACCGACATCACCAACCCGCTCAATGCCATCGAGCAAACCCATGACCGCTGGCATTCGGACCGCGTGGTGGGCAATGTGTTTGCCGAGCTCCAATTCTCGAACAACCTTACCTTCCGCTCTTCCTACAGCATCGACGCGACCTTTGCGCACCAAAACATCTTTTTCCCGCGCTTCGACCTGAGCAACGACCCCGTGCTGAGCGACGCCCCCGGTGGCGAGAAACGGCTCGTCAACTCGGTGGTGGTCAACAACAACACCTGGAAAAACTGGCAGTGGGAAAATGTGCTGAGCTGGCACCGCAACTATGGCGATCAACACGACCTGACGCTGGTGGCCGGCACTTCGGTGCTCGAAAACTACCACGAGTACAACGGCGGCGCCAACACCAACCTGCCGTCCAACGACCCCAAAGACGCCTTTATTTCCAACACCATCGACCCCATCGCCTCGCAAAGCGCCTATGGTGGCGCCGAAGAATCGGCCTTGCAGTCGTTTTTTGGCAAAGCCAATTATGCTTTTGCCGACAAATATTTGTTCAGCGCAGCCTTCCGCGCCGACGGCTCCTCGCGCTTCGGCGCCAACAACCGCTACGGGTATTTTCCCTCCGTGTCGGCTGGCTGGATCCTGAGCCACGAGGATTTCTGGCGCTCCAACCTGGTGAATTTCCTGAAAATCCGCGCCTCCTGGGGACAAAACGGCAACGATAAATTCGGCAACTACGACTTCACTACCGTCGTCTACTCCGGTCAGAACTACACTTTCGGTCCCGGGCAGGTAATCACCAACGGCAGCGTGGCCCTCACCGCCGCCAACCCCGACCTGCGCTGGGAAACCATCACCCAAACCGACCTGGGTATCGACGCCGAGCTCTTCAACGGCCGCCTCGGCTTCACCGGCGATGTCTACCAAAAAAACACCTCCGGCATGCTGTATGCCGCGCCGGTGCCACTCACAGCCGGTACGGCGGCACCCGTGCGCAACGTAGCCAGTGTCGAAAACCGAGGCTTGGAACTTGCCCTGAACTACCGCAACCGCGACCGGGCCCTCAAGTACAGCCTGGGCGGGAACATCGCTTTTGTGAAAAACAAAGTCACCAGCCTGGGCGAAGGCGGTGAGCCGGTGTACGCCGGCCGGGTGCAGTCGGGCAACTCCGACGTGACCAAAACAGAAGTTGGCCAGCCAATTGGTTCGTTTTTCGGCTACGTAACCGATGGTATTTTCCAAAACCAGCAGGAAGTAGAAGCCGCTGCTTTTCAAAATGAAAACACGGCGCCGGGCGATATCCGTTTCAAAGACCTGAACCGCGACGGCCAGATCACCGCCGAGGACCAAACGTACATCGGCAACCCTGCTCCCAAATTTACCTACGGCGCTACACTGGACCTGGAATTCAAGGGCTTCGACCTGGGCCTTTTCCTGCAAGGCAGCCAGGGCAATGACATTTACAACGCTACCGTGCGCTATGATTTTAGTTACGTCAACCGCCCGGTATCGGTGCTGAACCGCTGGACCGGCGAAGGCAGCTCCGATTTCGAGCCCCGCGTCAACCTGCTCGACCCCAACCAAAACGCCCGCGTAAGCGACCGTTTTGTGGAAGACGGCTCCTACATCCGGCTCAAAAACGTGCAACTGGGCTATTCCCTCCCCAAATCTTTGTTGCAAAAAATTAAATTTGAAAAATTCCGCCTGTACGTCTCGGCGCAGAACCTGTTCACCTTCACCCAATATTCGGGCATGGACCCCGAAATCGGGGCCTATGGCGGTGCGCTAAATGCCGGTATCGACCGCGGTTTTTACCCACAAGCACGCGTTTGGCTGGGCGGTGTAAACGTGATTTTTTAAAAAAAACCAGGCTGTCTGCTCTAATTTATTGTAAATCAATGAACATGAAAAAATATTGCTTACTCATACTCTTTGGTACCGGCGTACTCGCAAACGCCTGCCAAAAAGACTTTCTGGAGCGCAAACCACTGGTGGGCACGACGGAAGAAAACTTTTACCGCACGGCCGAAGATGCCATTGCCGCTGTGAATGCTGCGTATGCCCCCCTGCAATTTGAGTTGTCGCCCGGCGGGCATTTCCGCTGGATCTGGGGCGACATCATGTCGGACGACGCCACAAAAGGCGGCTCCGGCGACAACGATGCCAATGAACTGCTCCAACTCGAAACCTTCCGCGGCCCGGCCAACACCGACAACCTGGAAAGCGAATGGGCGGCCGACTACGAAGGCATTTACCGGGCCAACGTGGTGCTCCAAAAAGTGCCCGGCATCGAGATGGATGCAGCCCTGAAAAGCCGGCTCCTCGGCGAAGCCCGCTTCATCCGCGCCTGGTTTTATTACAACCTGGTGACGATGTTTGGCGGCGTGCCGCTGGCCGATCGCGTGTTGGCGCCCAGCGAATACAACCTGCCGCGGGCCGAGGCCTCCCAGGTATGGGCCTTCATTGAAAACGACCTGAAAGCCGCCGCTCCCGATCTGCCCCTGCGCAGCGGATATGCCGCCGCCGACCTCGGCCGCATCACCCGGGGCGCTGCACAGGCCTTGCTGGTGAAAAGTTATCTCTGGCAACAGCGCTGGGCCGAGGCCGAAAGCCTGGCAGATGAAATTATTCAATCCAACGAATACCAGTTGGTGAACGACTACGGCAGCATTTTTACCCTGGCCGGCGAGAACAACGCCGAGTCGGTGTTTGAAATCCAGTACATGAACGCCTCGGGCGGCAACTGGGGCAAAAACAACGCCAACGAAGGCACCTTTACCAACGTCTTCCAGCGTGCCCGCGGCCAGTTTGAAGGTTATGGTTTCAACCTGCCCACCGAAGATTTCGTGCAAGAATTTTTCAAGGAAGGCGTAGAAGACCCCCGGCTTAAAAGCACGGTTTTCCGGGTAGGCGACGCCATGGGCGACCGCGGCATTTTCACACTCGATGCCACGGGCGGCTTCCAGCAGCCGTATTACCCGAAGAAAAATTTCAACAACAAAAGTGAGGAAGCGCCCTTCGGCGACCCGAACCCCAACGGCGGTTCCAACGACCGGGTGATTCGTTTTGCCGATGTGTTGCTGATGCACGCCGAAGCCGCTGCGCAAAACAACAATGAGGCCGCCGCCCGTAGCTCCCTCAACAAGGTGCGCGCCCGGGCCCGCGGCACCAACAGCAATATCCTGCCCAACATCAGCGCCAGCGGGCCGGCCTTGCTGGAAGCCATTTACCGCGAACGCCGCCTCGAACTGGGGCTCGAAGGGCACCGCTTTTTCGACCTGGTGCGCACCGGCCGGGCACAAAGTGTGCTGGGCCCGCTGGGGTACTCGGATGCAACGCACCGCGTTTTCCCGGTCCCGCAATCGCAAATTCAGGCGACCAACGGCGCCATCACCCAAAATCCCGGTTATTAATTCAACTACACAATACCTTTCAGGATGAAAAAAATACTTCCGTTCCTGCTGGTGCTGTCGGCCTACCTGGCCTGCACGCCGTATGAGGAAAATGATATCGACCTGCCGGGGCAACCGGCCGCACCCGTGTTTTCCATGGAAATACTGGCCTCGGACCCCAACCGCGTAGTGGTCACAGACCTGTCTAGCGGCTTTTTTGACCGGACCTGGGATTTTCCCGGCGGCATCCCTGCCAAATCCAAACGCGCCACAGACACCATTTTTTACCCCAAAGCCGGCGACTATACCCTCAGCTTGTTTGCTGCCGGCCAGGGCGGCGGCGGGGTTTCGCAAAGTACCAAGGTTGTCAAAATCGAGCAGGATGCCACTGCGCAATGCGACCCGCAACTGGGCTTGCTGACCGGCGATTGCGGCCCTTCGGGCAAATGCTGGACCTTTACCCGCGCTGCCAACGCTATCGTGGTCGGACCGGTGCCAGGCTCTTCGGAGTGGTACAAGTCGCCGGTCAACGGCTTGCAGGATGCGCAGTACGACGATCGCTTTTGTTTTTACTTCGACGGCTCGCATTTCCAGTATGAAAACAACGGCCAGACTATCGACCCCTGGAACGGTTACGCTGCCGTCCCGTTTACGCCACCGACCGATCTGACGTGGTTTGTTTCCAAAGGTACCGGCGATATGGGTGTGGATCAGATTGTGCTGCCCACCGGCGCATTTATCGGCACCTGGGATTCGGGGCCGGTGTACGATATCGCCAAACTGAGCGACACCGAGCTCGTGCTCCGAAGCAAAATCCTGAACGGCACGGGCTGGTTTGAATTTACCCTGGTAAAAAATTGAGTATGCAGTTGGTGATAAAAGTACTCTTCTTTTTTTCGCTTTCCGGCCTGGCGCAGAAATGTGCCTTGCCGGAAAAGACGGCTGCCGCGCCGGAGCGAAAACTGGTGTGGAGCGACGAATTCAACACCGCCGGACTGCCCGATAGCCTCAAGTGGGGCTACGACCAGGGCACCGGCTGCCCGGATGTGTGTGGCTGGGGCAACAACGAGCTCCAATTTTACACCAACCGCCGGGCCGAAAATGCCCGCATCGAAAACGGCGTACTCCTGATTGAGGCCCGGCGCGAGCCCTGGCAGGGCTCCGCCTACACCTCGGCCCGCCTGGTGTCCAGGCACAAGGGCGATTGGACCTACGGCCGCATCGAAGCCCGGCTGAAATGCCCCAGCGGCCGCGGCACTTGGCCGGCTTTTTGGATGCTGCCCACCGACTGGGCCTACGGCCATTGGCCCCGCAGCGGCGAAATTGACATCCTGGAGCACATCGGCGTAGTGCCCGATTCCGTGTATGGCTCGGCACATACCGAGACCTTCAACCACATCAAGCGCACGCAAAGCACCCGTGGCTTTTACCTGCCCGATGCGGAAAACAAATTTCACGTGTACGCTGTGGAGTGGCATCCGGACCGGATTGATTATTTTGTGGACGATGTGAAATACCACAGTTTTTTGAACCGACAGCAATCCGCCAACGAATGGCCCTTCGATCAGCGTTTTCATGTGATCCTGAATTTCGCCGTAGGCGGCAACTGGGGCGGCATGAAAGGCGTCGATGAAACCATCTGGCCCAAACGTATGGAAGTAGATTACGTACGGGTTTATTCATTTTAAAATGCAAAAACACATGATGCTTGCCAAACATAGTGCTGCCCTGCTCACGCTTTCGCTAGCCCTTTTTGCTTGTGGAAAAGACCCTGAGCCAGAGCCAAGTCCGGCCCCCACCCTGTCGATCACCGATGCGACGGTTTCGGAAAGCCAAACGGCTATTTCTTTCAACGTAACGCTGTCTGCCGCTTCGGCTACCAACGTGCTGGTCAATTACGCGACCCTCGACGGCACGGCCAAATCGGGCTCGGACTTTACCGGCAAAACCGATGGCGCCCTGGTGTTTAGCGCCGGAGAAACTGCCAAAACCATCGTCGTGCCTATCTCGGCCGACGACGTGAAAGAGCCCGACGAAACCTTTCAGGTCTTGCTGCTCAACCCCGTGAACGCCACCCTGGCCCGCGACCGCGCTACCGGCACGCTCCAAAACGACGATGCCGACAACCCGTTCAACATCCCGGCGACCGGCTACAGCACCCCCGAAACCTATGCCGGCAAAACGCTCGTGTGGCGCGACGAATTTGAAAACAACACCCTGGACCCCGCCGCGTGGACCTTCGAAACCGGCGCCGGCGGCTGGGGCAACAACGAACTCCAGTACTACCGGCCGGAAAACACCTTTTTTGCCGAAGGCAAACTCATCATCGAAGCCCGGAAGGAAAACTTCTCGTCGGCAGCCTACACCTCGTCCCGCCTGATTACGAAAGGCAAAAAGGAATTCAAATTCGGACGCATCGATATTCGGGCGGCGCTGCCCGAAGGCCAGGGCATCTGGCCGGCACTTTGGATGCTGGGCGGCAACATCAGCACGGCCGGTTGGCCCGCCTGTGGCGAAATTGACATCATGGAACTGGTCGGGCATCAGCCCAACCGCGTGCACGGCACGGTACACTACGGCCCGTCGTCCGGACAGCATCAGCAAAAAGGAAGCAATACGGCGCTTTCCGGCACAGCCAAGTTCAGCGACGCGTTCCACGTGTTTTCCATTGTTTGGGCGCAGGATAAAATCCAATGGCTGGTCGATGATGTGCAGTTTTACGAAGTCACCGCCGCTTCCATTGCTCCTGCAACATATCCGTTCAACCAGGATTTCTTCTTTATTTTCAATGTGGCCGTGGGTGGCAACTGGCCCGGCAGCCCGGATGGGTCTACCAACTTTCCGCAACGCATGATCGTGGACTACGTCCGCGTATTTCAATAATGTAGGGCGAATTTTCAATTCGCCCATTCTACGCGCGTAGAGTGGGCGAATTGAAAATTCGCTTTACAATTCGTAGAGCAGGCGAATTGAAAATTCGCCCTACAGTCGTAGCTCAGCACCCCGCTCCGAAATATCGATCGAGCCGTTTTCCAGGCGCAGCACCCCGCGCGGACACACGGCCGAAAAAATGCCACAGCCCACACAACTGGCCCGCACGATGTCCTGCCCGCGTTGCGCATAGGCTTTAACATCGATCCCCATTTCGCAATAGGTCGAGCAGTTGCCGCAGGAAATACACTGCCCGCCGTTGGTCGTGATGCGAAACCGCGAAAAATATTTTTGAAACAAGCCTAAAATAGCCGCCTGCGGGCAGCCGAAGCGGCACCAGCCCCGGTTGCCCAGGATCGGGTAGAAGCCCGTGCCTACCACGCCAGCAAACATGGAGCCGATCAAAAACCCGTAGGTTTTGGAAAAGGCCTGGGAAAACTGCCCCAGCACCGCGCCTTGTTTCCAGGAATTGAGCCAGAGTAAAACGGTCGTGAGGACGATAAACACCAGAACACTGTGGATCAGCCAACGCTCGATTTTCCAGGCACGCAGCGATTTGTCGGAAAGCGTGCGAAACGGATCGCCGGCCGTTTCGGCCAGGGCGCCACAACCACATACCCAGGAGCAATACCAGCGTTTGCCATAAAAATACGTCAGCACGGGCACGGCCACAAAACTCATCACCGCGCCCCAAAATACCAGAAACACGCCCAGGTGGGCATAATTGCCGGTGAGGTAAGCGATTTTATCCGGAAACAAGTATTCCGCTTTGAGCGGCCAGAAGTAGGAAAAATAAAAATCAGGCTGGTGCAGGAGCTGCATCCAGGCCGGCAGCAGAAAACTAAAGATCAACTGAAAAAACATCACCGACACTGTGCGGATGATCTGGTAGCGGTTGTGCCGGTATTTGAGCATAAATTTCAGCCCCATCAGCAGCACGGCAAAGGTGTAAAAACTGCCGTACACAAACCATTGGTCGGCAGCCAGGCCCCGCAGCGCCCGACTAAAGGGGTCGAATAGCTGGATCAGTCCGCGCAACCACTCGGGATACCAATACAGGCAGGTGTAAAACCCGGTGATCATCACGCCGGTGATCCAACCGGCGATACCCCGGTTGCTGAGGCTCCGAAACATCACGCCGTTGTTTTTGATCCCTTCGGGCAGGCCCCGGTAGATGTCGCGGGCATACCAAAGGCCACCCGCAGTGATCAGGGAAAAAGACAAAACAAAGGACAGCAAAGGCTGCCAGCTCGCCTGCCCCGCCCAACTCAGCAGCAGGATCAGCAAGCCGATGCCCACCAAAGCCAGGGCGATTTTTTGTTGGAGTGTTGCGCCCGGCGGGTGCGGATTGGCCAGCGACAGGCTAGGTACGGTTTGCGTATTCATCGTGTTCAAATGGAGGATTTAGAAATCAAAAAACGCCGGACCAGGTCGAGTTTTCGGGCGGATTGAAGTTGAAGATGGGTGCCCTGCCGGGCATTGTACTGCCCGACGATTTGTTTTTCCTGTTCTGAAAAAAACTCCGGATCAAAATTGGCCAGCGACAGCTGTTGCAACACGGTCTCGATGGGTGCGCCGTCGAGGATCCATTTTTCACAGACCTCGTGCCGGTATCGGATGCCCATCAGGTTGAACCCAGTAACGGCTTTTGTTGCCGTATCAAAATTGATTCGCACGGCTTTTTTGCCCGCCGGGTGCTCCCAGTACAAACTGCTCACCGTGGCCGGCAGGCGGGCGGGAACATCGCCGTAGACCTGGTATTCGATATCGAAAAACTTGGCGGAGTTGAACCACAACCGGGGCTGGTAGGCCGTTTTTTCACCACAAATCGTCGCCGCCACGGTTTGGCCCATCATACGGCCGGTGTACCAGATGGCTTCGATGGGCCGGCGGCCGGCGGCCGGCTGGCGGAGTTCGGCACAATCGCCGATGGCAAACACGTGCGGGTCGGACGTACACAAATAAGCGTCGACCAGCACGCCGCGCCCGAGTTCGATGCCGCTGTCGCGCAAAAACCCGACGTTGGGGCTGACGCCTACGGTCAGACCCACAAATCCGCAGTCGATGCGCTCGCCCTCCTTGGTCAGCACGGCGCCTGCCCCCCCCCTGCCATTGTCGACAATGGACTGCAATTCGGCGCCAAGACGCAGGTCGATACCGTGTTCGCGCAGGTGGCGGTTGATCATTTCGCTTTCTTCGGCCGGCAACACATTACCCCAAAAACTTTTTTCCCGGACCAACAGCGTCACCGGGATGTGGCGGGCGTGAAACATTTCGGCCATTTCAATGCCGATCAGACCGCCGCCCACCACCACGGCGCGCTGCAAACCCGGGCTGTGGCGTTCCATGCCGGCCAGGTCTTGCAAGTGGTACAGGCCTTGCACCCCCGCCAGGTCCTGGCCCGGCCAGCCCAATTTGTTGGGTAGCGAGCCGGTGGCGATAATCAGTTTGTCGTACGAGAGTTCCGCGCCGTCGTTCAGCCACAGGCGCCGGGCCTGCACATCCAGGCGGTTTACCCGGCCGAACACCCGCTCAATGCGGTTTTTTGCCCAAAACCAATCTTCATACAAGTAGGTGTGTTCGGTCTTGAGATGGCCCATGTAGATATACATAAGGGCCGTCCGGGAAAACGGCTGCCAGCTCTCGTCCGAGATCAGGACAATCTCGTGTTCGCTGCGTTTGCGGATAAACCGGGCGGCGTTGGTGCCTGCGATACCATTGCCGATGATGACGATTTTCATAGTTGGTTCTGTTGTTTTGCGTCGGAACATATCTACGCATTGGCGAAGTAACCTGGTTTTGCGGAGCTATCATAAAAAAACCTGCACCCCGGCATACCCGGCGAACGCGGGTTGCAAAGGTGCAGGCTAAACCGGCAGAACGTGCCGGCAGGTGTCGATAAGCGACGCGGCTGTCGCAGTGCAGACAAACCGCAGGCACTGGCGCGCCTTACAGCAGCGGATAGTACCGCTCTTCCAGTATGTTCAGGTGGTGGCGCTGGTGACCGGGAATGACAAAACCGATCGACAGCACCGAGTACGTGCCTTTGAACGAGAGGCCGGTCCGTTGCAGCATCTCAGGGTCAAAAGACCGGTACATGGCCTCGAAGGAGCGGCGCGACAGCAGCAATTCGGCGACCAGATCTTCCAGTTCCCGCCGATTGGCCAGGGCTGATTGCGCAAACGTATCTTCGTCGTAGCTGGGCAGGCGGGCCGTTTCGCCACGGGCAAAACTCAGGGCCCGATAGGCAAATACCCGTTCGGTATCGATCAGGTGTTGGAGAATGTCTCTGACGGTCCACTTACCGGGGGCGTAGACGGTGTCGCCCAGGGCCCGCCAGCGGTCGAGGGGGAATTGTTCAATTTCCAGGATGCTTTGCTGCAGAGCATCGGCCAGCTCGATGTCGTCCACCTGGTTGATGTAGCGGTCGAAGTACTCGGGCATCGGGTGAATATCGCTTCGTTTCATGCGTATGGATTTTATGTTGAGTGAATGGTGTTGGCCGTGTGAGGAAGCGCACCGGCCGGGTTTGGTACGTGTTGCGAAGGGTCATGGGTTGAAAAAATTAAAGGCCCGCTTTCATCAGCCGACTGATTTGGCGTTCGCTGACCAGGCCGCAGTGCCGGGCAATCTGGGCTTTTGACAGGTCCGGGTTTTTCCGGAGGGCCCTGATTTTTTCCTGGCGCAGCAGCGTGATGTAGTCGTTGACGGTGATGCCGGTTTCCTTGCGGAACACGCGCGTGAGGGTGCGGGTCGTCATGCAAGCCACATCGGCCAGGTCGTCGAGGGTGGCTTTTTGGTGGAGGTTATCCTGGAGCCAGTCCTGCACCTTGTGAATGCCCGTGTGGAGGTGGTTTCGGTAGCTCAGGAAAATACTTTCCTGGGCGTCGGTGCCGGCCCGGCGGGTGTACACCACCAGTTCGCGGGCGATTTGATAGGCAAAAAATTCGTCTTTCAGTGTGCTGAGGATGTGGAGGGCCAGGTCGATGCCCGCAGCCACGCCGGCGCTGGTGTAGATGCCCTCGTCTTCGGCGTACAGGATATTTTCGGCCACTTTGGCTTTGGGAAAATGGGCTTTCAGTTCGGCGGTTCGTTTCCAGTGCGTGGTGCACTTTTTGTGGTCGAGCAGACCTGCCCGGCCCAGCAAAAAAGCGCCGGTACAGATGGAAGCCAGCCGGACCCGGTTGCGGTGTGCCTGCCGGAGCCAGTCAAACAACTCGCGTTCGGCCCCGACGCTGGTGGACATGAGGTAGTGCAAATCGGCGCCGGGAATCAGGATAAAATCGCCGGCTTGCACTTGTATTTCCCTGAAATGGAGCAAGTTGCCCATGGGCAGGCCCGAAGACGTAGCGGGTGCTGCCACTGTGGAGCAATAGTGTACCCGGAGTTCGGCGCCGTAGTCGATGGCTTCTAAAAACACCTGGTCGGCGCCGGCCAGGTCGAGCAGGTGTACGTTGGGCAATACCAGAAAAACGATGTTGGTCACGAGCCTAAATGTGTTGTGTGCTGCAAAGGTGGCGCGATCCGGCCAACTATACAGGACATAAAACGGACATTTTCGGCCAACAGCAGCCTCAACGTTCAGGGGGGCAACAAGCTGCCGCCCGGGACGCCTCAATCGAGCCGGTAAATCTCCATGATATGCTTGAGTATTTCAGGAAAATCAATTTTCAAATCGATAAGCCGGCCGGAATGGATATCAAATACCCAGCCGTGTACCAGCAGGCCGCGTTCGCGGTGGGCCTGTTGCACGGCGGCTGTTTTAATCAGGTTGATGCATTGTTCCTGCACGTTCAGTTCGACCAGCCGGTCGTATCGGGCCTGTTCTTCGGAAATGGCGTTGAGTTCGTCCTTGTGCAGGCGGTACACGTCGCGGATGTTGCGGAGCCAGGGGTTGAGGATGCCCATATCGGCGGGTTGCATGGCCGCTTTGATGCCGCCGCAGGAATAGTGGCCGCACAAGACGATGTGTTTGACCTTCAGGTGTCGGACGGCGTAGTTGATTACGCTCATCATGTTGAGGTCGATGCTGACGACCATGTTGGCGATGTTGCGGTGGATAAACACCTCGCCGGGCTGCACGCCCATGAGGTCTTCGGCGGTCACGCGGCTGTCGGAACAACCGATGTACAAAAACTCAGGGCTTTGGCCCTTGCTGAGGTTTTCAAAGTAGTGGGGGTCGAGCGACAGTTTGCCGGCGATCCATTTTTCGTTGTTGGCGAAGATTTTGTCGATAGAATTCATGACAAGCGGGTGTTTGTTTTTAAGCCTCGAAAATAGCAAACTATTTTATTCCCGCATGCCCGCCAACTCCATCACAAACTCCGGGCAGGCCGGCTCGCCGGCAAAAAACGACTTGTCCACTTTGCGGGTGATCGCCCAGCGGTGCAGCCAGGTGATGCCGCCGTTGCCGGTGTAGG
>JADLDL010000035.1 GCA_020846655.1 Saprospiraceae bacterium | reverse complement strand
CTGCGCCGCCGCCAGGTTGATGGCGTAGGCGTGTGCCTGGGTATCGTAGTCGGCTTGCGAAATGGAATTGGCGTTGAACGTATTGGTTTCAATAATATCGGCGCCGGCATCCAGATAGGCCCGGTGGATGGCTTCGATCACATCGGGGCGGCTCAGGCACAACAAATCGTTGTTACCCTGGAGATCCTTGTGGTGGTGTTGGAACAACTCGCCTCGAAAGTCGGATTCGGTCAGTCCGTATTGCTGAATCATGGTGCCCATCGCACCGTCGATGATCAGTATACGTTGTTGGGCGGCTTGGGTTAGGGAGGCTAAAATGTCTGATATCACGGTTTTCATAATCGAAGCGGCAAAGGTAACATCTTTGAGGTGGAGAAACGGGCAGGGAAAAATCTGTGTGGGTTAAATTCCCGAGAAGTTATCGCCAAGGGCTGTGTTTTTCACGGCGATGATTTCGGCTGCGATACTCACAGCAATTTCCTCCGGCGTGCGGCTACATATGGGCAAGCCAATGGGCGTCCGGATTCGGTTCAGTTGTTCGGGCGGGTACCCGGCCGCTCGCAGGCGCTCCAGTACCAAGGCCATTTTGGCGGCACTGCCCAGCACCCCCAGGTAGGCGAGCGGTTTGCCCAGCAGTTGGCGGACGACAATTTCATCGCTCCGGTAGCCCAGGGTCATCACCACTACATAAACTGAGGTGCCCGAGGGAATCCGGGCGCCTGCCTGCTCATAGGCGCCGAGGATTATTTTTTGCCGGGCAAAACGATTTTTGGCCAGGGTATTCAGTTGGGGGCGGTCGTCGAGCACCCGGATTTGAAAATCGAGTTTGGCCATCAGTTCGGACAAGGCCAGCGCGCAATGCCCGCCGCCGACGATCCAAAGTTCAGGCTGGCAGCCAATTTTTTCTTCGTAAGTAAAATCAGTTTCGTCCCCGGCCCAAAACCGGACGCCCGATTCCAGTTGCGTTTCCGGCAGCACTTGCAACAGGGCCGGTCGCAAGTGCAAAACAGCCGCTTGGTTGCGCCGGTGTTGTTGGAGTATTTGTTGGATAACCGGCTGAAATGCCGCGTGGATTGGGAAAAACAAGACAGTTTGCTCGCCGGAGCAAATCATTCCACTCTGCTCTTTTGCTGCTGTTGCCTGGTGGATTTGTCGTTTGAGCAGCGGTGTTTCCAGGCCTTTTTCCAAGCGGTTTTTCGCCAGTTCCACCAGTTTGACCTCCATGATGCCACCGCCAATGCTCCCGGCAAGTTGCCCCACGTCGTCGACGGCCATTTTAAAGCCGGCCCGCCCGGGGCTGCTGCCGCTACTGTTCACCACGACCAGCAGCAGCACCTTCCGCCCCGCTTTCAGTCGTTTCAGGATGAATTGCCAAAGGCTGATCTCCTTCATGTGCATATAAATTGAGCAATACTTTTTCCGGCGTAAACGGTGCATCAAAGGCCGGCGAAACCGCCGGGTTGAAGGCCTGCACTGCATTCCGGATGGCAAAATATACCCCGATGCCGTACATCAGCGGGGGCTCGCCTACGGCTTTTGAACTCAACACGGCCAGGTTGTCGCGCTCGGTTGCCAGCGCCCGAATGTCCAGCAACCCCGGCGCGGAATAGATATCCGGCACCTTGTAATTCGACAACGCGTTGGAGCGCAGGCGCCCCGCCGGGTCGTACACCAGTTCTTCCATCGTCATCCAGCCCAGCCCCTGCACGATCGCGCCTTCGACCTGCCCGATATCGACAGCGGAGTTCATGCTTTTGCCAAAATCATGCACCACCTGTACGGTATCCACGGTGTAGGTGCCCCGCAAACAATCGACCGTCACCTGTACCACAGCCGTGCCATACACATGGTAGGCAAAAGGGTGTCCTTTGGCGGTAGCCCAGTCAAAATGCACGCCCGGGGTTGCATAGTGGGCGTGTTCGCTGAGGCTGACGCGCTGGAGATAGGCAGCCTGGAGTAGTGCTTTCCAATCCAAACCGGTTTTTTCGCCCTGCCGGAGGACCAGGCCCTCCGCAATCCGGATGTCTTTTTCGGCGCCTTCCGGAAGCCCCAATTCGCGGGCTGCCACTGTTTTTAGTCGCTCCAAAATAGCCGTGCAGGCCATCTGCGCGGCTTTTCCATTCAAATCAGCCGTAGCAGACGCGGCAGATGGGGAGGTGTTGGCAATGCGGAAGGTGTTGGTCGAATGCACCGTCACGTGCTCGGGCGGGATGGAAAATACCTGCGCCGCTACTTGCAGGATTTTGGTATTTACCCCTTGACCCATTTCAACGGCGCCGGTCGAAACCGATACGGAACCATCGGTGTACACGTGCACCAGGGCCCGCGCCTGGTTCATGGCTGTTTTGGTAAACGAAATGCCGAAACAAACCGGCATCAAGGCCATTCCGCGTTTTTGAAACGAATGCCGGTTGTTGAAATCCCGGACCGCAGCCTCGATGTGTGCCGGTTGAAACTGTTCTTCCGCTTGCGCCCAGGTTTCCACGGCTTCGTTTTGGGCCAATTGGCCGTAGGGGAATGCATCGCCGGCGCGCAACAAATTGGCGGCTTGTATCCGGCTGGCGGGTATGCCTAATTGTTCGGCCGCGTGGGCTATGGCCGATTCGATGACAAACATGCCCTGCGGGCCGCCAAAGCCCCGGAAGGCAGTATTGGGCGGCAAGTTGGTGCGGCAACTATAGGCCGTAGCCAACACATTGGGTATGAAATACGCATTGGTGCAATGGAAAAGGGTGCGCTCCAGCACCGCCGGTGACAAATCCGCCGCCGCCCCGGCATTTTGATAAAAAACAACCTCATAGGCCTGGATTTTCAGGTCCTTGTCGAGCCCGATTTTGTAGTCGGCCGAGTAGGGGTGGCGTTTGCCGGTCATGCGCAGGTCTTCCATACGATCCAGGCTGTAGTGGACGGGCCGGCCGGTGAGTTGTGCTGCCACTGCGCAGAGGGCAGCCCAAGCGTTGGCCTGGTCTTCTTTTCCGCCAAAACCGCCACCCAGCCGGTTTACATCCACCTCGATGCGGTGCATGGGCAGGCCAGTCACCCGGGCAATGGCCCGCTGCACGGCCGTAGGTCCCTGCGTGGAGGAGTACACTTTGAGGCCGCCGCCTTCCGCAGGCAGGGCATAGGCGCCCTGGGTTTCGATGTACAGGTGTTCCTGGCCGTTCACATCGGCGCGGCCCTCCCACACTTGGGTGCTTTGAGCAAAGGCCTGCTCCGTATTGCCCAGCCGGAATTGTTTGGGCGGGATGATGAGTTTGTTTTGCTGAAAGGCTACCCTCGGGTCGGTAATCACCTCGAGGGGATCTATGTCCAGCCGGATGCGTTTCGCGGCGGCGCGGGCGGTCTCCGGCGTAGTGGCGACCACCAGGGCCACTGGCATGCCCTGAAAATGGAGCTCCGATTCAGCCAGCAGGGGTTCGTCGGGCAGGATGCCTCCGATCTGGTTTTCACCAGGCAAATCGGCGGCCAGGATGATCCGGACAACGCCAGGCATATTCCGGGCGGCACTGGTATCCACGTTGTTCAGCCTTCCGTGCGCGACAGGCGCGTCGCAGACGGCGGCAAAAAGGGTGCCTTCCTGGAGGGGAATATCGTCGAGGTACACGGACTCGCCGCGGACATGGCTAACAGCATCTTTGTTTTTCATGCGGACAGGCGTTGCAAGTGTGCTCTGAACAATTGCCGGGCCAACAGGCGTTTGTACGCCGCCGAGCCCCGGACATCAGAAATAGGGCAGATTTCGGTCTGCAACAGGTATTCGGCAGCCGTTTGGTCGGCGGCACTCAGGGGCCAGTTTTTTCCCAGCAAACAGGCCGCCGTTTTGCTGAGATACAAGGGCACCGCCGATACGCCGCCCACAGACAAGTGCGCCGCAGTGATGTTGCCATCCAGGGTTTGCAAGCCAATAGCCGAGTTGACCGAGGCAATATCCAGGTGGGTGCGTTTGCAGACTTTTTCGAAATTAAACAAAAAATGCCCCGGCGGTTTTTGAAAAACAATGCTTTCCACCAGTTCATCGGCTGTTTTGGCCAATTGTTTATACCCCAGAAAAAACTCGCGCAGCGGAAGGGTTCGCGAACTGCCGTTGCGCAGCACCACCCGGGCATCCAGCGCGAGGAGCCAAATGCTCAGGTCGCCAATCGGGGAGGCATTGACGAGGTTGCCTGCCAGGGTAGCCATGTTGCGGATGGGGGTGGAAGACACCAGTTTGAGGTGTTCCGACAATTTGGGGAAAATAGCCTGAAGCAAAGGCGACTCCAACAGGTCCGTGACCGTACAGGCCGCCCCGATTTCAATATCTTCTCCAAGTTCCCGAATCCCGCGCAGCCGGCTATCGTCGAACAAATGCCGGGCAGTCTCTTTGGGCATTTCTTCCGGGTGCTGTACGTACAGGTCAGTTCCCCCGCCAACGGGCTTGCTAGCCGGCGCCCCGGAGGTTTCACTGGCGGGGCTGGTCAAGGCCTCCAGTCGCGCGGCAATGCCGGTAAAATATGGAGGCACAATGCCCTGCTGCACCGCAAATGCCAGGGCGGGGAGTTGTTTGCGGCCCTGCAGCATTTCGCTGATTTGATGAGATGCCCGCTCAATGGACTTGTAGCCGGTGCAGCGGCAAATGTTGCCGTCGATGGCCGCTATGGCGTTTGCCGGCGCAGTCCCGGAAGATTGCAGGCAAAACCCCGTGAGCGACAGGACAAAACCCGGCGTGCAAAAGCCGCATTGCGTGCCATGCTCTTCCACCAATGCTTCCTGAACGGGAGTAAGTACCTGGCGCTCCGGGTGGTTTATGCCTTCGATCGTGACCACATGTTTGCCCTGAATATTGGCCAGCGGCGTCAGGCAGGAGGTCATGGACCGGTACCGAATGGTGCCACCCTGGCGTTCGCCTACCAGCACTGTGCAAGCCCCGCAATCGCCCTCCCGGCAGCCGATTTTGGTGCCGCAAAGGCGCCGGTGGTAGCGCACAAAATCCAGGACCGTACCGCCGGGCGGCAGTTCGGTTTGGATCGTTTCATTGTTCAAAATGCATTGAATCATAGGAGCCTGTTTCAAACCTTTTAAAAACGGCGGAACAACAACACGCCGGCAACCACCAGTACAACGCCCAACACCCGGGGCAGGTTGATGGCTTTCACCGGCACGTCCAAAAAACCGTAGTGATCGATCAGCAAGGTAATCAGCATTTGGCCGGTGATTACGATGCTGAAGGTCAGCGCTACGCCCAGGCGCGGCACCAGCCACACAATGGCCGAAACGAAAAAAGCACCCAGCAAGCCGCCGGTCCAGGCAATCAGCGGCGCATTTTTGGCGAGCCACAGGTTTTTCAGCGGCAAACCCGCTGCCAGCAAGTAGCCCAGTAGCGCCACCGTGCCGACCCCAAAGGAAATGATGGCGGAATACACCGGATGGTGGACGTAGGTCGAAAGTTTGTGGTTTACGGCTGCCTGCGTAGGCATGACGGCGCCTGCCAACAATGCAATGACCAAACAAAACCAAAACAGGCTGTTACTCATATCGTGTTGTTTTTTGCAAAAATGCAGCATCTACGGTAATCAACAGGCTGTAGCCCAGATTTTCCAGTTCAACCTGGAACCGGTGCCTGCCCTCGCCCCGGATCACCCGGCCGCGCAAGCCCGTCAAACTGCCGGCGTTGACCTCCACCGGGTCGCCGGCATCGAGGCTGCCGGGAATAGCCTCCAGGATCAGGCCTTCTTCCAGGGTAATGCGGCGCAACACGTTGATTTCCGATTCCGGAATGGCGATCAGGTTTTTGTTAAACTTGACAAACCCAGATACATGCTCGGTCTCCAAAACGGCTACATAAGCCGCCCGGGTGATGCAAACAAACACATACCCGTGAATCAGGGGTTTCTCCACCCAGCGCTCGCTTTTGGCATAGCGCCGCAGCAAACGCTGCAAGGGCACGTAGGCATGGATACCCTTCTTGTCCAACTGGCGCCACACCATTTTTTCACTCTTTGCCCGCGTGTGTACGGCAAACCAGCGGGGTTCAGTATCGTGCAACTGATTGGTGGAAGAAGCAAAGGCCATACGCTGCGTAGCCATGTATTTAAAAATCCGGGTGTGTCGTCCAGGTATTCAGGCGGAGGCCGAGGCTGAATACCTGGGTGCTCAAATCACGGGTATCATCGACGCTGTTTTTATGTCGCCAGAGCAGGTGCAGGTCCACAAAAAGGTTGTGGTACAAGGTCCAGGAGGCATCCAGGCCCAAGAGTGTGGTGTTGGCGCCGAGGCCTTGGCCGATATTGTTGCCATAGTCCGCCTGACGGATGCTGTTCGACAGCAGCGGATTGGCGCCCCAGTTTTGTCCAGCCGGATTGTCGCCGGTTTTCGCAAAAATCGCCCGACCGCACAGGGATAAGCGGGGCAAAGGCCGATACCGGACCAGCCCCACGAATTCCGTGAAATTAGACCACAAAGGGTGCGCCAGGGGCTGGCTGTAGTGGGTAAAACTGTTCAGCGAATCAAAACTCGAGTAGGTGTAGGGCCGCACGCTGTTGACTTCGGCTTGCAGGTCCAAATGATCCACCCCAAAGGCATCAAGGTATTTCAAGCCCGCCTGCCACCCAAATTTATTGCCCCACCAGCCTTTTTGGTCCGCTTTGTACAGCGCCGAAAACAAAAACTCATCCACCAGCACCTGCCCGTAGGCTTGCACCCGCTGCCAGAGGTTCCAGCGGCCATCGAAACCGATGAGCACATTGTCGGGACTGCCGATCATGCCTTCCACAGTGCGGTACAGGATCACCGGATTCAGGTATTGAAACTCAAACTGCCGGCTGCGGTTGAACACGGTGGCTTCAAAAAAACCGACCGTGAGTTGGCGGCTGAGCCGCAGGCTGAGGTAATGCACGGCGGCGTATTTCTTGGGAATCAGGGAGTTGGCGGGGCGCGGCACGGCTGAAGAGATCGGCGTCAGTTCCAAAAACAGGTTCTGGTAGTGCAGGCGCCAGATACGGGTGCTGAGTTTCAGGTAAAATGCGTTGTTGCCGGCGTCCGAGAGGAGCAGCGAGCGGTAGCCGTTGCCGATGAAGTGCCGCCCATGCCCAAACTGGGCGCTGACATGCCGGGTCAGGTGCCCGCCGATGTAGGCATTGGCCAGATTAAAATCATAGCCGTTTTGAATGTTGAAGACCTCGCTCTGGTATTTTTTAAAAAAACCGGCGCCGGGCACGGCCTGATAATCCCCGATCCATTGGTTGACATAGTTGGGAAACCGCGCCTGGGTTTCTACCACATTGGTGTAAAAAAAGATCCGGCCATCCACATCGCCGCGCACTTCCAGGCCGCGCTGGTTGGTAAATACGAGTTCGGGGTCTCCCTGTTGCCTGCCGGCAGCCAGGTGTAGCATGGGGTTCACCCGCAGGTGAAAGGCCGGCTGATTAACTTCAAAAAAACTGGCCGGGCTTCGGTAAAAAATACCCAGCAAGCCTTTTTTGTTGCGACGGGGGCGCAGCGCCAGCGAATCCGGTCCGGCAGCGCAAGCCTGTGCCCACTCCGAATTGTCGTCCAACAGGTATTGCACATCCCGGCGCCCGAGCGGGCTGAGGCTCGAATCTCCGGCGGCCATTTGCAGCGCCAGGCGGACCGCATCGCTGCGCAGGTAGGGGCGCAGTTCGTTGTGAAACGCCCCCGTGTCGCCGCTCAAAATCGCCATGCGTTGCAGCAGGTATTCGCCATCGGCGTGCAGCGGCAGGGTAGTGGGTTGCGCCGGCAAGGCCGCAGCCAGCCAAAGCAGGAAAAAAAGCCCTGCGTACCCCATTTTGCCCCAGGCGGGATAGCTGTTTTTGTGCGCTAAAAGGTTCATCATCAAGGAATCGTCGGATTCAGCAACCGTGTACAAAATCCAGGTAAACGGCTTGCCACGGCGCCCAAAAGTACGTGTTCCAGGAAGAGTTGTGCCACAACAACACGAATTCGCCCCGGTGTTTCTGCACCTGCCGGCGCAGGTGCTGGAGTTTTTCGCTGGCTTCAGCCGGCGTGTAGCCCCGGTATTGCGCCAGCGTCACATCCATGGCTAGCAGGGGTTTTTCGCGCAGCGTCAGCGTTTTTCGTTGGGCAACATCAAATACTGGAAAGTCGCAACAGATGCCGCAGCGAAACCCCTCTGCCTCAGGGTAGCCCAGGGTGCTGTCCCAGGCCATGCCGGCCTCTTCCCAGCGCCGCCAGGTTTCGGGCGCCTCGAAGCACAGGTAGTGTTGCCGGCCGGTGCGCACAGGCTGTGGCGTTGCCCGGCGGAGCGAGTCCAGTTCTTTGGCAAAACGGGTGGCATCCTGAAAAGCCTCCCGCGAGGGGTGAAACCCAATGACATGCCCGCGCTCGTCAATTTTCCGCAACAAATCGCGCACAAAAGGGTGCGCCAGCGGGTAGTAACAATCCTGCCTGCGCAAACGCTCGCCCAAAAAATTGAAATGCGCCTGCAAACCTTTGGTCTCTGCCAGATGCATCCAGTCGTCGAACACATCGAAGGGGTCTTGCGCCCGAAACAGGTGGTTTTTCCACCAATAGGCGGCTTCTTGCCTGTTTTTGCGCTGGAACAAACTGCCGCCCAGGGTGCGCAGCCGTTCCGACGCCGACCACCAAAGCCGGGGGTGGTCCACATCGTGCGACAGGTGCAGGCAGAATTGCCGCTCCGGCAGCGGCTGGTTCCAGCCCAGTCGCAACAAGATTTGCCATAAAAAAGCGGCGTACTCGTTGACAAGTGGGCGGTCCAAAAAGCCGGCCCGAACGGCCAGGGCTGCTGCCGCCGGAAAGCGGCCGAATTGGTCGCGGTCCGGCACCACTTGTTCTTCCCAGCGCGTCAGCATAAAAAACGTGGAGGCCAGCAGGTCCAGGCCACAAGTGATCGTTTGGCCTTCCTGTTTGAACAAGGGCCGACCGTACAAGCCAATCAGGTTTTCTCCGGGTTCAAAAGGGTGGGGGAGCACAATGGGTTGTTCCGGAATATTGCTGCTGTGCAGGTACGTTTCGTCGTGTTGGGCGCCGAAAAAATGATCTTCCAGGTTCAATTGAGCGCCATTAGGCAGTTCCAGGCAATACTGGTGGTCTTTTTGCGTCGCCAACAGCGTAAACGGAATACCCAGCAACTCGCCCAGCAAAACGGAGGCGGCATAGGTTTTTTCAGGAACAAAACTGTGCGGACAATACAAATAGACCATAGGTATTAAGTGCAGCCGCTCAGGCCAATTGACGCAACACCCGCTGGGCGATGGTTTCGCCAATCGCGAGCGAAGCCGTGGCCGCCGGGCTGGGCGCGTTACAAACATTGATCAGGCGCGGTTTTTCCAGGATTAAAAAGTCGTCGTGCAAGCGGCCGTCGGGCAGGCAAGCCATAGCCCGCACGCCGCTCCGGCCGGGCACCAGGTCTTCCGAACGTATGTCAGGCACCAAATGCTGTAAGGCTTTTACAAAGCGGGCTTTGACATACGAGCGCTGCATTTCCGCCCAGCCGTCGCGCCAGTAGCGCCGCGCCAGGCGCTGAAATCCGGGGAACCGGAGGGTTTCGGCCAGTTCCGGCAGATGCAGGTCCCAGCGCGAGTAGCCTTCCCGGCGGAAGGCCAGCACGGCGTTGGGGCCGGCTTCGATACCGCCCTGGATCATACGGGTAAAATGAACGCCCAAAAACGGAAAATTCGGGTTGGGTACGGGGTAGATCAGGTTGCGGACCAGGCCTTCGCGCTCGTGTTTGAGTTCGTAGTATTCCCCCCGGAAGGGCAAAATTTGCACGCCCGGCGTTTCGCCACTCAGCGTCGCCAGGTGATCGGAATACAAGCCGCCACAATTTACCACAACACGGGCCTGGTGCTCGCCGGCGGTAGTTTCTACGCGCATAGCAACATTTTCAGAAAAAATGCCCGTCACGCGCTGGCCCAGAACGAGCGTGCCGCCAGCCAGGCCAATCAGTTCTGCGTATTTCCGGGCGACGGCTCCGTAATCCGTGATGCCGGCTTGCGGTACCCAAACGGCCTCCACGGCCCGCACGTGCGGCTCGATGGCTTGTGCTTCGGCGGGCCCGATTTTGCGCAGGCCGGCCAGGCCGTTTTCTTGTCCCCGGCGGAAAATTTGATCCAGGGGCGCCCGTTCGGCCTCTGTTGCGGCGACGATAATTTTTCCACAAACGTCAAACGGCAGGCCCTGCTCCCGGCAAAAAGACAGCAGTAAGGCGTATCCGCGCCGGCAATTGAGCGCGCGCAGGCTGTCGGGGCGGTAATAGATGCCGCTGTGGATCACCCCGCTGTTTCGGCTGCTTTGATGGCTGGCTACCTGGTTTTCTTTTTCCACGACCG
>JADLDL010000034.1 GCA_020846655.1 Saprospiraceae bacterium | reverse complement strand
GTAGTTGCTGGATTTTTTCGTGGCCGGCAGCCCGGCGCTGGCGAATTTTGAGCAACTGACTCGCGATCAGGTCGCGCTGCTGCACCGTGGAGCAGGCAATACCCACCACCGGATAGGTTTTGGCCGGTGTGGGCTCGATCAGGTTCAGCCAATCGATGATTTGCCGGGCTTCGGCTTCGTTGGTGCCGGTGGCTTCGTCGTAGCGGCCTTCCACATTGGTCACGACGGTCACTTCCCGGCCCGAGCGGCCGGAAGGGAGCCGCCGGAAGGGCGTACCGAAGGCAATTTGGTTGAATCGCACCCACTCCTCCGGGCTGTCCTGGTGCTGGTATTCCAGGCTACAGGGGTTGGGGTGGAGCGTTTTGCAAAACTCGAGCAGGTCGTCTTCTGCCGAGGGCGTCATGTCTTGTTTGGCATCGCCAAAAACAACCAGGTTTTTAGCCAGGTCGAACAGGTGAAAAGCCTCTTGCTTGGGAATGTTGTGCGCTTCGTCGACGAGCACGAGGTCAAACAGCATGTTCGAGGACTGCACCACGTCGAGCGCCACTTGCGGCGTCACCAGCAGCACCGGCAGTGTTTCGGTGAGCGGTTCGATGTGTTGCTGGAACAATTCATCAGCCTTGCGGGCCTTGGACAGGCTGCGGTTGTTTTTGCCAAACCAGGTTTTGTAGGCTGTTCCGTCGGCCGATTTCAGGTCGCGCAGCGCCTTGTTTTTGCGCGCCTGCCACAGCGAGCCGATTTGCAGGGGCAGCATACGGGCCAGTTCGGCCGCGCTTTCCTGGTAATTGGCCAGGGTATCTTCGTCCCATTGCAGGCCCGGCGTGTATTCGTTTTGCAGCAGGTGGTGCAGGTACCAACTTTCGAAGGCGGCCATCCAATTGTGCGGCTTCACTTTGCACAAGGCCCGCACTACTTTTTGCTCGGGCCCCGTGAGTTTGAGCCAATGGCTTTGCCAGATGTAAAAATCCTGGAAATCGCGCAGGTAGAACTGGGTGTTTTCGAGGCGGGCAATGACGTCTTCGAGGAATTCCTGTCGTTTCGGAATGGTCAGCATCTCGTGTTTGAGCGACTGCTGGTAGAGCCCGGCTGCATTGAATTCTTCCAAAAACAGGTCCATGGCGTACTCCAATTCTTTGATTTGCTCGCGGAAATCGAGTTCGGCATGGATGCTTTTTCCGTTCAGTCGGCGCACATCTTCGCGGGTGACAGCCGGAATCCGGCGGCGCCACAAGCGCAGGGCGGCGTCAAAATCCTTGGTCAGTTCGGCAATTTTTTTGATGTAGCGGGTATCGAACACGCCGGGAAAATCAAAGTCAAAATATTTGCGCAGGGCATAGGTTTTGCGCAGGGCTTCGTAGTCTTCGCCCAGTTTTTCCTTGGCCGCCGAGATTTGTTTGTAGCGGTCCGAAAACACGCCGTACAGTTTTTCGGTGTTGGAGGCGGGTTTTTCAAAATCCGGCCCAAAGCGCTGCACTCCGTCTTCCACGGCATCGCGGATGCGCTTGGAGAGGCTGGCCAGTTCGCTGAAATGTTGCTCGTAGTGGTCGAGCAGGGCTTCGGAGTAGTCGTTGGTTTTGGAAATATACCGGTGGTGGATGGCCGTTGCCTTTTCCAGCAAACCTTTGACCTGCGTCTCCGTCCAGGCCAGGCCATCGGTGCTGGAGTGGTCGAGGAAAACGGAATCGTGGAGGTGATTCAGGGGGTGTTGCAGGGTAGGGAAACGCCGGAACAGCGGCTCGCTATCGTAAATGGCGGCCACAATGCCGTCAAATTCATCTTTGTTGAACAGGAAATCCGCAGGATTCAACTGGCTGAGCAGCAATTCTTTGCCTTCGGTACGGTTGGCTTTTAAAAATTGGCCGACGGTATCGGTAAAATTATGTCCGCCGAAAAGCGGCTCGTGCAAGGCTTCCCAGGCGCTGTCCAATTTGCGTTGTTCGCGCTGGGTTTTGTTCAGGATCGTTTTGAATAATTCTTCGTCAAACGAGGCTTTGGTTTTGCTTTCAGACGCCATGCGCAACATATCCGCCAGCATCAGATGGTCGCTTTCGATATCGCGCAGCACAAAAGACACATCGCCGAAACCTTTTTCCAACAACAATTTCTGCGCCCGGCGCAGGGCATTGATGCTTTTGGAAACCACCAGGCATTTTTTGCCGTTCGACAAGGCATTGGCCACAATGGCAGAAATCAGGTAGGTTTTGCCCGTACCCGAAGCGCCCTCCACCACCGTGAGCGCATTTTTGTGTACGTTGTGCAACACGGCGCGCTGCGAAGGATCGAGCGGCAGCAGGGTAAATGCGTGGCGCCATTCCAGCTCTGCGGGCAATCCGGGCGCCACTACCGGCGCCTGTGTGAGCGTCGTGCGGGGCAGGCTGGGGAAAATGCCGCAAACAGCCGACCAGCGCAGGTGCCCTTCGGCCAGGGCCTTGCGGCGCTCCGTATCGGAGGGGCAGGGCTGTACGCTCAGCGGCAAGCCGTCTTCCTGCACGTGCAACAGGAGCCGGATACCATCGGCCAGTTCGGTCAGCGAACGGGAGTCGATGGCGTGGTTCTCGGCCAATTGCCGGGCCTGTTTGGTAAAATCAGCGCCGTAGAGCGCATCAATCAGGTGAAACAAGGGGTAGTTGGGGCTGACGGGCTGCCCTTCGAGTTTCTGAACGGCCCAATGGTCGGGGTGCTGGGCATGGGGTTCGAGTTGAATTTGCCAGACAAACAGAGGAGCGCTCAGTTCGTAGCCGCCTACTTTGGCCATCACCAGCGGATACCCGACGCCGAGGTTTTTGGTGCCGAATACCTTTTCGCGGTTGCGCGATTCAAAATAAAAATGGTTGAACCACAGGTTGGAGGGGTGGTTGGCTTGCACCGGCAGGTCGAAAGGCTGGTTGTTGACCAGGTCCCGCACACATTTTATGGCAAAATCGTCGTCGTTCAGGGCAAAAAGATCCGCGCGATCCAGGGAATTGGGTTGCGTTTGCAGCCAGGTGAGCGCATCGCCACTGTAGGATGGCGGGGCGGCGGGCTGATACAGCGGGGTGGTATCGATGGGTAGTGGGTTGGAAGCGGCGGTATCCGGCAAGTTGTTTTCCATGCTGTTCGGTGGCGTTGCGATGATTACGGGCGTTCAAAAGGGCTGTACTCGGATTGGGATTACGGGGGCTGATCGTGTGCAAATGAACGGAATTTGCGGGACTTTCAAAGTGTACCCCCGGCCACAATTTCCCTCCGGTCCGATTCCGGACGAATCCACAAACGGCAAATGCCCGGATGCGGTATCCCAAGCAGCCGGAAAAAGTTTTCCCAAGATCGGTCGGTAGAATTCCAAATCAAAAATACTACCTTTGCGGCGGCGCCGGGCGACTAGCTCCTGCAAAACTCCCCCAGGGTGGAAACGCAGCAAGGGTATGTGGTCGTAGCGGTGTGTTCGGCGCTTTTTTTATCTAACGGGAAAGCCGTTTGCCAAGGGGGGGAATAAATTTTTTCGTTGAAAAAATTTATTCCCCCCCTTGGCAAACGGTAGGTCTCCATCCAACAACTATGCAATTTTTTGTAGATACCGCAAATTTGGACCACATCCGGGAAGCCGCCGAACTCGGCATTCTGGACGGCGTCACCACCAACCCCTCCCTGATGGCTAAGGAAGGGATCTCCGGCGAAAAAAACATCCTGCAACACTACCTGGATATTTGCAAAATCGTAGGCCCGGGCCGCGACGTGAGCGCCGAAGTGATTTCCACCGATTTCAAAGGCATGGTCGCCGAAGGCAAACGCCTGGCCGAAATCCACGAAAATATCGTGGTGAAAGTGCCGATGATCCGCGAAGGCGTGAAAGCCATCTCCTACTTTACAGAAGCCGGCATCCGAACCAACTGCACCCTGGTGTTCTCGGCCGGACAAGCGCTCCTGGCCGCGAAAGCCGGCGCCACCTACCTGTCGCCTTTCATCGGCCGTATCGACGATATGGGCTGGAACGGCATGGCCCTGATCAAAGAAATCGTTGAAATTTATAACAACTCGGGCTTCGAAACCGCCGTACTGGCAGCCAGTATCCGCAACCCGCTGCACATCATCGATGCTGCCAAAGCCGGCGCCGACGTGGTGACCTGCCCGTTGAGCGCTATCCTGGGTTTGTTTTACCACCCGCTGACCGACATTGGGCTGGAGAAATTTCTGGAAGACTACCGGAAAGCCAATCCGTAGATCGTCAAAATGTTATAAAAAGAGAAAGGGCGCGTTTTTGCAAACGCGCCCTTTCTCTTTTTATAACCTACCGACCAACTAAGCGTCTTTGGTGTCGCCCTCGCCCGGGGTTTCGTCTTTTTTCTGGAAGGCCGTTTTGGCGTCGTCCACCTTGTCCGAGACGTAGTCTTTGGCTTTTTCCCAGAAATCCTTGCCTTTTTCGGCGGCTTCGGCCACTTCTTCCTTGGCCTCGCCGATCATCTCCTTGGCTTT
>JADLDL010000033.1 GCA_020846655.1 Saprospiraceae bacterium | reverse complement strand
CCGGATATCTATGTCGACAACGATTACGTCTCCCACGACCTGATCTACATCAACAACGGCCTCTCTTATCCTCCCTCCCCTCCTGGGGAGGGCCGGGGTGGGGTTCCTCCCTCCCCCCCTGGGGCGGGGCGGGGTGGGGGCTCGCTTTCCTCAGGAGGGCCGGGCCGGGGTGGGGTTTCTCCCGCCCCCCGGCGCGTGGTCACCTTTACCAACCACGCCGCCCGGCTGTTCAAGCACCAGTCGGCCTCTGCTATGGGCAGCGACGTGGCCGATGTCAACAACGACGGCAAGCCCGACCTGTTTACCACGGAAATGCTGCCGTACTACAACAAACGCAAAAAACTGTTCCTCAGCGGCAACAGCTACGCCACCTATATCAACAACGCCGATTACGGCTACGAGCACCAGTATGCCCGCAACACCCTGCAACTCAACCGGGGCATTAACCCCCAAACGGGGCTTCCGGTGTTCAGCGATATTGCCTTCCTGGCCGGTGTGCAGGAAACGGAGTGGAGTTGGGCGCCGCTCATCGCCGATTTTGACAACGACGGCCACCGCGATATTTTTATCACCAACGGTTTTCCGCGCGACGTCACCGACCACGATTTCTCGGCCTACCAAACCGAAGTGAGCAACCTCATGGCGCCCATGGAACTGCAAAGCCTGATCCCACAGGTCAAGGTGCCCAAGTTCTTGTTCCGCAACGACGGCGACCTGCATTTTACCGACATGTCGGAAAAATGGGGCCTCAACGTGCCGGCCTTTTCCAACGGCGCCGCCTATGGCGACCTCGACAACGACGGCGACCTCGACCTCGTGGTCAACAACATCAACGACAAAGCCTTCATTTTCCAAAATACCCTCGAAAACGAACCCAACAAGAACAACTACCTGCGCCTGCGCCTCGATGGCGGCCCCAGCAACCCCAATGCCTTCGGCATCCAAGCCACGGTCTACTGGGCCGGGCAGGCCCAAATGGCCGCGCAGGTATCGGGCCGGGGCTACCTCTCCGCCTCCGAAAACATCGTGCACGTGGGCCTGGGCGCCGCTACCCGCGTCGACTCGGTGGTGGTGCGCTGGAACAACCGCGAACGCGCCGTGCTCCTCAACCCGGCCCTCAACCAAACCCTCAGCCTCCGCTATGGCGAACATCCCGGCCAGCCCGGCGGCCTGCGCCAGACCCCAGGGTACTTTGCCGCCCTGGATTCCGCTCAATCCGGCCTCCATTACGTGCACCAGGAGCGGGATTTTGTCGATTTCGACATCCAACGCACCCTGCCGCACAAACTGTCGCAATACGGCCCCGCCATGGCCGTCGGCGACGCCAACGGTGACGGCCTCGACGATGTCTACCTGAGCGGCAGCGACCGCCGCGACGGCGCCTGGCTGCTTCAGCAAAACAACGGCAGTTTTGCGCAACAAGCGGTTTCCTACAAAACCGATCCCGACAAAAAAGGTGAAGAAACCGGCGCCCTGCTCTTCGACGCCGACAACGACGGCGACAACGACCTCTACCTCGCCCATGGCGGCTACGAATACAACGCCGGCCTGGCAGTGTACCAGGACGTGCTCTGCGTGAACGACGGCAAGGGCAATTTTCAGCCGGCCGGTGGCGCCTTGCCCAGCGAAGCCGCAGCCGGCCAATGCGTGAAAGCCGCCGATTTTGACGGCGACGGCGACCTCGACCTTTTTGTCGGCGGTAAAGTACTGCCACTGGCCTATCCCAAGCCCGACCGGAGCCTGCTGCTGCGCAACGATACCAAATCGAAAGACAAACCGGTGTTCACCGACGTCACCGACCAATGGTGCGCCGAACTGGCCTACGCCGGCATCATCAGCGACGCGCTCTGGACCGATTTTAACAACGACAACCGCCCCGACCTCGTCCTCGCCGGCGAATGGATGCCGCTCCTGTTTTTCCAAAACCAGGGCAATTCGTTCAAAAACATAAGCGATGGCAGCGGCGTCGGCAAGCAGCGCAACTGGTGGACCAGCCTGGCCGCTGCGGATTTTGACAACGACGGCGACATGGACTACGTGGCCGGCAGTTTTGGTCAAAATACCTATTTCAAGTGCACCGCCGAGGAACCGCTCCGCATCTACGCCAAGGATTTCGACGCCAACCGCTCCCTCGACCCCTTTATTTCCTGCTATTGGCAAGACTCGCTGGGCCGGCGCCGCGAGTATTTTTACCACACCCGCGACGACCTGATCAAACAACTGGTGCCCATCAAACGCAAATTCCTCACCTATGGCGCCCTGGGCGAAGCCACTGTGCAGGATGTGTTCAGCAAAGCAGAACTGAAAGACGCCCTCATCCTGGAAACCAACTGGATGTACACCAGTTACGTGGAAAACCTGGGCAAGGGCCGGTTTAAACTAACGGCCCTGCCCGTGCAAGCCCAGGTGGCGCCGGTGTACGGCATTCTGCCCTTTGATTTCGACCACGACGGCCTCACCGATATCCTGATGGTGGGCAACGACTACGGCATGGAACTGCTGCAAGGGCGCGCCGACGCGTTTTACGGCCTGGCGCTGCGCAACACCGGTGGCAACCAGTTTGCCGCCCTCGAACTGGAGGAAAGCCATTTTTATGTGCCCCGCGATGCCAAGGCCCTGGGCCGCGTTGGTTTGGCCAACGGCCAGGAAATGATTCTCGCTACGCAAAACCAGGACGCGCTCCAGGCTTTTGTCCCGAAACTGCCGGCCAGCAAATCTGTGGCCCTGCGACCCAACGAAGTGAAGGCCCGGCTTACGCTGCAAAACGGCCGCCAGCAAATCCGCGAATTTTACTGGGGCAGCGGCTACCTGTCGCAGGAGCCGCGCAGCCTCCGCTTCGACCCCAGCGTGAAAGAAATCCAGTTGCTGGACAACAAAGGCCAGCCCACCCGAACCCTCAGCCATTGAACCACCACTGCCCGTATGCCTATGCACGCCTATTTCAACGGTACCATTTTCAACGGCCAGACGACAGTGTCCGGCCTGGCGGTGCTGACCGAAGGCGGAACCATCACCGCCCTTGTGCCGGAAAACGAAATACCGACCCTTGCCGAAAAAATTGACCTGCGCGGCGCGCTACTCGCGCCGGCTTTCCTCGACATCCAGATTTACGGCGGCAACGGCATGTTGTTCGGCGAGTTCCCGTCGGCAGAGGCCTTGCGGGCCACCCATGCCTACTGTGTGGCCGGCGGCGCCACCTGTTTTTTGCCCACGGTGGCCACCAACACGGAGGCCGTGATGTACGCGGCCATCGACGCCGTGCGGCAATACTGGGCCGAAGGCGGCCGCGGCGTACCCGGCCTGCACCTGGAAGGCCCCTACATCAACCCGAAAAAGCGCGGCGCGCACCTGGAGGCCTGTATCCGGACGCCGGATCTGGAACAGGTGCAAGAGCTGCTCGACTATGGGAAAGGCGTGATCCGGATGATTACCCTGGCGCCCGAACTGTGTCCGCCAGAGGTACTGGACTACCTGCTCCGGCAAAACATCCTGATTTCGGCGGGGCACAGCAACGCCAGCTACCGGCAAGGCATGGCGGCGTTTGACGCGGGTATCCCGCTGGCCACGCACCTGTTCAACGCCATGTCGGCCCTGCAACACCGCGAACCGGGCCTGGTGGGCGCTATTTTAGACCACCCCCGGCCCCGCGTGAGCGTGGTGGCCGACGGGCACCACGTCGATTTTGCCGCCATCCGCCTGGCTCAAAAATTATTGCGCGAGCGACTGTTTCTCATCACCGACGCCGTCACCGAAAGCCTCCACGGCCAGTACGCGCACCGCCTCGAGGGCGACAAATACGTGGTGGCCGACGGCACCTTGTCGGGCTCGGCCCTCACGATGGTGCAGGCCGTCCGCAACATGGTGGAGCAAGTGGGTGTAGCCCCCGAAGAAGCCCTGCGCATGGCTTCGCTGTACCCCGCGCAGGCGCTGGGCCTGGAGGGGCACTATGGAAAAATAGAACCGGGCTTTGCCGAAAGTTTTGTGCTGCTGGACGAGTACCTGAACCTGTTGCAGGTGATCGATGTGTAGATTTTTATAGTTTTAAACATCGTTTTTATGAAAAAACATTGGATACTCCTCTCCCTGGCCCTCGTGCTCACCGCCCAGGCCCAGGCCCAAAACGGCATGGTAAAAGAAAGCCTGCGGCTAAAAAGCGCCATCCTCGGCACCGAGGTGGAATACAGCATTTATTTGCCGGCGGGCTACGACCAATCGAACCGGCGCTATCCGGTGCTGTATCTCCTGCACGGCTATACCGACGATGAAACGGGTTGGACGCAATTTGGCGAAGCCCAGCACATTGCCGACCAAACGATCGCCAGCGGCGATGCGCCTGCCATGCTCATTGTGATGCCCGACGCCGGGGTGAGTTGGTATGTGAACAGCGCCGACGGCAAGGTACGCTACGAAGACTTTTTCGTGCAGGAACTGATTCCGCATATCGACGCCAGTTACCGGACGCGCACGGCCCGCGAATTTCGGGCAGTAGCCGGCCTTTCGATGGGCGGCCACGGCTCCCTGATCATGGCCATGAAACACCCCGATCTGTTTGTGGCCGCAGCGCCGCTGAGCGCGGGTATTTTTACGGAGCAGGAATTGACCAACATGCCCGACGATGATTGGAACCACGTTTTTGGCCCGCCCTACGGCGCGGGATTGAAAGGCCCGGAGCGCCTGACGGCCCATATGGCGCAGAACTGGATCCTGAAAATTGTGGAAAACACCGGCGCCGAAGCCCTCAAACGGGTGCGCTATTACATCGACTGTGGCGACGGCGATTTCCTGATCAAAGGCAACATGGCACTCCACGCCCTGCTGATCGACAAGGGCGTGCCGCACGAATTCCGCGTGCGCGACGGCGAGCACAACTGGCCCTACTGGCGCTCGGCCTTGCCAGAGGTGCTGAAGTTTGTGGGGGAAAGTTTTCATCGGTAGGGGAGAGAATTCACTCCTTCCGCTCCTTCAAAATTTCCACATCGAAACCCAGGGCTTGTAGTTTTTCCGGACTGAGTTCTTCTAGGCTTTTGATTTCCAGGGCTTTGCCGTCGCGGTTCCGGAGCGTGACGATGATCGTCTCGTGGTCGTCGGCGGTGGTTTGGGCGCGCTGGGCCTGTCCGGAGAGTTCTTCGGCCTGGCGGATGGCCTGGTTGAGTTGTTCGAGCGCGGCTGATTCGTGGGCCTGGGCTTCCTGGAGTTGTTGCTGGAGGTTTTCGGAGCGCTCGATATTGTGGGTGAGGATGCGTTTCAGGTCTTCTACCTGGGCGCGGGCTTCCCGGAGTTCATTTTCCTTGGCTTTGCGCTCCTCTTCGGCCCGGGAGGCTTCCAGCCGCGCTTTTTCGGCTTTTTCGCGCTGCGCCAGTTCCTCGCTGCTGAGCAGGTGGTTGCAGTTTTTCAGCGACAGCAGTTTTTCCAGGGCCACCACATCGACCGACACGATGTAGTCCACCTTGAACTGGTCGGTACTGCTGTACACCTCGCCGCCCACACTGAAGGCCATGCCGTTGACGCTGCTTTCGGCGCTGGTTTTCTGGTACGCGCGGGTATACACGGTGGTGAGTTTGGCGGAGCGGATGTAAAAGGTTTTCTTTTTGGTTTCGGCCGGCACGTTGGTGGAGGAGCGGCAAATTTCGAGGTAGGGAATGTAGTCTTCCGGCAGGAAGGCCACGGCCACGTCGGTGATGATCAGTTCGTAGACCGCGTCTTTTTCCACCTTGGTGGACGCAATGCAGTAGGCGCCGTTGAACTTGAACTTGTTGTCGATTTTAGCGCTGTAAATCACGTCCGAAGTGGAGGTAGACACCACCGGCGGCTTGTCTTGCCGCACAAAACGAGTCAGCACCGAGGTTTTGTTGTCTTCGATCAGGATCATGGCGCCCACCAACTGGTCGATGTTGTTGACGAAGCCGGCCAGGCCCTTGATGAAGGTGCGCTCGCGGTAGGATTGCGGCAGGTCGAAGCCGAGGGCGACGGGGTTGAGTTTGACTTTGCGCGAGGATTGGGCGGGCAACAGCGCGGCACAGAGCAGCAAGGCCAGCGTGGCCGTCCCGCGAAGCGGAATGTTCATGAGCAAAAAACGTTGGGCGTGGACAAACAAAAACAGCGCCGGCAAAACGCCGGAGCGCCAGGCAAAAGTATCTGATCGGCGCAAAATTTGCCGCCCTAAACGCGCACTAGCCCGCGATCGACACCCCAATCCAATGCCCGATCCCAAACGTAACCGCCGCGGCCGCCAGCCCGAACAACACCTGCCGGAACCCGGAATACCACACGTTGCGCCCGGTAAACAAGGTGATGGCCGCGCCGATCAGGAACAAACCCACCGTGCTGAACCCGATGCTTAGGGCTATGGCCTGAAAACCACTGCCGAAAAAGAACGGCGCCACGGGCAGCACTGCGCCCACCGCAAACAGGAAAAACGAAGCAATGGCGGCTTCCCAGGCCGAACCCTGCAACTCCTCGGCGTTGATGCCCAGTTCTTCCTTGACCAGGATCTCGTGCGCGTAGTGTTTGTCCGACATGGCTTCCTGCGCCATCGCATGGGCCTGCTCGTCGGGGATGCCCTTGGCCATATAGATCAGCGCCAGTTCTTTGGTTTCGCCCTCGGGGTTGGTTTCGATTTCCAGCATTTCGAGTTCCATCTGGCGCTCGTACAGTTCCTGCGAACTTTTTACCGAAATCCACTCGCCCAGAGCCATCGACAAGGCGCCGGCCAGCAGGCCAGCCAGGCCCGCCAGCAATACGCCGCTGCCGCCCTGGGTGGCGCCGGCCACCCCCATCACCAGGCTCATGTTCGACACCAGGCCGTCGTTGGCCCCCAGCACGGCGGCGCGCAGGGCATTGCCCCCGATGCTGCGGTGCCGGCCTTCTATCTTGGAAAGTTTGTCGCCGGCCACGCGGCTCTTGTTGTTGATCAGGGTTTGCAGCAGCCGCACGTGGTTTTGTTCGCTGCCACTGACGGGCACATTGGCGGCTTTTTTATGCCGGGTTTGGGCCACGGCAATGCTCTTTTCCACATCCATGAGCACCCCTATGACGTATTCGTAGCCCAGTATTTTGCCCAGGCGATTTAGAAACTTAGCCCGCCACGAAGGGCCGGGAATACTGATCTGAATGCCCTCGGCGTGCAGGTGAGCCAGCATATGGTCGGCGTGCTCCTGTTCGATGGCGCCCAGGTCGCGAAACAAAGCCGCGATGGCGGGGTCGTCTTCGGCGTTGGCTACCTGGAGGTACAGGTAGGCGGCATCCACCTCGGTTTGCAGGCTGTCGCGGTGTTTGTTTTTGGAATAGGTCGCCATAGGGAAGAAGTCGTGCTGGATAAAGAAAGCGTGAAAGTACGACTTTGCCCGCTGGGCAGAACGGCGGTCGACCACTGGCCGCTTATTTGGAATGGAACTAATCGGGGAGGGCCGCCAGCCTTACAAACCGGGCCGGTATTTCCGGTACAACCAGCCGTAGTAGTACCACAACACGCTGGCGAAAAACAAGCCTCCGAGCACAAACATCCCCCAGAACGACAAAAAGCCCTGGCTCAAAAACGCCTTTACCAGCGATTGGCGGGTCAGGCCGTGGGTGTACAGGGTGTCGAAAATCCGCAGGAAAATGGCGGTGAGGGTCCCCCAACTCAGCGCGGTGCTCAGGAGGTACACGAACATCCCCCGGCGGCGCAGCAGGGTCCAGTGGGACAGGAATTGATCTTTTTCGCGTGCGTTCATGCCTTTTCGGACGACAAAGCCGATTCAGGTCACATGCCCGGGCTCAGATCAGGCCCCTCGATTTCAGTTCCAGGTATTTGTTGATGGTGTTGAGCGTGAGGTCCTGTGGCTTGGTCAGGATGGCCTGGATGCCGTATTGGCGCAGTTTGTACACCATTTCCTTTTTTTCCTGCAAAAACTGCCGCGCCACGGTTTGCCGGTAAATATCGGCGGTGCGCTTCACGTCTTCGTTGGCCAGGGCCCGGATCTCGGTGTTTTCAAAAAAAACAACTACCAGCAAGTGGAAGCGGTTCAGCCGGCGCAAAAGGGGCAGGGCCCGCTCAAGCGCATAACTGCTTTCAAAATTGGTGAACAACAACAACAGCGAGCGCAAGCCCACCAGCCGGCGCACGGCTTCGTAGAGCAGTTCGTAATTGGCCTCCACCGGCCGCTCTTTTTCCCGGTACAAGGCCTCCAGGATATGGGTCAACTGCCCCGAACTGCGCTCGGCTTTCAGCGTGGCGCCCATCACGTCCGAAAACGTCAGCAAACCCGCTTTGTCCTGTTTTTTTAAAATAATATTACTGATCGCCAGCGAGGTGTTGATGGCGTAATCCATCAGACTCAGGCCCTCAAAGGGCATGCGCATGACCCGGCTTTTGTCCACAATACAATACACCTGCTGGCTGCGTTCGTCTTCGTACTGGTTCACCATCAGCACATTGCGGCGGCTGGAGGCTTTCCAGTTGATGCTGCGGTAGTCGTCGCCCTGCACATAGTTTTTGATCTGCTCAAACTCGTAACTGTGCCCGATCCGGCGCATTTTTTTGATGCCGGTTTCGTGGGCAATATGCCGCATGGCGCGCAACTCGTAGCGCTTCATCTGGACGATCGAAGGGTAAACGGCTACCTCCTGGGGCTGCGGACAAATGATCCGCCGCTCTACCAAGCCCAGCCGGCTGGCGGCAAACAGCAGGATGTCGCCAAATTGATACACCCCCCGCGACACCGGCCGCAATTCGTACTGGATCAGGGTACTTTCGCCCGGCGCGAGCAGCAGCTGTTCTTCAAAATCGCGGCGCTGAAACTGCACCGGCAGTTCATCCACCAGTTCTACCCGCAACCGCAGGGCGCTGGTGTTGTGGACCCGCAAACTCACCGGATTGGGGTCGCTGAGCGAAAATACCGGGTTCAGGTCGCGGCTGCACACCAGTTTGGGCTTCCGCCCAAACAACAGGGCGATGTCCACCGCCACAATGGCCAGGCCAATGCCGAAGGCCGCCTGGGCCAGCGGGTACAGCAGCGGAAACGGAAACGAAAGGGCAAACAGCCCGACCAGCCCGCCGAAAAGCCAGAAAAAACGATTGCTGAGGTAGAGTGCGCGCATGAAACAGGTTTCGGGTTCAAAGATGCGGTTTTTGGAGCATTTCGCAGTGTAACGGCCTGTTAGGCCCGGTTTATTTCACCACTTTCCCCATTTTCATGATAAAAACGACGCGTTCCATCGCGCGGATATCGCTCAAGGGGTCGCCCTCTACGGCGATCAGGTCGGCGATTTTCCCCACTTCCAGGGTGCCAATTTGGTCGCTGAGGCGCAGCAATTGTGCGGCATCCACCGTGGCGGAGCGCAGGATATCTAGGTTTTTCATGCCGGCTTTGGCCATAAAATTGAATTCCAGGTTGTTTTTGCCGTGTGGAAACACGCCGGCATCGGTGCCGAAGGCAATTTTTACGCCCCGCTGGTAGGCTCGCGTGAAGGTGCCGCTGATCTGGGGGCCGATGCCCAGCGCTTTGCTGCGCACCACTTCCGGGAAAAAACCTTTGGCAAACTGGGCGCTGTCGGTCACGGCCCAGCCGGCGGTGAGGGTGGGCACATACCAGGTGCCGTGTTGGATCATCAGGTCCATTGTGCTGTCGCTCATGAAGGTGCCGTGCTCGATGCTGGCTACTCCGGCCGCCACGGCCCGGCGCATGCCCTCGTCGCCGTGCGCATGGGCGGCTACCGACACGCCGAGGTCGGCGGCGGTACGCACGATGGCCTGGAGTTCGTCTTCGGCGTAGTGGGGCAGCCGGCCGTCGCGGGCCAGGCTGAGCACACCGCCGGTGGCGGTTACTTTGATCAGGTCGGCCCCGTGTTTGATCTGGGTGCGCACGGCCTGGCGGCAGGCGTCGGGGCCGTCGGCGATGCCGTCTTCGGCGCCGGGCGGTGGGTCAAAGAGGTCCCAGCGGGAGCCTGTGGTCGCGTCGCCGTGGCCGCCGGTGATGCTGATGACATGGCCGGCCGTCAGGATACGCGGGCCGATGGTCCAGCCCTGCTGGATGGCGTTGCGCAGGGCGATGTTGACCCCCGTGCCCCCCAGGTCGCGTACGGTGGTGAAACCCGCGTTGAGGGTGCGCTGGGCGTACACGGCAGCGCGGAAGGCGATGTCGGCGTCGTTGAAGATGTATTTTTCGGTGTAGGAGGAGCGGTTTTGCTCCCACTCGAGGTGCACGTGGCAGTCGATCAGGCCGGGCAACACCGTTTTGTTTTTCAAATCAATGGCCGTGGCGCCGGGTGGCGGCGTGAGGTAGCCTTTTTCGATGCGCTGGATGGCGTTGTATTCCACCACGATGGTCATCTGCGTTTGCATGGGCGCGCCGGTCATGCTCAGCAGTCGGCCGCAGTGCAGGTAGGTCTGGGCGGGCAGGGCGGCGGCGAGGCCGGCGAGGAGGAGAAAGCAAAAGAGTTGTTTCATAAATCCTTGGGCATTAGTCCTTGGTCATTGAAAAGTAGACATTGGGCATTGAACAGTTCAATTTTAAAATTTTGTTACGTTGAACCTCTCCGAGGTCTTATTGCTCTATCGCTCAACGCACCTGCCCCTCGCCCCGCACCACCCATTTGTAACTCGTCAGTTCGGGCAACGCCATTGGGCCGCGAGCGTGTAGTTTTTGGGTGGAAATGCCGATTTCGGCGCCGAACCCAAATTCTCCGCCGTCGGTAAACGCTGTGCTGGCGTTGGCGTACACCACCGCAGCATCTACTTCTTGCAGAAAACGCTCCGCTACGGCGGGGTCTTCGGCCAGGATGGCCTCGCTGTGCCGCGAACTGTACTGTTCGATATGGTCGAGGGCTTCGTCGAGGCCAGCCACGGTTTTGACGGCCAGTTGCATCGACAAAAACTCCGTTCCGAAATGCTCCGGCAGCGCGTGTTCCAGCAAGCCGGCCGGGTAGTGGCCGTCCAGCGCAGCAAAGGCTTCCGGGTCGGCAAACAGCCGGCAGCGGTGTACCTCGCCCAGCCGCCCGAGCAGGGCCGGCAAATCGGCCAGCCGCTCGCGGTGGATCAGCAGGGTGTCCAAGGCATTGCACACGCTGACGCGGCGGGCTTTGGCGTTTTCCAGCACGGCCCGGCTCTTGTCCGGGTCGGCGCTCCGGTCGACATAGGTGTGGACGATGCCGGCGCCGGTTTCGATCACCGGCACCGTGGCGTGGGCGCGCACATAGTCGATCAGGGCCTGGCTGCCGCGTGGGATGATGGCGTCGATGTAGCGATCGGCACGCAGGATGATAGGCAGCGCCTCGCGTTCGCTGGGCGCCAGGTACACCGCCTCCGCGAGGCCGTATTCGGCCAGCACCGCGCGGATCAGCGCCACGATGGCCGTGTTGGAATCCTGCGCGTCGCGGCTACCCTTGAGCGCCACGGCGTTGCCGGATTTGAGGCAAAGGGCCGTCACGTCGAAGGTGACGTTGGGCCGCGATTCGTACACAATGCCAAGCACGCCGAGGGGCACCGTTATTTTTTGCAGCAACAGGCCGTTGGGCCGGGTCCGGGTTTCCAAAATATTGTGCAGCGGAGAGGGGAGGGCGGCTACCCGCCGGAGGTCGGCAGCAATGGCGGCGAGGCGGCCGGCGTCGAGCAGGAGCCGGTCGTATTTGGGGTCGGCGGGGTCCATGCGGGCCAGGTCCAAGGCGTTTTGCGCCAGCAAATGATCCTGCT
>JADLDL010000032.1 GCA_020846655.1 Saprospiraceae bacterium | reverse complement strand
CGAAGTGGCAATTGTACTCACTTCCGTCACTCGTTTGGAAAACAAGTCGCTATCCCTGGCGAAAGTCTCCACCAAACGTACAACAGCGGTGCCCAGGTGGATCAGGGTGGTGACGGTTCTGGGGTCGGCACATTGCACATTCAGCAATACCGGTAAAAGCAGAAAAAGCCATTTCAGACTCTTTCGATTGGAAAAACTCCTTGGCGAAGCAGAAAAAGCAGACATATCACGTGATTTTTAAAAGTTTAAGCCCTGTGCCAGCAAGCGCTTAGATGTACCCACCGGAAGGCCAAACATAATTAAAATGAAAAACACAGCCTACGATAGCAGCCGGTATTCCTTGTAATTTTTTCGTTTTTTATTGATCTTAAATTGTAGGGAAAATTTTGACTGAGGAAAATTAAATAATTTTTTGTGTCAAACTATTGCTGTTTGTTTTAAAATGAATTATTTTTGTCCGGGCATTTACTCTGGTAATTCATTGATTTCCAGTTTGTATTTCGCCCAGCAAACAATTTTTTTTTAAAACAAAAACAATAAGCGCCGCCGCGCTTTGCAGGCTTTTCTCCGACTATGAAAAAACAACCCGGTCATCGCATGCACAACATTTCGGATGCCGAGCTCTATGTCAACTGCATGCAAGCCCTCCGCAACGCCCACCGCGATATCGAGTGGTTCAACCAATATGGCTACGGTGTCGAAAGACTCAAAGCCTTCAAATCAATGTGCGATCAGTTCCACGGCCTGCCCGACGACGACGAAATGGTGGGCGATCAAATGATTTGTACCGAAAAGAAAAACCTGGCTGCTGACAAACTTCGCACCGCCATTCGGTCCCTCATGACCCGGGTGGCCATGAAATACCACGACAAAACCGGCCGCTACCGCAAGTTTGGCACCGCCAAACTGGGCGACATGAGCGACCCGCAACTGCTGTTCTGCGGCCGCCGGGTAGCCCGGGTGACCCGCGCACAAATCGACTTCCTGGCAGAAGTGGGCATCAACGAAACTATAATTCAGCGGGTACTGAACGCCTGCACGGAGTTTGAGACCGCCCTGAATATCCAACAGGACAAACTCCACGACCGCGACATCGCCGTAGAGCGCCGCGTGGACCAGGGCAACAAGATTTACCAGGAAATGGTCGTCCTCTGCGATATCGGCAAGGACGTCTGGGCCGAGCGCGACCGCGTCAAGTACGACCAATACTGCCTGTACGACAGCAACGCCGACCAAAAGCGCGCCCGGAAAGCCAAATTGGTGGCCCAAGGGCCCACCTAGTTCAGGTGCACCGCCATTTCTTCCACGTCCCGAATCTGCACCTCTATATTGTCTTTCATCGTGGTGTACAACAACAACCCGACATAGTCAGCCTTGATCGGGAAGGATTTGTGTTGGCGGTCCACCAACACCGCCACTTCCACTTGTTTCGGCAAAACGGCCAGCAAGGGCTGCATGGCGTAAAATATGGTACGCCCGGTATTGGCTACGTCATCCACCAGGATCACCGGCTTGTCGCACAGCGATTCCGCCGGTATTTCAATGTACGGCAGGTATTCCAGCGGGTTGGCCGGGTTGAGCCGGACGCTGGTCAGGGTGACTATCATGTCGTCCGGCGCCAGGGGCAAGAGTTCGGCCAGCAACAATTGAGCAAAACCCATCCCATTGTTGTTCAGGCCAGCGAGAATGATCTCGGGTTCACCAAAGTGGTGTTCCAGGATCTCGATGGCTAATCGTTTGATTTTTTGACGAATACGGCGGTCATCCAGAATCTTCATATGCGGGTCAGCAAATTTTGTGTGCAAAAATCCGTCCTTATCGCTGTACTTTTCGCCGGCAAAAGGATTTTTTATGCTGCAATCGATATTTTTTTTAGCCGTCCTGGTTGGCACAGGCTGGTTTGCCTGGAAAGGATACCGCCGGATTTGGCAAAACATCCACCTCGGTACGCCACAGGCACTGAGCGGCGATACCAGCCAGCGCTGGAAAAACATGTTTTTGGTGGCCTTGGGGCAGCAAAAAATGTTCAAAAACTGGCTGCCCGCCGTACTCCACCTGTTCATCTATGTGGCGTTTGTGCTCACCCAAATTGAACTGCTGGAAATCTTTGTGGATGGGCTGAGCGGCTCGCACCGCTTTTTTGCTCCCTACCTGGGTGGCTTGTACACCCTGGCAATCAGTCTGATCGAAATTTTGTCGGTCCTGGCACTTGTGGCCACTATTATTTTCCTGGCCCGGCGCAACATCCTCCGGGTGCCGCGCTTCCACAAACCCGAAATGAAAGGCTGGCCTTTTCGCGACGCCAACCTGATACTGCTGGGCGAAATCATCCTCATCACCGGCATTTACTGCATGAACGGAGCAGACAAAGTCCTGCAAACCAGAGGCTTGGAGCACTACGCCCCTACCGGCGCCTTTGCCGTGAGCAGCTGGCTGGGGCCAGCGCTGTTTGGCAGCCTGAGCGACGGCGCCCTGATCGCCGTCGAGCGCTTCGGCTGGTGGCTGCACATCCTGACGGTGTTTGGTTTCCTCTGTTACCTCCCCTACTCCAAACACCTGCATATCCTATTGGCCTTCCCCAACACCTGGTATGCCCGGTTGAGCCCGAAAGGACAAATGGAAAATATGCCGGAGGTGCAAAAGGAAGTCCGCATCATGATGGGCCTGGACCAGCCCGACCCGAATACGCCGGCGGAACTGCCGGAATTTGGCGCCAACGACGTGTTTTCCCTCAGTTGGCTGAACTTGTTGCAAGCCTATTCCTGCACCGAGTGCGGTCGCTGTACCGCTGCCTGTCCCGCCAACCTGACCGGCAAAAAACTATCGCCGCGCAAAGTAATGATGGATGTGCGCGACCGCGCCGAAGAAGTTGGCCTGCTCCTCGAAAGCGGGCAGCAACAACGCGACACCTTTGCCGATGGCAAAAGTCTGTTCGACTATATCTCTCCCGAAGAAATACACGCCTGTACCACTTGCAACGCCTGTGTGGAAGCCTGCCCGGTGCTCATCAACCCCCTGGATATCATCCTGAAACTGCGCCGGCACGAAATTTTGACGCAAGCGGCCGGCCCCGGCGATTGTCTGTCCATGTTCAATGCCATCGAAAACAACGGCGCCGCCTGGGCCATGAGCGAAGAGCGCGAAGCCTGGAGAAATCAAGACTAACCAAAACAACACGGCCATGCCAGTAGCAAAAACATACGCAGAATACCAAGCCGAAGGGAATACGCCCGAAATCCTGTTTTGGGTGGGGTGTGCGGGCTCCTTCGATACCCGCGCACAAAAAATTACCCGGGCACTGTGCGACATCCTGAACCACGCTGGCGTGCAGTTTGCCATTTTAGGCAACGAAGAACGCTGTACCGGCGACCCGGCCCGGCGGGCGGGCAACGAGTTTTTATTTCAGATGACAGCCCTGATGAATATCGAAACCCTGAACATGTACGGGGTGCAGAAAATCGTGACCGCCTGTCCGCATTGTTTTAATACCCTGAAAAACGAGTACCCCGAGTTGGGTGGCCAATACGAGGTCATCCACCACACCCAATTGCTCCAGGAACTGATCCAAACCGGCCGCCTGAAACTCAAAGAGGGCGGTAGTTTCAAAGGCAAAAAAATCACCTACCACGATTCCTGCTACCTGGGACGCGCCAATGACGTCTACGAAGCGCCGCGCGCCCTGCTCGAAGCCCTCGATGCCGACCTCTCCGAAATGAAACGTTCGCGCAAAAACGGCCTGTGTTGCGGCGCCGGCGGCGCCCAAATGTGGAAAGAAGACGAGCCCGGCAACAAACGAATCAATACCGAGCGGATCGACGAAGCCCTGGAAACCAACCCCACAGCCGTGGTGGCCAATTGCCCGTTTTGCATCACCATGCTCCAGGACGGACTGAAAGCCCGCGAAAAAAACGAACAAGTCATGGTGTACGACCTTTCCGAAATGGTCCTGAACAATTTAGGGTAAAACCGGTTTGGTCTCCAAACCACCACCTGTTTTTAGATTTCTGCCAACTATGTTAGTACCCGCACTTTCCACTGCCATTGGCTTTGCGCCGGAGTCCCGCGTTTGGGTGTACACCACCAATCGCCCACTCAACGATGCCGAAACCCAAGCGGCTCAACAAGCCCTGAACACCTTCGTGCACCAATGGACCGCCCACAACCAGGCCCTGAAAGCAACAGCAGAAGTATTTCAACAACAATTTGTGATCCTCATGGTCGATGAATCGCAGGCCGGCGCCAGCGGCTGTTCGATCGATAAGTCGGTGCATTTTCTTGAAAGCCTGGGCGCTCACCTGAACGTCGACTTTTTCGAACGGATGCGTTTTGCCTGGGTACAAGAAGATGGCCTGCATTGTGCCGACCGCCATGCCCTGAGTCAGGCTGTGGAAAACCAACAAATTGCCGCCGAAACGCTGATGGTCAATACGCTGGTCCAAAACAAAAAAGAATTGCAGGAAAAATGGCTGGTCCCCTTTAGCCAGAGCTGGCACCGCCGTTTGGCCTGAGACTTGCTGTCCAACCACTTACCCATACCCATTCAGATTTTTCCACGATACACCACCGGACCCTGTTATGCAAAACGCCCAAGTCATCTATTTGCAAACCATCGAAGGCTTGCTCGAGGACAACGAACTGGAAAAAGCCCTGGATGCCCTGCTCGACCTGGACAAACAAACCCAGGCCGGCATCCGCCAGGATGTCGTGCTGCAATCCGGCAATTTCAAGGAAGCCAGCAAGATGTTCCAGCGCGGGATGATCAGTTTTGATGAATATTCCCGCATTTCAGCACGAACGCGTTTTGGCTTGCTGGAATTGATGAAGGAGGTGCCCCGCCGGATCGACCACGACGCGCAGGTGCGCAACCTGAGTACCTTTCAGTTTTCGGTCCCCGATGCGCCAAGGCTCGAAAAAATCATCGGCCCAGGCAGTAATTTGCTGAAAATCAATTGGCTGGAAAAAGCCGTTCAGGCCTCTAAGGCTGTTTGCCGGGTCGTTTGCGCCGACGGCGAACTGGGCACCGGGTTTCTGAGCCGCGACGGGTATATTTTCACCAACAACCACGTGCTGCCGAGCGCCGACATCGCCCGCGAAGCCCGGGTAGAATTCAACTACGAACTGGACGCCAGCGGCCGTACCAAAACCCGCTCCGCCTACCGGCTCGACCCTGCCGACTTTGTCACCAGCACCCCGGACCAGTTTG
>JADLDL010000031.1 GCA_020846655.1 Saprospiraceae bacterium | reverse complement strand
TTGGGCTATTCGGACCTGAATGACGACTACGCCGATATGAAAATTCGGGCGGAGTACCTGAAGTATAATTTTCCGTACCTGTACGACGGCGACACGCAGGCCACTTCGCTGCAATACGGCCCCATGGCCACACCGCACGCGTTTGTGTTTGATCAGGAGCGCAAACTGCGGTACACCGGCCGCCTGGACAAGCATGAAAAGCCAGGCGCTGGCCAGGCCGGCGACCTTCGGGCGGCGATCGATGCCGTATTGGCCGGGCAGGCAGTGGCCGAGCCCGTCACCGAAACCTTTGGCTGCTCCACCAAATGGGGCTGGAAAATAGAGATGAAGGAAAAAGTAAACAAGGAATGGGACGCCAAGCCCGTCGCCTTGTCAAAAATAGATGCGGCGGGTGTGCAGGAGCTGGTGCAAAACAAGGATTCTAAAAAACTACGCCTGATCAATGTGTGGGCCACCTGGTGTGGGCCCTGTATTCTGGAATACCCCGACTTTGTGGTGGTGCAGCGCATGTTTGGCGCCCGTGATTTTGAGTTTGTTTCGCTCTCTGCCGACAAAGTGGAGAAAGAGGCCAAAGTGCTGGCGTTTTTGCAGGGCAAACATTCGGCACTGACGAATTACCTGTTTAGCGAAGAAGACAAATATGCGCTGATCAAGGCCGTGGATAAGGACTGGAACGGCGCCCTGCCTTATACCCTGCTGGTGGAGCCGGGCGGCAAAGTGGTGTGGAAACACCAGGGCGAAGTGGATTTTCTGGCATTGAAACGCATCATTGTGGAACACCCGATGATGGGGCGTTTCTATTAAAATGCGGTGTGTCCTCAGTGGTTCAAACATCTATACCACTGAGGACACACAGGGCACTTAGCAATTACTCGCCGAGGCTGCCGAGTTTCCAGTCGTAGGGCTTGGTTTTCAATTCCTCCAGTTTTTCGCGGAGTTTGTGGTCGATCAGCGCTTTTTCGGCGCTGATACGCGCCATCACGAGGTGTGCGCCGGTTTCGGTATCGAAGCGGAGTTTGTTGCGCACCCGGTTGGCGAGTTCGGTGGTTTTTTCGAGGTTGGCCATTTCAAACACGTGTTCGTGTTCGTGCAGGATAAAATCGTAGGGGCTGCGGTACGAAATCAATTTGACCAGGATCGGCGCCGTTTCTATGGCTACAAACAGCAGGGTGATAAACAAACTGGCCCATAGAATCGCCGCGCTGCTGTTGGTGAGCCGGCCCAGGGCTTCCATTCGGGCGGCCATACCATCGTAACGGGAGCGCTGGAGCCCGGCGATTTCGGTTTGAATCGTGGTTTCCAGGGCTTTGACAGCCCCTTCTTTTTCCTGAATCAGGGGCAAGTTGACGGCCTGTACGCGGTCCAGTTCGGCCTGCGCCAGTTCGGCTTCTGCTTTTTTAGCCCGGTAGATAGGGCCCAGGTTTTTGTGGCCGGAGCCGCCGGTACCGTCGGCTTCCTGCACGGCTTGCCGCACCAGTTCGTTGCGGGCTTCCGTTTTGGTGGAGATCTCGGCTTTCAGGGCGGCAATTTGCGCCCGCTGGTCGTCGATCTGGCTTTGGTAGCGCGATTTCAGGCGGTCTTCCTGGGTTTTGTACACCTCCTGTTCCATGGTGACCAGTTCGGCCTTGATTTCTTTTTCAAAAATCTTCATCTCCAGGGGTTTGGAGATCACCAGGGCCAGCAGCACCGCCAGGGCCAGCCGCGGCAGCGCCACCAGCCAGTCGCGCCACCATTTGCCATAACTTTTCATGCTCAGCACGATGTAGCGGTCCAGGTTGAAGATCATGAGCCCCCAGACGAGGCCGAAGGCAATGGCGGCGACATAGGAGTCAAAAACCGTAAATAAGGCATAGCCGGAGGAGAAAAAAGCGAGCACGCCCGTAAAAAAAACGGTGGCGCCGATGCCCATGTATTTGTTCCGGTCAGAAGGGCATTTTTCCAAAATAGAATGCTCCACACCGGAGCAAAACAAGAAGAAGTTTTGCAGTGTTTTCATAGCGAAATAGAGTAGTCATGTTCTTGCTCCAAAGCACCCGGAAATTGCATCGCCCTTCAAGTTTTTTCGATGGGCATCCGGCCAGCATGGATGAAGTTGGAAACTTGATACTTTTGCAAAGAAACAATTATTTACCAGCGTCAAAACCAGAATCCACGGAGATTAACGTTTTCACACCTTTGCGCTGCAAACAGAACACCATGTCCAACATCATTCATCTCATTGGCAACACCCCCCTGGTGGAACTCCGGCAGGTCATTCAAAAACCGGGCGTACGCGTTTTTGCTAAACTGGAAGGCCAAAACCCGGGCGGCAGCGTCAAAGACCGCGCGGCCTACGGCATGATTAAAGGCGCCCTCGACCGCGGCGAGATCCAGACCGGCATGCGCCTGGTGGAAGCCACCAGCGGCAACACCGGCATCGCACTGGCCATGATCGCCCGCCTGTTTGGCCTGGACATCACGCTGATTATGCCCGACAACTCCACGGCCGAGCGTGTCCAAACCATGGAAGCCTATGGCGCCGAGGTGCTGCTGACGCCTGCCAGCCAGGGCATCGAATATTCGCGCGAACTGGCCGACGAGATGGTAAACAGCGGCAATTTTCTGATGCTCAACCAGTTTGCCAATCCCGACAATTGGGGCATGCACTACCGCAGCACCGGCCCGGAAATCTGGCGCGATACTGACGGACAGGTAACGCATTTTGTGTCGTCGATGGGGACGACCGGGACGATCATGGGGGTTTCGCGTTTTTTAAAAGAGCAAAATGCGGCTGTTCAAATTGTGGGCGTTCAACCGACGGAAGGCTCCAGCATACCCGGCATTCGCCGCTGGTCGGCGGAGTATTTGCCTAAAATTTATGAACCGGAGCGGGTGGACCGGATCATCGACGTGTCGCAGGAAGAGGCAAGCACCATGATGCGGCGCCTGGCCCGGGAAGATGCTGTGTTCGGGGGCGTCAGCAGCGGCGGAGCGGTAGCGGCGGCGGCCAAACTGGCGGAAGGCCTGGACGAGGGTTTGATCGTTTGTATTATTTGCGACCGCGGCGACCGCTATTTGTCGTCTGGCGTATTTGGGTAGTCGAATCCAGGATCGAAAGTCATTTACGGCCATAGACAGCCATAAAAAAATTGTGTCATCAGTGGAACCGGCACCACACCAGAAAGGGTCTGGGTCGTGGAGGTAAAACACAGATGACACAAAACACCAACGTATTTTCTATCCGTTGGAAAGCGACGCCTCAATACTATTTATTTAGGCGCCACTTCTTTTTTCCACCCGTTCCATCAGGCGGGATGTGATGCGCAGGAAATCCATTTCGGTGATAATGCCCACCAATTCTTTGCCTTTTACTACCGGCAGGCAACCGATCTGATTTTGTTGCATTTTGCGCATGGCATCCATGATCGGTGTATCCGGATTGACGGTAATCGGTTTTTCGATCATAATATCCTGCACCGTGGTCAATTGTTCGGTTTGCAATTTGCTGACCCGCGCAAAATGCCGCAACAGGATGCGGGACGACACGAGGCCAACCAGTTCGCCTTTGCTGTCTTCTACCGGCATATAGCGGATACGGCGCCAGTTCATGATTTCGGCGACGAGTTCGATCAGGTCTTCCCGCTGCACGGTAAACAGATCGGTGGACATAAACTCTTCCACTTTCAGTTTGGAGGGGCGCCAGTCTTCCAGGTCGGCCAGTGTGGTTTCCGGCCAGGTGTGCACGGGTGTGTTTTGTTTTTGATTTTTGATCATAGCGGCGGTCAGGCAGGAAACGGCTTCATCGATGGTGACTTCGTTTTTCAGGGTGGTAAAGGAGCGCAAGGCCCAACGGGCGCCGGTTTTGTGTTCGCGGGCGCGGGCTTCAATAATATCGAGGTATTTTTTGATATCGGCGGGCCGAACGTTTTGGTGTTTCAGGCCTTCTTTTGCCAGTGGCAGCAACTCTTTCAGGATCAATTCCGGCACGGGTACTTTTTTGTCTTTAAACCAGTTGAAGGTACTGTCGATCCCAAATTTTGCCGATTTCAGGAAGTTGTCGCGGACGTCATCAAAATCAATATGTTTGGTAATATCGTTATAGTGCAAGCCCATTCCGACCATGGAGCCCAGCCAGAACGCGGCATTGGCGGCGGCATCCACGGGCGTGGGGCCTGCCGGAAGCACGCGGTTTTCTATCCGCAGGTGTGGTTTTCCATTGGGTGAAATGCCATAGCAGGGCCGGTTCCAGCGGTAAACAGTGGAGTTGTGAATTTGAAGCGCGCGGAGTTTGGGCACCACCCCTTCCTTTATTTTTTTCAAGGAATCTTCTTCAATATGCCCGGCCAGCAAGACCCGGAAGCGGCTGATATCTTCTTTATAGATTTGGGTAATATCGCCACGCAGCCAGCCGGAACCAAAATTCACCCGGGGAAGCCGTTCGCGCATGTGGTCGGAGGTCGTGCGGGTGTCGAGGCTTTGTTGGAACAAGGCGATCCGGGTTTCGGCCCACAGGCGGCGGCCAAACACAAGCGGGGAGTTGGCGGCAATAGAAATCATGGGCGCCGCGAGCGTTTGGGCGATGTTGTACATTTTTACAAAATCCTTGGGCGCCACCTGCAAATGCACCTGAAAACTCGTGTTGCAGGCTTCCAAGAGCGGCGAATCGTGCTTGACCAACAGTTCATCTACCCCTTCCACACGCAACTCGAACGCTGTGCCGAGCAAATGTTTTTGAATAGCCGCCATGAGGGCATAGTAGCGGTCGTGTGGGGTCAGGTTGTGCATTTCCAGGTCGTGCTTGCGCAGGGTGGGCAAAATGCCGCACAGTACGATAGAAGCGTCAAAGCCGTCGAGTACCTCCTGGATACGGGCCAGGTAATCTATGTTTTCCTGCTCCATTTGCGCCAGGCAATCGCCGGTAAATTCGCGGGGCGAAAGATTGGTTTCCAGGTTGAATTTGGCCAGTTCGGTTACGCACCAGGGAGCGTCCTTTAGTTTGGCCAACACTTCCATATTGATAGTAGCCGGCTTGAACGTTTTGTTGTCCACCAGACACATTTCCTGTTCAGCGCCAATGCGGGTGATGTCACTCTCAAACCAGTCGTGTTCGAGCATGTACTCGAAGGCCTGCACATCGTCCAGGAGGTGGCGGACGAAGGAAAGCATTTCCTGTTGGTTGTCAACTGTTGTAACCTTTTGAAATCCCATCTGTTATGTTTGTCTAAACCGGTGAACATGAATTCGTACCGGCAATATTATTCCTTTTGCTCAAGAAAAAAAAGATGTTTTTTTGAGGGCGTCGGCGCCTGCCGGGAAAAACCTGGATGCCCTCTGCCAGACCACCCAAAAAAACACCCTACCCTTCGGGCTGCTCGCAACGTCAGTACAGAGGCGCCGGCTATGACCCGGCGCAGTAAACACCTGAATTTCACTTTCGAGATAAACTATGGCATTGATTTTCCAATATTTGGGGCGTTTGTCCGTTATTATTTTTTTACAAAAACAATAAAAAAAACAAAGCACAACCAACTGTTTGTCAGATATTTGTGCAATATTTCACACCTTGTCCGACATAACAGTTTTTGAGTATTCCAATAAATTTATTCAGTTATAGTATAAATATGGACTTAGAATCTGCACTTTTGCATCTTAGAAAGGATAAAATACTCCAGGAAATCATACAAACCACTGTGCTCCCTCCACTAGCCCCTTCAGGGAATGTTTATTTTGACCTGCTGGATTCTATTGTTTCCCAGCAACTCAGTGTAAAAGTGGCTTCCATTATTTTCAATCGCTTTTGCACACTTTTCCCTGAAAAATATCCATCTCCCCAATTGCTACTCCAAATTCCGACAGACCAACTCCGATCCGCCGGATTATCCAATCAGAAGGCTACGTATATGAAAAATGTAGCAGCATTCGCCTTGGAAAACAACCTGGAAACTTATTCGTGGGACACCCGCACGGACGAGGAGATCATTGCATTTCTGACAAAAATCAAAGGAGTTGGGAAATGGACGGTCGAAATGACCCTGATGTTCACCCTGCAACGGCCCAATGTTTTTCCCCAAGACGATTTAGGTATTCAGCAATCTATGATTCAATTATATGCCCTGCCGGAGTCCGGCAAATTATTGCGCCAACGAATGGTCGAAATTGCCGCTGCCTGGCAACCTCACCGCTCTTTGGCATGCCGCTATTTGTGGCGCTGGAAAAATAATCAGCCCAAATAGCCACTCCTACTATATCTCATTTGTGCGCAACACATCATTAATAAATTGCAATTCAAAAATCAGAAAATGAAGAAACAGGATAATCTTCGTTACCCTCTAGGACGATTTGAGTATGGTAAAACCTACTCCAATGATGACACCCGAAAGAACATCAAAACTATTGCACGATTCCCCAAAGACCTGAAAAAACTGACCAAAAAACTAAGCCACCAAAACCTGGACACTCCTTATCGCCCAGGTGGCTGGACGGCCCGACAAGTCGTACACCATATCGCAGATAGCCATATAAATGCGTACGTACGCATGAAATTGGCCGTTACAGAGCAAGCCCCCGTGATCAAAACCTATGAGGAAGGACTTTGGGCACAAACCGAAGATGGCAAACAAGCATCTGTAAAACTATCCCTCAAATTGATCAATGCCCTGCACAACCGCTGGGTTATTTTTATGGAATCCCTCACTGAAGATGACCTGGAAAAAGGCTATTTTCATCCAGATAGACAGGGCATTATTTTACTGCCTGAAGCCATTGCCCTGTATGCCTGGCATTGCCGGCACCACCTCGCTCACGTCGAACTGGTAGCAAAAGCCAAACCGGAAGCAGCAACAGCCAAACATGCCGCACCGGCTACATCCAGCGAGCCCAAACGCCGCGGCAGACCCAAAGCCGACAAAAAAGCAGCCGACGGCCCTAAACTGACCCGCGCTGAAATCCTCGCCAAAGCCCGCGCCGCTCGCGCAGCCAACAAGCCCGCTCAGCCCGCCGCACCCAAAGCCGCTAAAAAAGCCGCCGACAAAAAAGCAGCCGACGGCCCTAAACTGACCCGCGCCGAAATCCTCGCCAAGGCCCGCGCCGCTCGCGCAGCCAACAAACCCGCGGCAACAGCCAAGCCTAAGGCCGACAAAAAAGCAGCCGACGGCCCTAAACTGACCCGCGCTGAAATCCTCGCCAAAGCCCGTGCTGCTCGTGCCGCCAATAAGCCCGCGACAACAGCCAAGCCTAAGGCCGACAAAAAAGCAGCCGACGGCCCTAAACTGACCCGCGCTGAAATACTGGCCAAGGCCCGTGCCGCCCGTGCAGCCAACAAGCCCGCGACAACAGCCAAGCCTAAGGCCGACAAAAAAGCAGCCGACGGCCCTAAACTGACCCGCGCTGAAATCCTCGCCAAAGCCCGTGCCGCTCGTGCAGCCAACAAGCCCGCGACAACAGCCAAGCCTAAGGCCGACAAAAAAGCAGCCGATGGCCCTAAACTGACCCGCGCTGAAATCCTGGCCAAGGCCCGCGCCGCTCGCGCTGCCAACAAGCCCGCTCAGTCTACCACCCCCAAGGCTGCTAAAAAAGCAGCCGATGGCCCTAAACTGACCCGCGCTGAAATACTGGCCAAGGCCCGCGCCGCTCGCGCTGCCAACAAGCCCGCTCAGCCCGCCGCGCCTAAAGCAGCAGCCGCGCCTAAAACGACAGCGCCCAAGGCAGCACCTAAAACGGCAGCGCCCAAAGCGACCAAGGCCACCGCACCCAAGGCCGCGCCGAAAACGGCAGCACCCAAAGCAACCAAGGCTGCCGCACCCAAAGCCGCTGCCCCCGTTGCTCCAAGAGCACCCGGTGGGAAAAAGAAAGCCTGAGTAGCGGCTTCCGTATTTGCGGTTTCCCTACCTTTGCCACCGCAAGCATGGAACGAATAATTGGAACATATACCGGCCCCGAGCATGGCGCATTAGTCGTTGTGCTCGGGGCTGTTCATGGAAACGAACCCGCCGGCGTACAAGCCCTGGAAGAAGTATTTCGCCTGCTCGAACACGAGCCCTCGGTGAACCCCGGTTTTCGGTTCCGGGGCAAACTCATCGGCCTCGTCGGCAACCGCCGCGCCTTTCATGCACAGCAACGGTTTATCCATTGCGACCTGAACCGGCTTTGGTCCCCCGACAACCTGCACCGCATCCGGCAGGCCGACCCACAACACCTGAAAGCCGAAGAACAGGAACTCCTCGAACTCCTCGAACTCCTGCACAACGAAATCCAGCAAACCCGGCCGGAAGCATTGGTGCTGCTCGACCTGCACACCACCTCGGCTGAAGGCGGTATTTTTTGCATCCCCTCCGACGACGCTGCCAGCCTCCGCCTCGCCAAAGAATTGCATGCCCCCGTCATCCTCGGTATGCTCGACGGCTTGCAAGGCACCTTGTTGCATTTTGCCGCAGGCAATCACTTCGAGATGGGCGGACACCCCCACTACTCCATCGGCGCTGCCTTCGAAGCCGGACAACACAAGGACCCGCTCTCCGTCAGCCGCTCCATCGCCGCCATTGTTAATTGCCTGCGCGCCGCCGGCTGTATCCAGCCGGAAGACGTCGACAGCCGCCACGCAAATATCCTCAAAACCTTTTCCGACCCTCTACCCAAAGTGACCCGGCTCCGGCACGTCCACCATATCCGCCCCGGCGATACCTTTCAAATGCGCCCCGGATACATCAATTTTCAAGCGATCCAGCGCAACGAATACCTGGCCGACGATGCCACCGGCCCGGTCCTGGCCCCGGAAGACGGCCTGATCCTCATGCCCCTGTACCAGCCGCAAGGCACCGACGGATTTTTTGTCGTTCAGGAAATTCAATAAGCTGTTTTAGGCCAATACGGTATAGTTAAGCCGCTCCCGGTACACCCAAGCGTACGAAAACACGTCGTTTCGCTCCAGCCAATCGCCGAAAGTCAAGCCGCTCGACCGGATATCCGCTACCGCTATTTGTTTTCGATGCCCTTTCCAACAAGCGCCAAAATGCTCCGGCAGCGGCAGCAAAGGCCAACCCAAACCCTCGTGCAAGCGGCGCAGCAGGTCCCTTAGGTTGGGGTCGTTCGGGTCCGAAAACTGGCATTGCCACCCACTCAGACCCAAATGGCGCGACCGGTGCCGGGCCGCTGGATTAGGCCGGCAAAGCGGGTTTTCTTCCAAAACAGACAACACGCGGTCGCGCAGTTTTTTTTCAAAAACAAGCGTCTGCGCCTCGGTAAGGGTTGCGGCAAACGCCGGCAAGGACAAGTGGGTGTTTACCCAGTATGCCACATTTGGGCGATACTGCTGGGCATTGACAAAGGAAGAATCAGCCAGCCAAACCAGTTCGGCAAAACGCTGCGCCCACTCGTTTTCGTCAAACAACCAAAGCAAAAAGTGAATCGTAGCCAATGGGTATTTCCGGCGGAACCCGGTAGCCGCGTCGAAGCCGGCCAACTCATTGGGGTTCAACACATGCGTGTGCCGGATTGCTTGCGTTGCAGCATCCAACTGAAGCATGTGGTGGCCCAGGCTGGGCACCGTAGGGTGGCAAATATCCAGATCGACCGCAAAATAGCGGCCCGCCAGCAAGGCCTGCCGGAATGCCGGTTCCGGCCCCGCGTGCCAAAGCCGGTTGAACCCGCAATAGAGGCCAACCACCGGCCAGCCAAAGCGCGCGTGCAAGTAGGCGCCCGACAAGAGGCTGTCCAGGTCGTCGCCCAGGATCATCCCCTCCACATAATCGGGCCGGGCAAAGGGCAGAAATTCAGACGGAAGGACTGCCCGCTGAAAAGGAGACAAAAGCGGGGGCATGTTGAAAAGGGCTATTTTTTCCGGGCTTCCACGATTTTTTCATACGCCTCATTGATTTGCTGGAATTTCTCCTTGGCATGCCGGATGGCTTCTGTGGAGGCGCCGCGGGCGGTGAGTTTATCGGGATGCCATTCCATCGCCAGTTTTCTGAATTTTTGCTTGATCAAATCCAGCGATTCCTGCGGCGTGGCGCCGAGAATAGCGTAGTACGGATCGAGCGGCGACCAACGCGCCTGCTCGCGGGGGGCCTGGTAGTACCGAAATTTGATCCGGTCGAATTGCAGGCGGCCGACATGAAAAATACCCGCCGCGCGCAGCAACAACTCTTCCTCGCGGGGGTGCAGGCGGCCGTCGGCAGCCGCAGTGGCAAACAGGAGGTCCATCATGTTGAGCACCTGGTGTCGGTCGCGGGCAAAATCGCGGTAAAAGGCCCGGGCGTATTGTTCAAACGGCGTGTTCCCGCTTTTGGCTTCTTTCCAAATCTGGATGGCGTGCAGGCGGCCCTTGTCGGAAAGCCGGAACTGCTGCCGGATAATTTGCTCCATCAGGTTCACCTCCGGCTGGTTCACCGGCGCGTCGGCTTTTGCCATTTTGGCGCACATGCTGAATACATAATACAAAAACTCGCCCTGCCGGCGCCGATAGGCCTGGTATTCCTTGTCGGAAATACGTTGATCCTTGCGCCGGTCAAACAACCAATGCCCCAGCGCAGCACCCAGCACAAAACCCCAAAAGCCGCCAAAGGGAAAACCCATCTGGTCGCAGGCTACCATACCGATGATGCCAATCAATAGCTTTCCGCGAATTTCCATATTGGGGAGCAAAAGTACAGAATGCCGGACGTTGCCGTTTTAGAAGTAGATGAAGTGCTGCTATACGATGACAAAAAAGATACGTTGGGCGTACCCGGCTACCCTTTTTCCACCGGCACAACGTTGAACTGCGTAACGTCAAAAAGCCCCAGATCGGTCATTTTCAGGGCCGGAATAACCGGCAAGGCCAGAAACGACAGGGTCATGAACGGCGCCTGCAACAGGCAGCCGAGGCCGGTTTTGGTCCAGGCATCCAGTTGGGCGTAGTCGCGGGCCAGGGTATACCCATCGGCCATGCTCATCAGGCCGGCGATCGGCAGCGGCAACACGCGGGTGTCGCCGGCGCCATCGGTCGCACTCACGCCGCCCCGGGCTTCGATCACGGCATTGACGGCCGCGCAAAGCGCAGCATCGTCCGTGCCTACCGCCACAATATTGTGCGAGTCGTGCGCCACCGTGGAGGCCAGGGCGCCCCGCTGCAAGCCAAACCCGCGCACAAAGCCAATGGCCGGCGGAGCCGCCGGCTGGTACCGGTTCACCACGGCTATTTTCAGGACATCCCCCGCCGGTTCAGGCAACAAAAGGCCGTTCTGCCGCAACGCAGGCGCCTCCTCCTGGCCCGTGACGATCTCGCCATCCCAGGTCCGGATAACCCGCACTGCACCAGTGGTTTGCAGCGCCCGCAGTTGAAAGTCAAGCGGATTTTTGGGCAAGGCCAAAAACTGGTTGGGCGCCGAAGCGGGTTGATGCGGCAGCCGGCTTTCGCCGTGCGCAGCCACACAATGCCCGTCGATCCAGGTTTCCAGGACCCGGAAATCACGCAGGTCTTCCACCCGCACAAAATCTGCCGGCTCACCTTCGCGCAACAAGCCGACCGGTAAGCGGTAGTGCTCCACCGGGTGCACACAGGCTGCGCACAAGGTATCGAACAGGTCGCAGCCCTTGGCCATCGCCCGGGCCACCAGTCGGTCGATGTGTCCCTGCAAGAGTTCGTCGGGGTGTTTGTCGTCGCTGCAAAACATGACCTGTTTTGGAAATTCGTGCAGCAGCGGCCACAAGGCTTCAAAATTGCGCGCCGCGCTACCTTCCCGGATGAGGATCTTGATCCCGAGTTGTGCCTTTTCGCGGGCTTCTTCCAAACGGAAACACTCGTGGTCGGTGCTGATGCCTGCGGCAAAATACCGGCGGGCATCCTCGCCGCGCAGGCCCGGGGCATGGCCGTCGATGGGCTTGCCCAGGCGTTTGGCGGCCGCTATTTTGGCCATAACCTGCGGATCGGCGTGCCAAACACCAGGGAAATTCATCATTTCCGACAGGTAGCCAATCTCCGGATGTTCCAACAGCAGCGCCACCGCATCGGCGTCGAGCACGGCGCCAGCTGTTTCAAAACCGGTAGCCGGCACGCAGGACGGCGCGCCGAAACAAAATTTCAGGGGCACCCGGCGGGCATCTTCCAGCATGTAGTGCACCCCTTCGGCGCCCAGCACATTGGCGATTTCGTGCGGATCGGATACCGTCGCCACCGTGCCGTGCACCACCGCCAGGCGCGCGAATTCGGCCGGCGGCAACATGCTGCTTTCGATGTGTACGTGGGCATCCACAAAGCCGGGCAACACAAAGCCGGCCCCGGCAGGGGGAGCCTCTGCGCGCTCCACTACCCGCCGAATCCGCTGGTTTTCGATCTGAATTTCGGCGGAGTAAATACGGCGTTGGTGCAAGTCGACCAGATAGGCGTGTATGGTTGGCATAGAAATTACGTTGAAGGTTATCCAAAACAGACAGCAGGAAAGGCCGCCAAAAGCAGGGACCAAAAATAGAAAATTTACGAAACCGCCGCAGGAAGGCCGTTGAAATGGCCAACAGGCCTGCGGCATTTTTTACCTTCGCTGGATGAATCCACCCTTGCTCCTGCTGCACGGCGCCCTCGGCAGCGCCGCCCAATTTGACGCCTTGCGCCCACATTTGCCCGCAGGGCAAAAGGTTTGGGCGCCCAATTTCCCTGGCCACGGCGGCCTGCCCACCGACACCGAATTTTCCATCGCCGCTTTTGCCGACAGCACCCTGGCTTTTTTGCAGGCGCAGCAGTCTGGTCCCGTGGATATTTTCGGCTACAGCATGGGCGGCTACGTGGGCCTCTACCTCGCCTGGAAACATCCGGAATGGGTGCGGCAGTTGTGGACCCTGGGGACCAAGTTCGACTGGACGCCGGAAACCGCCGCCCGCGAAACCAGCCGCCTCGACCCGGCGAAAATCGCCGCCAAGGTGCCCGCGTTTGCCCAGGCCCTGGCCGAGCGGCATGCGCCGGCCGATTGGCAGGACCTCTTGCGGCGCACCGCCGGTTTGCTGACCAACTTGGGTGCAGCACCGCCCCTGGGGCCGGCAGCATTTGCCGCGATCGCTTGCCCGGTCCGCATCGGCTTGGGCGATGCCGACCAAATGGTGTCGCGGGAAGAATCCGAACACACGGCCGGGCTATTGCGCCAGGGCGTTTTTGAGGTCCTGCCCGCCACCCCGCACCCTTTTGAGCAAGTGGACGCGCGGGGCTTGGCCAAATGGTTGCAGTCGGCCTGAATTTTTAGCAAAAAAAAATTGAAATTTGTAACCCCCTCTGTCCCCCTCGTGTCCGAGTGTGTATAAAACCTCCGGGTACAACAAGCGATGGCTGCTACACTTACAGATGAAACGCTGATTCAACAGGCACTGACCGGCCGGCAGAGCGCTTTTGCCATGCTGGTAAAACGATACGAAAAATATGTGTTTACCCTGGCGCTGCGCTTTGTAAGAAGCCGGGAAGATGCACACGAAGTGGCACAGGATTGTTTTCTGCGGATGTTCCGGTACATGGCCGATTTTCGGGGCGACTGCAAGTTTACCACCTGGTTGTATAAAATTGTGTATTCCACGTCGCTCAACCACCTGCGCAAGAAAAATCCGGATATCCTGTCGCTCGACGACGAGCAGCACCCCGTCCGGATCAAAGACGAAGCCGCCCCCGATGCCTCCAGAGGCCTGGAAATAAACGACCGGAATGCCGCCTTGCAACGCGCCATTTCGATGCTTTCGGCCGACGATTCGGGCATTATCACCTTGTTTTATTTGTACGAACAAAGTCTCGACGAAATCTGCCAGATCATGGACCTCAGCATGAGCAATGCCAAAACCAAACTATGCCGGGCCAGGCAGCGTTTAAAAACAATTTTGGACACACAATTTGTAACCGAATTTAAAGAATTCTGACGGACCTTTGTAAGGCCCTTGCTCAACCTGCATTTGCATCATGGAACATACTTTTTTAATGACCGACGATATGCTGTGGGATTATGCCGACGGTTTGCTCAGCGCTGCTGACAAAGCCCGGGTAGAATCTGAACTGCTGCAAAACCCGGAGTGGCAGCAACGCCTGCGCCTGATCCAGGCCGAAAAGCAGGAATTGTTCAGCCTGCCCCTCGAAACGCCGGGCGCCGGATTTGCAGACCGGGTGATGAGTGCCTGGGCCGCCGAACACATGCAAGCGCGGGCTAAGGCCGAAGGGAAAGACTGGATCATCCGGTTGATCGCCCTGGTATTTGTCTGGTTTGTGCTCCTGCCGGTAGTCGTCATGCTCGTGACGGCCCTTCAGGTGACGCCCGCAGCAGCGCCGCTGGTCAATTTGCCCGAGTTGCCCAATATTCCCGCAGCCGAATGGAGTCGCCGCTTGAGCAACCCTGCCGTGACCTACAGTTTGTTGCTGGGACTCGTGTTCGTCGGACTGCGTTTTTTGGACAAATACCTGCAACACCGCCGTTTGGCACACGAATTGGGATATTGACACCTTTATATATGGCGATGGAGAAGAAGCCCAAGCATTTTATTCAACAACCGGAGTACCCGGGCGGCCCGAAAGAACTGACCAAGTTTATTTATGCCAACCTGCGGTATCCGGCTGAGGCCCTGGCCGCCAAACTGGAAGGCACTGTGGTCGTGGAATACGATATTGATTTTAAAGGCCAGGTGGTGGACACGCGTATTTTGCAACCGCTGGGCCTGGGTTGCGACGAAGAAGCCGCCCGGGTAGTACGCTTGCTCAAGTTTGCCGTTGGCCGCAACCGGGGTGTGAAAGTTTTGTTTCATCAAAAAGCACACATCCGCTTCAAAATGCCAGTGGCGGCCCCGCTGCCGGCAACCCCGCCGCCGCCACAACTCAACTACGTATACACCAGCGCCTCGCCGGCGCCTGCTGCCGAACCGGAATCCAAGCCCAAGCCGCAAACCACGTATTCCTACACCGTTACCATCGGGTAGCGCCGGCCATTTATTGCAAATCCTGCCCGATGTCCCGGCGGTAGTATTTTCCTTCAAATTCCACCCTTTCAGCGGCCTCCAGCGAGCGGGACACCGCTTCTGCTATGGTTTTGCCAAAGGAGGTCAGCGCCATAACGCGGCCGCCATTGGTCAAAATTTCGCCCTGACCACCGGTTTTGGTGCCGGCGTGCAGATATAGGCAGCCTTCCACCGGGGCGCCGGGGCGCAGGATGTCGCCTTTGCGGTAGTCGCCAGGGTAGCCGCCAGCCGTCAGCATAACGGCTGCTGCTATTTCGGGGATCGTATCGATCCGGACGCTGCCAAGGGTGCCGTCGAGCACGCTATGGAACAGCTCTGTCAGGTGGTTGTTCAGGCGCGGGAAAACGACCTCTGTTTCGGGGTCCCCCATCCGGCAATTGTATTCGATGACAAAGGGTTCACCCGCCACATTGATCAGGCCGAAAAAGACAAACCCTTTGTAGTCAATTTGTTCTGCTGCCAGGCCAGCCACGGTGGGTCGGATGATCCGCGACTCTACTTTTTCCCACAATTCGGGCGTCACAAACGGCACCGGCGACACCGCGCCCATCCCGCCGGTGTTGAGGCCGGTATCGCCCTCCCCTACCCGCTTGTAGTCTTTTGCCTCCGGCAAAATGCGGTAGTCCTGCCCATCCGTGAGGGCAAACACCGAAAACTCGATACCGCTCAGGAACTCTTCAATCACCACCCGGCGGCTGGCCTCGCCAAACTGACCGGCCAGCATGGTGCCCAGGGCTTCGACGGCTTCTGCCCGGTCGTCGAGGATCAGCACCCCTTTCCCGGCAGCCAATCCGTCGGCTTTCAGGACGTAGGGACCCGCGAGTGTTTTCAAAAACGCCTCGCCTTCCGCTACGGTGGTGACTTCGCGGTACCGGGCAGTAGGGATACCGTGCCGGGCCATGAATTTTTTGGCAAATGCCTTTGAACCTTCCAATTGAGCGCCGGCGGCCGAGGGGCCAATCACCGGAATATCGCGCAGCAAGGGATCATTTTTAAAAAAATCGACGATGCCGCGCACCAGCGGTTCTTCCGGCCCCACCACCACCATTTGGATGGGCTGGCGCAGGACAAATTCTTTGATGCCTTCAAAATCAGTGACCGAAAGCGGTATATTCGTGCCACACAGCGCGGTGCCGGCATTGCCTGGTGCAATAAAAAGGGCGGAGCAGCCGGGGTCTTGTGCAAATTTGTGCGCAAATGCGTGTTCGCGGCCGCCGCCGCCAAGCAGTAAAATGTTCATGTCACAAAGGTCTGAAAAACTATATGAAACAGTGGGTCCAAAACAATTTCTGGATCTTTTTCTGCGGCATTTTTGCTTTTATCGGCACCATCATGGGCGGCGTGTTTGCCACATTGGTACACAGCCAATACCAACTGCGCACCCTGGGCGAACGCGCCGATGCGGAGGTCATCGAGATGACCTATAGCAGCAAAGGCACGTCCAGCCCTACCCTGTCGTTTACCACCCGCGATGGAGAAACGGTGGTCCACAACCCTGGCATGTTTACCAGCCCGGCTGAATACCAGGTCGGCGACCGGACGACCCTGTGGTACGACCCCGCCGATCCGCACCATTTGGTGGTGAAAGGCGCTGATAGTTGGCTGGCGCCGCTGATTACCGGCGTGTTTTTTCTGATTTTCGGCGGCATAGGGTACGGCGGTTTCTGGAACATTTACCGCTCCAACAAACGCCGCGCCTGGCTGCTCGACCAGGGCCAGGCAGTGGATGCCACCTTTACCCAGGTGCGCTACAACACCAGCCTGAAGGTAAACGGCGCTTCGCCGTATGTTATCGATGCGCAATGGCTTGATAAAAGCAGCAACAAAGTGTATCAGTTTACCAGCGAAAACCTCTGGTTCGACCCAACGGAATTCATTGGATCGAAGCAGATCCGCGTCCTGATCGACCCTAAAAACCCGGCCCGGCACCTCATGGACCTTTCGTTTCTGCCCGAGGCCGGCAATTAAAATTCAATTTCATAACAACCGGCATCGGGCATGGCTGCGTCGCGCAGTTTACCGTCGAGGTCGGCGTCGATACCGGGCAGGGGCACCGCATAGCGGTTGGCTTTGGAATGCAGGGTATCGAGCCTGTAGTTGTCTTCCTGGGTATTGAGGAAAATGGTGTCCTGGCTTTGCACGTTGAGGCAGGGCTGGCAGAAATCCAGGAATTCCGGGTGGGCATTGTCTTTGAGCAGGTCGCGTACCCGGACGATGCAGTTGTTGAACTGGTAATCCAGTTCGCCGGGCACGCCGGTGCGGTCGAAGAGGGTCACCTGATCGGCCCGGCCGCCGGTGATGATGCAATTTTGAAAACGGGCTTTGAGTGGGAAGGCGGCAAAATTGTCGCAAAAATCGTCGAGGCAAAGGGCGTTGCCCATGCGCAGGGCTTCGCCGTCGACGCCATAACTGGCTGCCGTACAATAGGCAAAGGAGTAGTTGCCGCCGTATTCCAATTGAATGGAGTAGCCGTTGTTGCTGTGAAACAGGCAGTTTTCGGCGGTGATCTTGGCGTGGATGCCGATCAGGCCGCTGCTGGCGGTGTTGTAAATCTGGGTGTTGCGCAGGCTGAGTTCGGTGGCGGAATCGACCCGCACGCCGATGATGGAGTTCCGGATAATGCAGTTTTCGATGCGGTGGCCGGTGGTGCCCGATTGCAGCCAGATGCCGGTCCATTGGCCGGCTTCGTCGTCAAATTCCGGCTCCAGCCGGTCGTCTTCAAAAATCACGGGCTTGTCGAGCGTGCCTTCTACCAGCAGGCGGCCATTGCCCTGAAAGGCCAGGAAGCCGTCGTTGTAGCGGTACACGGCGGTATCGGTGACTTCCCGGCCCAGGCCTCCGTGCACATACACGCGGGTGCCGGCGGGAATGCGGACGGTACAGTTGTCGATGACCAGGATGCCGTAAATCACGTAGGGCCGGGGGTCGTCCCACACCCATTCGTCGCCGCCACAGTCGTAGAGCACGCCGCCGCCGGCCCCGAAACGGGAGGGCAGGTACACGGCATTTTGGCCCCAGGCTTCAAGCACTACGGTTTGGGCGTTGCCGTTGGATTCGAGAATAAGGTTTTCGGCCAGCACGAAGGGGCTGGCGCTGGGAGGGGCATTGGGGTTGATGGTGACTTCGGCAAAAATATACAGGCTGTCGTTTGGGGCAATTTCAAGGTCGGTGTGGCTGTCGCCGGGCAAGCCGTCGACGTTCAGGTTGAAGCGCGACTGGTCGCCGTTTTGCAGGTAAATTTTACTGATCCGGATGCTTTTTTTGTGCCGGTTATACACTTTCAGGATGCGTGTCGCGGAGCCCAGTTCGGTAAAAACCGTATCGAAACGCAGCGTATCGGTGCTGAATTCGAGTTTGTCGGCCGGATTGGTGGTGAATTGTTCTTTTTGACAAAATGAAAAAAGGAAACAAGCCAGCAGCAGGCCAAGGGAAGTGGTCCAGATAAAATTTCGGTACATGCGAAACGGTTGAGCGGCAAAAATACCCCGCTGCACAGAGAAAAAACCCTTTGCTGTGAATTTCCCTGAATTTTGGCCACCCTTGTCCAAAAGCAGGTAAGGAGCGGGCGCCCGGCTTGGCTGCAAACGAGGGGGCAGGGGCCTCAACCGGGGTCATCGGGGCGGGTTTGACGTTAAGAAAATTAACAGTTTTTTGGCAACCGACGAGCAACAGGGTAAAATCCGGCCTGTCGAAGAGCCTTCCAAATAATTTCCTGTTTGTCGCCAAAATAGTCGTACTTTTATGTCGGAAACGGCGGGTAAAATTTAGGATTGTAAAATTATATTTCAGTTCAATGAATTTGCGCCTGCGCCACTTGTCCTGTTTACAAATCTTTAACAACCCATTTGTTAAAAGTTTTTAACGTTTTCTTAACTCTCGTGTTATTTTTGCAACGCCAAGTGGCCGGTTCGCGGAAAGCAGTAGGCAGTAGGCTGGTACTATGATGAAGAATACGCTAAAAAAGCGAATTGACGTACTGATTCCGGCCTACAATGAGGAAGTTTCTCTGCCCCTGGTCCTGGCTGCCATCCCAAAAGAGTGGGTGCGCGAGGTGTTGGTTTGTGACAATGGCTCTACGGATCGCACTGCAAGCGTCGCCTGGGAAGGCGGCGCCCGGGTCATCGAAGCCCGCCAGCGTGGTTACGGCTCGGCTTGCCTGGCGGGCATGCGTTACCTGGAAAGCCTGCCCCCGTCCGAACAGCCCGAAATTCTGG
>JADLDL010000030.1 GCA_020846655.1 Saprospiraceae bacterium | reverse complement strand
TTTTTGACCATTCGGTGGAGTGGGAAACGGTCATGCCCATGCTGAATTTTGTCAACATCATGAGCTACGACCTGGTCGGTGGCTTTAGCACCCGGACGGGCCACCACACGCCGTTGTACAGCACGCCGGAGCAGGGGCGGTCGACCGATTTTGGCGTGCGCTACCTCGATTCATTGGGGGTTCCCCTGAAAAAAATTGTGATTGGCGCTGCGTTTTATGCGCGAACCTGGGAACAGGTGCCCGACGTAAACCACGGTTTGTACCAGCCCGGCAAGTTCAAAGACTTTATTTCGTACAAACATTTCGCCGACAAATTGCAGGACCCAAAACTGGGTTTTGTTTTTTACCGCGACCCGGTATCCCGGGCCCCCTATGCCTACAGCCCGAGCCTTGGCCAGTTTGCAACGTTCGACGACCAGTTGTCGGTGGCTGCCAAAACCACTTACGCGCGGCAAAAAGGCCTCGGCGGCATCATGTTTTGGCAACTGACCGGCGACCTGCCGGCCAAGGGCCTCTTGCAGGCCATTTCCGATGCAGCGCGGTAGCTAAGTACTGGTTTGGCAGCATGGCAGAGGCCGTTTGACCAGCAATTGGGCATTGAACAGTTCAATTTAGGAAACTTGTAACGGAGTAGCCGTCTCACAAGTCCTTGTACATTGAAAATTGGTCATTAAACATTGGGCATTCCCAAATTTAAAATGGAGAATTATCAAATTGAAAAGTTTAAAAATTGAAATGTTTAATGTTCAATGACCAATTTTCAATGTTCATTTACTTATGATACAGCCCCTCCGCCATGCGTGGGCAAGGCTGCTCACTGAAAAAACAAGCTACCGTTTCACCAGCAGGAGTGGCGCCCAGGCGGCTGCGGGCGCTTCGAGCCAGTACAGGCCAGCGCTCAAATCGGCCACATCGAGGTAGAGTTGGTTTTGGCCTTCAAAAACCGGGCTGCTGATGTCGCGCACCCAGCGGCCTTGCGCATCTACCAGGCGGAACACCCATTGGGCATCCGGGGTATTGCACTCAAAATCGAGGGTCACCTGGCTACCGGCTACCGGGTTGGGATACATGGTGGCGGAAGCCCGGCGGCGGGCTTGGGTATTGTTGTCGTTGGAGGATTGGCTGTTCATCTCCAGTGCATTCCCGGCGGAGCGGTAGAAAAACGTATTCACGTTGACGCCATCGGTGAGTACGCCGGCTGTGGCGATATAGTTGCCGCCGCTTTTGATCACGTTGGGGCTAAAAAACTCGCCAGCCGCCGCCAGCGTCACGTTTTTGAGTTCCTGGCCGCTGAGGTTGAAGCGGGTGATGAGCAGGTGTCCGTCGGCGGTGCCGCCGACGAGCAGTTCGCGGGCATTGGTCAGGTATTGGATCGAACTGGCTTCGTTGAAGCCGAATCCGGTGATGGGCGCCGAGTGGCTGATTCGTGTCCAGAGCGCTTCGCCGCTTTCGGTCCAATGCGCCACATAATAGGCCGAATTGTACTCCAGCAAGTCGTCGTTGCTGATTTGGCCGGCCACGGCAAAGTTACCGGTGCTGGTGGCGGTAATACCCTGAAGGTCGATGGACACCGTGCCGCTGGCCGGGCCATAGGCGGGCAGCACGAGGCTGCGTTCCCACACCAGGGAGCCGGTGTTGGTACGGATTTTCCAGATTTTGTTGCCGCCGGCCACAAAACAGGTGTTGCCGCCGGGGCTGACAAACAAGGCAATACCAGAGCCCAGGCTGTATTTTTGACTCCATTCCACCACGCCGTCTTCGCTGACCCGGAGGGCCACCATCGTGCGGTTGCCGCCGGAAAAGCCATAGCCGCTGGCAATAAATCCGCCGCCGGGCACCGGTTTTACATCGGCCATGGTGATGCTGTTGAGACCGGGGAACGATACGAGGGCCGACCATACAACGGCGCCACTGGTATTGACCTTCAGGACCCAGGCTTTGGAAGGCGTACCGGGGGTGCTTTCTTTCCGGTCGGAGGCGAGTACCCAGCCGTTGGTGGTAGTGCAGAGGCCCATGCCTTCCGGGCTGCCTTCGCTGCTGGTGGGGTTGCCGTAGGTAAAATAGGCGGTTTGTTCGCCGGCGGCAGTGACGCGGAGCAGGAACAGGTCGCGTTGCGGGTCCATGGCGTTTTGGCGTCGGTTGCCAAAGATTACGTAGCCGGCGCCGTCGGGCAACACTTTATGCCCGGCATCATAGCTGGGTGAAAAATCGAAGGTTTTTACGATGGCGTTTTGTGCGGGTAGCAGCCCTGTAATGGTACAGAGCAACAGGAGGAGGGTAATTTGCTTCATTAGAAATTCGGAATAAAATTGGTTGAAATAGCCAAAACGGCTGGTGACATAGCTCAAAGAACCACAGGAGTCATCCGGATCAGGGGGCCTGAAGGTGGATGACTCCTGTGTGGGGCGAACAACAGCCGCTGCGGGGCGCAGCATGTCGGACGGTTGGCAAAAATACGTCAGCAGTTACAAATACCGGGCGACGAAATGGTAAAATTCGTCTTTCATTTCATGAAACAGGCGGCTAAAGGTTTCTACGCGGTCCGACAATTCCGATTCTTCTTCCGGCCGGCGGTTGTTGGCCAGGATGGGATTGGATTCAAACTCCGCCTCAATCCGGTTTTCGTACTGTTTGATGTCGTGCCGAAGGATGTCGTGCTGCTCCTTTTGCAGAATGAGCTGGTTTTGAAAATGTTCGATCGATGCTAAAACTTCGTGCGCCGTGTTTTTTACGGCTACCTCTTCCAGGCGTTTTTGGAAAATTTGCATTTCATCGCGGTAAAAGGCCAGGTAGTTTAACCACGTTTTGTGGTGCTGGTGCTGCGTCAAAAGCGTTTCTCTTTGCATGGTAATTCTCTTTTTGAGGGCAATATAGCGCCTTCTGGAACGAAAAAGGGAATGGCAAATTTCATGCTCCGAGCTGATCCAGCGCATCCTGTTTTCCCGCATCTTCTGCACCTAAAAAGTTTATATTTTTCATGCCTAAAGAGTTACCTTTGCGGTTGCTTTTTTGAATGCTTTTTTATTTTTGATTTAAACATCTGATTTTCAAATAATTACAGTACAATGGCCTTAATCGGAACGATTCGTAAAAACGGTTGGATTCTCATCGTGCTCATGATATTGGCTTTGGGCGGCTTTATCCTGATGGATATTATCAGCAACGCTCAACGCTACTCGGCCGGCGATGTGAACATGCTTGGCAAGGTGAATGGCACGGAAATCAAGCGCAGTGAGTTTGATACATACGAGAAACTCATCTATTCCAATAGTCAAAGCAATGCCTATCAGGTTCGCCAGCAAGTCTGGAACTATTTTGTAGAAAATGCCCTGGTTTCGAAAGAAGCCGAAGCCCTTGGTTTGGGCGTTGGGAAAGACGAGTTGCTCGACCTCCAGTTTGGCAACAACATCAGCCCGGTGATCGCCGAGCGTTTCAAAGGCCAGGATGGCCAGCCCAACCGCGCCACCCTCGCCGGCATCAAAGCCGCCATCGAGCAAGGCTCTTTCACCGATCCGACCAACCGCGCCTACTGGCAGGTACAGGAAAAAGAAGTGATCAAAGAGCGTCTGCAGGAAAAACTGACCAATTTGGTGCTCAAAGGCGTATATACGCCCCAATGGCAGGCCGAAATGACCTTCCGCGAAAACAACGAGCGCATCGACTTCGTATACGTCCGCATCCCCTATGATAAAGTGTCGGACACCGAAGCCGCGCTGACAGACGCCGACTACACGGCCTACCTGAAAGACAACCCCCATACCTACGACCAGCAAGACGAAACCCGCATCGTCAATTATATTTCCCTGAACGTGCTGCCCACGGCGGGCGACAGCGCTGCTGCCAAAGCCAACGTAGTGCGCGACCTGGAAGGCCTCCGCGCCGCGCCCAACGACTCCGCTTTTGTGATCTCCCACAACGGCGTCTATGACAACGGCTACCGCCTGAAGGCTACGCTCCCGGCCGCTGCTGCCGACAGCCTCCTGCGCCTGCCCTACGGCACCATCGTCGGCCCGTTCCAGGACCAGGGCGCCTGGATGGTCGCCAAAGTCATCGACCGCAAAGTAATACCCGACTCCGTAAGAGCCCGTCACATTCTCATCCGGGAGGCTTCGCCGGCCAACGAAAAACGAATTGACAGCCTGCTTACCCTGCTGAACGCAAAAGTGGCGCCGTTCGACACCCTGGCCAAACAAAACAGCATGGATGGCTCCGCCGCTAAAGGTGGCGACCTCGGCTGGTTTGCCGAAGGCGCTATGGTGCCTGAGTTCAACCAGGTTTGTTTCTTCCAGGGCGAACAAGGCAAATTCTATAAAGTTGCTACCCAGTTTGGCTGGCACCTGATTGAAATTACCGGTAAGAAATTCATCAAAAATGAATCCGGCGTAAAAGCCGCTTACCTCAGCCAGCCCATCGAACCCAGCACTCAAACCCAGCAAACCATAAAGGACAAAGCGCTGGCGCTCGTTCAAAAAGCCAAAAACCTGGAAGAACTGAGTTCGCTGGCCGGCCAGGAAAACCTGGCGGTCCAAACCAGCGCACCGCTGAAAGCCAATGACTTTTCGCTGGGCGCCCTGGGCTCCGGTGATGATGCCCGCGAGATCATTCGCTGGGCCTTCGAAGAAAAATCCTCGGCAGGTTCCATCAACAAAGACGTATTTGCTTTCCGCGATGCCAATGGCGGGTATTTTGACGCGCAATACGTGGTTGCCGGCCTGAAAGCCATTGCCCCCAAAGGCCCGGCCACTGCCGCCAGCCTCAAAGGCAACCCGCGTGCCGAGCAGGAGATCAAAAACCGCAAAAAAGCGGAAGTCATCAAAGGCAAACTGCAAAACGCAAGCGACCTGAGCGCCCTGGCCAGCCAGTGGAGCGTCGCTATCGACACCGCCAAAGGCAGTTCCATGTTGCAAACCTTTGTGCCCAACGGCGGCTCGGAACCCCGCGTCGTGGGTACGGCCTTCTCGCTGAAAAAAGACGCTGTCAGCGCACCGGTTGCCGGCAACAGCGGCGTATACGTGCTGAAGCCGATCTCGGACAAGCCCGAAAGCCCGCTGCCGCCCGACCTCACGCTGTTCCGCCGTCAGGTAACCTCTTCCACAACGTCCAACATCCGGATGAACCTGATGAATACGTTGAAAAAGAATGCCGATACGAAAGACAACCGTAGCCGCTTCTTCTAAGTCGCCGCCTGCACCCTATACCGCAGTGTAAAAAACAAAACCCGAATTTTTCGTACGCGAAAAATTCGGGTTTTTTGTTTGTTGGCCCGGCAAGCCCATCACAGCCACCGGATCATCCAGTTCAAGGCCAAATTCATTAGCCGCGAACCATACGGCGGCAAAAAGATATTGGTGCTTGGAAAAGGACTGTGCTGCCGCGCCACACTCCGGGCATTGCTAAACTCCAGAAATCCGCTTTCGCCGTGCGACTTGCCAATCCCACTGGCATTTTGCCCGCCAAACGGCAGATTTGGGTTGAAAAACTGCAAAGCGCACTCGTTGATGCATACCCCACCGCCACGTGTTTCGCGGATTACTTTTTCGATATACGACTCCCGGCGGCTAAAAATATAAAACGAGAGTGGCTGCGGCCGGGCATTGATATAGCCGATAGCCTCTTCCGTAGTAGTATACCGCCGCAAGGGCAGCAGGTATCCAAAAATTTCCTGTTCCCAGATCCGGGCATCCTCCGGCACATCCGTGAGCACCGTCGGTTCCAGATACCGGGTGGCGGCGTCCGACTGGCCGCCAAAAGCAACACGCCCGCCGCGCCCGACAGCGTCGTCGAGCAGATTTTTGACCGATTGGAAATGCCGGTCGTGTACCATCCGGCTCAGGTCGGGCGACTGCCGGCGGGCAGCAGGCGTCAAGCCGTAGTATCGTTCAGCCCAGGCTTGCAGTTTTTGCACCAGGGCATCGTGCACCGACTCGTGCACGAGCACATAATCGGGAGCGATGCACGTTTGGCCGCCGTTGAGGCACTTGATCCACATGATGCGGGAAGCCGCCCGGTCGAGGTCGGCCGTTTCATCTACCAAAACAGGGCTTTTGCCGCCCAATTCGAGCGTTACCGAAGCGAGGTGTTGCGCGGCGGCTTGCATGACGATTTTGCCCACCCCCGTACTGCCGGTGAAAAAAATATGGTTGAACGGCAAACTCAGTAAGTACTGGGCTACATCCACGTCTCCTTCCACCACCGCTACTTCTTCGGGTGCGAAACATTCCCCGACAATCTGCCGCAGCAAGGCAGCGCTGTGCGGCGCATGCTCAGAAGGTTTGATCACCACACAGTTGCCGGCCGCTACGGCGCTGGCCAGCGGGATGAGGTTTAGGTTGAACGGAAAATTCCAGGGGCCGATGATCAGGCAGACGCCCTTGGGTTCGTAGCGGATCTGTGCTGAAGAGCCCAGCAGCGGCAGGCGTACGCCCACGCGCCGGGGCGTCAGCCACGACGACAAGTGCCGAATGGCATGCCGGATTTCGCTGTTCACACAGATCGTTTCGGAAATATCCACCTCGTGCGCGGGTTTTTTGAAATCAGCCCAGAGGGCTGCCCGGATGTCTTCGCGGTGCCGCACCAGGGCATCGTGCAAACGCCAAAGTTTGGCTTTGCGTGCGCGGGCATTTGAGCGGGCCACCTCATACTGGTGGGCCTGCTGCCGGTAGAATAGTTTACTGATTTGGTCGGGTGTCAGTACGGACTGTGTCGGAGATGCAGCAACTTCCATCATGCATAAGGTGTTTGGCTTAAATGTCAAAAGTTAAACACGAAGTTATGCATCCCGGTGGCAAATTTCATGCTTCGAGGAAACGCCGGGCCTGCATTGATCGTTGTAGTACCAAACTGGTTCCGCTTTCCGGCCTAAAATCCCCGTTTCAGGGTGAATTGCCTGCGGATAATAATTTTTAAAGACAAAATTTGCACAGTATATTCAGAGTATGTAAAATTGGCATCGCAAACTAAAAGCAAAGTATATCTCCGAAAGCCCGGAATATTTACCAAGTATCGTCCAAATTATTCACCATCAAATTTTTGTGTGTATGAACATTAGTGTGAAAACCGTGCACTTCCACGCAGATTCCAAGTTAGTAACGTACGTGGAGAAGAAACTCAACCGTTTGGGAAAACGATTTGACCGAATCGTAGACATTGAAGTTCACCTCAAACTACAAGATAATGGCGCCAAAGTCCAGGAAAAAATAGCAGAAATCCACATGCATGTGCCCGGCGGGTGGCTGATGGATAAAAAAACCGGCAAAACCTTTGAATCTGCCGTCAATGCCTCGGTAGATACCTTGCTCCGGCAACTGACGCGGTACAAAGAAAAATTGACCAGCCATTCCAATGAGCGGATCATCGATCGGACCTATCGCGCTTGACATACCGGTGGCCGGACCTTCAAGTCGCCACCTGATTTTTCATAACACAGCAGGAGCTGCCCGGCACCACCCGGGCGGCTCCTGTTTTTTTGCCCGGCCGCTTGTCTGTTTTCGCCCATCACTGATCTTTTGCCCTGAAAAATTGTTATCTTCGCCATTCAATTCCAACAAGGTTTGACGAAACAAACCACATATGGCCGTTTACAGGCAGGGCTGCTTGCCCTGATCTTCCTCGCCTCTTGGGCGCTGCGATCGGGCCATACCCTGTTGGTACACAACCATGCGCACCACGACGTGCCTGTGTGCACGGCCGAAAAAGAAGGCCACCGCACGGTCCACCTGCACGACGAGCGCTACCAACCCGACGATTGTTCGGTTTGCGCTTTTTTGTTTGCCACACCGGAACTCATCCCGGTAGTTTTTGCGCTGCCCGCCATTCAGCCGGCAGCTGACCCTGGCCTGCCGCACCCGGCAGATGTTCGAACCGCTGCTTTTGGCGGCCCAGTTTTGCCCCGGGGCCCTCCTGCTGCCTAACTTGGCAGAATTCACCATTCTTTTTACCGTACTAATTGTTGAAATATGCTTGCTGGTAAGGCCCGTTGGATGGGCGCTTGCGGGCTCGCTGTAGTCGTATTCCAATTGCCCGCGCAAGACTGCCATGTGGCTTTGCGCGGTACCATCGTGGAAGCCGATACCCGCGAGCCGCTGGCTTTTGCTTCCGTTTCCGTCCAGGAGGCGGGGCGGGGCGCTGTGTCCGATGAAAACGGACATTTCTCAATCCCCAACCTCTGCGAAGGGACGACCTACACGATTTCCGTGAGCCATGTGGAATGCGCCCACCAAACCCGTGTGGTACAACTGACGGAAAACACTCAACTGGACTTTTTCCTGCCCCACAACGCCGTTTTGAAGGAAGTGGTGGTGGCTGAAAAAGCCCTGGCCGCCGCGCCGGCCCAGGCGGCTTCGAGTGTCAGCGCGGCCGATCTGGCCGCGACGCAGGGCGTCAACCTCGGCGAAACGCTGAAAAAACTCCCGGGAGTCACGATCCTAAACACCGGGGCCACCATTGCCAAGCCGGTTATCCAGGGGCTGCACTCCAACCGGATTGCCGTCATCTCCAACAACGTTGCCCTGGAAGGCCAGCAATGGGGCGCCGAACACGCGCCGGAAATCGACCCCTTTACCGCCGATAACATCACGGTGGTCAAAGGCGCCGCCGGCGTGCGCTACGGTGTAGGGGCCATCGCCGGCGCGATCGTGCTGCAGCCCGCCGAACTGCGCCGCGAACCCGGTCTGGGCGGCTGGCTCAGCCTGGGCGCCTTTTCCAACGGCCTGGGCGGCGTGGCCTCCGGCTCCCTCGACTGGCGCCTGCCGGGCCGTTCGCTGGCCCTGCGGCTACAGGGTACTGCCAAACGCAGCGGCACCCTGCGCGCACCCGACTATTGGCTGGGCAATACATCTGCCGCTGAGTATGACTTTTCGGCCATGGCCGCCTGGAAAACGACCCGCTGGAACCACGAACTGGCCGCCTCCCGCTTTACCCAGCGCCTCGGCGTGCTCCGCTCGGCGCATGTCGGCAATACCACCGACCTGCAATTGGCCATCAACAGCGACCGGCCGCTGAACAACCCGGACTCGTTCACCTACGCCATCAACCGGCCCTACCAGTCGGTGCAGCACCAGGTGTTGCAATACAAAACCAGCCTGCGCTTGTCGGAAAAATGGAAACTGAGCGGTCAGTACAGTTTTCAGTACAACTACCGCCGCGAATACGATGTGGTGCGCAAAAGCGGCAGCGCTTCCGACAAACCCCAGATCTCGTTTCGCATCTGGTCGAACACAGCGGACCTGGCGCTCGAACATTTCCCGATCGGGCACTGGGAGGGCGGCCTGGGCCTGCAAGTGCTGCAACAACTCAACTACGTGGGCAAGGGTGGCTACATTCCCGACTACCGGACCCTGGGGGGCTCCTGGTGGGTCCTCGAGCGCTGGCGGCGCTACCCCGATCCATGGGAGTACGAGTTGGGTGCGCGCTTCGACTACCGGCGCAGCGATATTTCCTACGCCGAAGGCACCTTTTTGCCGCCCAATACCCCCCGCGATACGGCGGTGCAGTTTGGCAACGCGTCAGCGACGGGCGGGATCATTTACCATGTGGCCAAATATGGAAAAATCACGCTGGGCAGCGGCTACGCCTGGCGGCCGCCGCATGTGTACGAGTTGTTTGCCCGGGGCATTCATTTTGTGAGCGCCACCTACGAAGAAGGCAGCCGCTTTCTGGTGCCGGAAAAAGCCTGGAACAGCAATTTGTCTTTCGACTGGCAGGCGCCCAAACTTTCGGCCACGCTAAGCATATTTCGCAACGCGGTGCAGGATTTTATTTTCCTGCAACCCACCGACGAGTTGGTGCTCACCACGCGCGGCTCCTTTCCGCTGTATCGCTACCGCCAAAGCAACGCGGTGCTGCAAGGCCTGGACGCCAGCGTGTCCTGGTCCCTGGCGCCAGCCTGGTCGATCGAAGGCCGGGCCTCGGTGTTGCGCGCGCAGCGCTGGCAAAACGATTCCACGGGGCAAGAGCAGCGCCAGCGCGAATGGCTGCCCCTGATGCCGGCCGACCGCTTCCAGTACGGCCTGAAATGGCAGTTGGCCAAAGGTAAAACGGCAGCGCCGGCGCTGCCGGGCCGTCGCGAAACCTATGTACGGCTGTTGGCTACTACCGTGCTGCGCCAAACCCGCCTGCCACAGGTAGGCCTGCTCAAAGCCGCGCCGGCCGCCTTCACGGTGTTTAGCCTCGAAGCGGCGCATACTATCACCCTGCGGCAGGGCGGCCAAACCCTGGACCTGGGGATCACCCTGCAAAACCTGCTGAATACCCGTTACCGCGAATACCTCAATTTCTTCCGCTTTTTTGCCGATGAGCCAGGGGTTAACCTCGGCTTGCGTGCCAAATGGCGGTTCTAAAACATTCACTGTTAAAATTATTCCAACCATGTTCACACACAAAATTCAGTATTTCGCCCTTTTGGCCCTCCTGTTGTCGGGCCTGACTATCGTTGGTTGCAAAAAAGACAACACCACCGAACAGGAAACGATCACCACCATTGTGGTGCACCTAACGGCCACGGATGGCAGTTTCAACCAGGAATTTGAATGGAACGACCTCGATGGCGACGGCGGTGAAGCGCCCAGCATCGACGAAATCGTGCTGCCGGCCAACAAAACCTTCCACGCCCACGTGCATTTCTACGACCGCAGCAAACTGCCGGGAACAGACATCACGGAAGAAGTGGAAAGCGAAAACGCCGAGCACCTGCTGGTCTACACCCTGGCCGGCGCCAACCTGACCATCGTGGCTGACGACACCGACGACAACGGCAAACCCTTCCGGCTGAAGACCTCCTGGACGACGGGCGCCGCGTCGACCGGTACCGTAAAAGTGGTGTTGCGCCACGAACCCGACAAAAACGCCGCCAACCCCGATACCACCGGAGAAGTGGACGCTGAAGCGGAATTTGTAGTAAAAGTAGAATGATGAATGTGGCCAATTGGATGAATGTGGCCAATGTGTTTTTTAATGAGGCCAATGTGGTCAATGAGACCAATGTGGTACAATGAAAAGGGGGGCTGGGATTGAATTTGGAAAAGTGTGTCCTGCCTGGCCGGGCGGTGACACACTTTTTTTGGGCATAGGTAGATCGCGGGGGTTGTTTTCGGGGCCTTTTGTATTTTTACCCGCTATCTGAAGCCTTGCTTGTCGGGGCACAGCCTAAGTGCTTCGCATCTAACGCCCTAAAATATGTCCGAACTCGCCCAACAACTCATCGCCGAAAATAAAAAGACCCGCGCCACAACGCTTGACCTGGGCAACTGCGGACTGACGGAAGTGCCGGAAGAAGTGGGCGATTGCGTGTGGCTGGAAACGCTGATTTTGAGTAGCGAGTGGGGGGAATATGCTTATGGGAAGCCGGATGTCACCATTAGAAGCACAAATACAGGCGCTAAAAACAAAATCACCGCCCTGCCGCTTGCCATTGGCCGGCTGCAGCGCCTTAGAATAATTGTCTTTTTTCAGAACCCGGTGGAAGACCTGCTCGCATTGGCAGGCTTAAGTAAGTTACAACAAATCTCCTGTTCGGATACGCATGTAGGCGACTTGTCGCCCCTGTGCGACCTGGTCAATCTTCGGTACCTGGATTGCAACAAATCACCGGTTCGCGATTTGTCCCCGATTGCGGGACTTACGAGCCTGGAAGTACTGTATTGCGGCAATACTAATGTCTATGAATTGGCGCCACTGCGCCTCTTGACCAATCTGCGGGAATTAGCCTGTTGGCGCACACAAGTGGCTGATTTGGAGCCCATTGCTTCGTTGCGCAATCTTGAAAAACTATCGTGTTGGGAAACGCAGGTATATGATTTGACACCCCTTGGCGGACTTGTCAACTTACATATGCTCGACTGTAGTTTTACAAAAATCAGCAATTTATCTCCCATCCTGCCATTCCTAAAAAATGGCATTCAAATTAAGGTGGATGGGTATGTCAGCCATAACGAATTTGATTTTGCCTATTGCGAGATCACCAACCCGCCCCTTGACGTCGTCAAACAAGGCAACGACGCCATTCTCGAATATTTCCGGCAAAAAGAAGCCAGCGGCGCTGCACCCCTGCTCGAAGCCAAACTCATCCTGCTCGGCGACGGCCGCGCCGGCAAAACCTCGCTGGCCAACCGCTTAATCCGCAAACCCCTGCCCGGCGAAGCCGACCGCACGCAGGGCGTAGATATCGTGATCGGCGAATACGCCTTCCCGGTGCCTGGCGAGCGGGTGTTCAAATTGAACATTTGGGACTTTGCCGGCCAGGACAAATACAAAGCCCTGCACCAGTTTTTTTACACCGAAAGCAGCCTCTACGTGCTGGTGGCAGAAAGCGGCAACACCGGCACCGACTTCGACGACTGGCTCCAAACCGCCGAACTTTTCGGTGAGGGCAGCCCCTTGCTGCTGGTCCTCAACGAATTCCGCGATGGTATCGGCCTGGGCGCCTTCGACCCGGAGCACTGGAAAAAACGCTTTCCCAACCTGCTCAAAGAAGTGTTTTCGGTCAACCTCGGCACGCAGCGCGGGTTCGAGACCCTCGAACAACACATCCGACTGCTGGCGCAAACCCTGCCGCACACCCGGCACGAATTCCCGAACAGTTGGGCAGCCGTGCGCCACGAACTGGAACAACGCCGCGACGAACAGTTTATCTCCCTGGCAGAGTACCTCAACGTGTGCCGGCGACACGGCCTGCCCGAGCGCCACAGCGCGCTGGTGTTGAGCTCCGTGCTGCACAAAATCGGAGTGTGCCTGCACTACCAACAGAGCGATTTGCTGAAGCAAATCGTGATTTTGAAAAACGAATGGGCCACCGAGGCCGTCTACAAAATCCTGGAAGACCCGGCAGTGGCCGGAGTAAAAAAAGGCTTTTTTGAACGTGCCGACCTCGACCGCATCTGGTCGGAGGATGCCTACTGCGACATGCGCCCGCAGCTGCTCGAACTGATGCAACAGTTCAAAATGGCCTACCCGTTGCCGGGCCAACAGGCCTTCGTAACGCCCCCGCTGCTGCCGCCCGCCCCGCCGGCCGACTGGCAATGGCCGGAGGCCGACGCGCTGGAATTCTACATCGAGTACGAGTTTTTGCCCAAAGCCCTGCTCACCCAGTTCATCGTGACCCGCCACGCCGACATCGACCAGGGCAAAACCCTCGTGTGGCGCAACGGCGTGGTGTTGCGTTGGCCGGGCGAGGCGCTGGCCGAAGTGAGCAAAACCAAATTGCAAGGTCGAGACGCATTTTACATCCGCTCGCAGGGCCGCGACCGCAAGGGCCTGCTCACCGTCATCCTGAAAACCTTCCGCGATTTGCACGCCGAATACCGAGGCATCCGCTGGGAAGAAAAGGTGCCCTGCCCCTGTGCCGGCTGCCGCGAGGGCGCCAACAAGCAGCACTATTTTGATTTTGAAAACCTGAAAAACCGCCTCGAAAAGGGTCGCCGCCAGGTGGAATGCGACAAGTCGCTGGAAGAACTGGAGGTCCTGCCCCTGCTCGAAAACCACTTTGTGTTCGAGCAGTTGAAAACCGGCCAGCCCTTGCTGCTCAAGCAGGATATCGGGGGCAGTCCGCCGTCCGAACCGCGCATCCGGCGTATTTTTCTCGCCTCTTCCGCCGAACTAAAACCCGAACGCGAACGCATCGAAATCGAGGTCAACCGGCTGAACAAACAACTGCTGGACCAGGGCGTGTTTCTCTTTTTGTCGCTCTGGGAAGATGCGCAGTATGTGGGGCAATCGTTTCGTTCGCAAGACGACTACAACCAGGAAGTGGAAGCCTGCGATATTTTTGTGCTCCTGTTTCATTCCAAACTGGGGAAATACACGCGGGAAGAATTGAACCTCGCCCAAAAACGCCACGCC
>JADLDL010000029.1 GCA_020846655.1 Saprospiraceae bacterium | reverse complement strand
CACGATATAATCCAGGGTAGTGGCAGCCGGCGCAGTACCCTGGTAGGCCCATTTGAAGTAGCCATCGGGGTCGTATTTGACGAGGTAAAACAAAACGGTGCCAGATGGGCCGGGGCTGTTGCCGTAGAAAAAGACGGCGCCATCGGGGGCCAAAACCGGCGACTGATTATAGTACGGCACTGGCGACACCTCCCAGAGGATGTTGCCCGACACGTCGCGCTTCCGCATAATCGTATCCGAAGCGTCGATCTCCAGGTAGTTGCCGTCGGGGAGCCACTCCGTAAACTCGGTGCCGGTGTACAAGTAGGAGAGGGTATCGGTAGGCTCGCCGTTCAGGTCGGTCAGGAGCATGTAACTCAGGGCCGGCGCCTGTACATTGGTGTACGACCAAACCCGGTACCCGTTGGGCTCCAACCGGATCTGGTAGCCGTTCCGCAATTCAAAATAGCGCTTAAAAAAACCCTGGCCGGCAGCCGAACCACCAATAGCCAGCTGCAAAACGACCAGCACAGCCAGACGAGGCCAGGATTTCGGGACATGTACGATGCGATTACTTTTCATAAAGATTGATTTTTTGACAAAGGTGCAGCCCTGGCGACGCTGAAACTGGCATAAAATCAATAGATTCTTGAAAAATTTAGAAACAATCTTGTTTTTAAATTTTTACACAAATCTGGTATTTTTCAATTTTTTGAAAAAAAGTGGCAATATTTTGGCGAACTATTTTTCAAAATTCTTGAAAAAAATGATCGCCTATTATTATCTCAAAACACAGCCCAACCATGCAAAACACTTACCTTTTTCAGGTTTTTCAGGCATTGGGAAAAAGTGACCGCTCGCGGCTGCGCAAATTTTTGCAATCCCCGTTCCACAACCGCCGTGCGGATGTGCTGGAACTCTTTGATTATTTGCTGCACGCGGGCTCAGAACCGGAACCCCGGCAGGCCTGGGCAGCCGTGTATCCTGAGCAGGTATTCCAGGCCAGTCAGTTTCACTTGTTGAGTACGTATTTGCTCGGCCTGATCGAGGATTACCTCGCCTACGAAGAGTGGGCTGCCGAAGGGCTCCAGCGGCGTCTGTATCTGGTGCGCGCACTGCGCAAGCGCGAGATTGGGCCGCATTTCGAGCGGCAAGCCCGGCTGCTCGAACGGGAGCACCGCGCCAACCCCATGCGCCATGCCGGCCATTTCCTGACAGCCTATCAGATCCAAAACGAGATTTTTGCCCATCAGGTCGTGTCGCAACGCAACTGGGCCGACAACCTACAAGCCCTCACCGATGCTCTGGGGTATTTTTTTGTACTCGAAAACCTGCGCTGGTCGGGCATGGTCCAGTCGCTGCGCCAGCGCACCGGCGCCGAAATTCCCCACCCGCCCCTGGCCGAACCCGCCCAAGCCTGGGCCGCTCAGGCCGACGCCGAAACCCTGCCCGCTGTGGCTTTGCTCTACCAGAGTTTTCTGACCCTGAGCGACGCCGACAACCCGGAGCATTTCCTGGAACTCAAAAAACTCCTGCCCCGCGTGACGACCCTGTTCCCCACTGCCGAAAGCCGGGACATTTACATGGCCGCTATCAATTTTTGCATCCGGCGCCAAAACAAGGGCGAGCGGCTCTATGCCCGCGAAGCATTCGACCTGTACCGCACAGCCCTCCAGGCCGGCATCCTGCTCGAAAACGGTATTTTGCCCAAATATACCTTCAACAACATCAACGCCCTGGCACACCTGGTGGGCGAAGCCGATTGGGCGCGCGCCTTCCTCGACCAACACCACATGGCTCTTTTGCCCGCCGAACGCGAGAATATTTACCGCTACAACCTGGCTATCTACCACTTTCGCCGCTCCGACTACGGCCAAGCCCTGGAGTTGCTGCGCGAGGTGACGTTCACAGAAGTATTCATTAACCTCGATGTACGGCGCATGTTGCTGCGCAGTTATTTCGAATTGGGCGAATGGACGGCCCTGGCCTCGCTGCTCGACAGTTTCCGGGCCTACCTGGACCGCCAAAAAGGCCTTGGCAACCACCGGGAGAGCTACCTGAACCTGATCCGGTTCACGCAGAAACTGGCCCAATCACAAGGCATGAAACGCGCGCAGGCCGTCCGGCTGGCGCAAAAAATACAACAGACCGAGCGCTTGGCCGAGCGCGAATGGTTGTTGGGCAAACTGCCGGGCTGAGCCTCAGCGCAGCAAACTTACATCGCCGCTTTGTTTCCAGCGTGTGCCATCGCTCAGTTCCAGTTCCAGCACGTACACATACACACCGGGCGCACAATCGACGCCTTTCCAACGACCGTCCCAGCCGGTCACGCCGTCGGCAGCAAAATTTTCCCGGCTGTAGACCAATCCGCCCCAGCGGTCAAAAATTTGCAAAGACAGCACCTGCCGCACCGTGGTGGCCGGGGCATACACCCCAAACAGGCTGTTTGGCCCCCCACTGGCGGGCAAAAATGCATTGGGGATAAAAATTTCCGGCCCCGTTACCCGGATGAGGATTTGGTCTGTGGCCGTACAACCCAGGCTGTTTTGCACCGTCAGGGTATAGGTAATGCTGCCCGTCGGACTGGCCAGCGGGCTCAGGCAGTCGGCACAACTGAGAAAATCGGGCGGCGCCCAAGTGTAATTCAAATTGGAGCCATTGCTGACGACGGGGAGCAGTTGAACCGATTGGCCCGTGGTGATCGAAGTGTCGCCGGGCAAACTCAGCAGGAGCGGGTCTGGCGCCGGCAGGCTGTGTGAAAAGACTGTTTCACAGCCCTGGACATCGCGTATCCAAAGGACGTATGGCCCGGCGCCAAGCCCGTCGAAGCGGTTTTCAGTTTGAAATTGTACGCCATCCAGGCTATAGGCGAGTCCGGCTGGCGCCAGCGGCACTTCCACGGAGCCATCCGCCAGGCCGAAACAAGTGGGTGGCGTCCATTCCAGCAAAACGGCCGGTAGCGGCCACACGTCCAGCACCAAAGTATGGGTGGAGTCGCAGCCGTTCAGTGCCGGAACGGTTTGGGTGTAGGTGCCGGCTACAGTTTCCCAGTTGCCAAAAATCAAACTCGAATCGCCCGCACAGATGCTCCGGCTTTCCTGCGTTTGCAGCACTGGCAACACACTCAGCACGATCGTATGCGTAGAATCGCAGCCCCCGCTGGCCACAAAGGTTTGTGCGTAGGGGCCGGCTGCGGTTTGCCAGTTGCCAAAAATCAAACTCGAATCGCCCGCGCAGATGCTCCGGCTTTCCTGCGTTTGAAACGCTTGTTCGACGGCCAGGGTGATGGTATGCGTGGAATCGCAGCCGTTGGCAGCGGGTATCGTTTGCACGTATGTGCCAGGCGCTGTTTCCCATTGCCCAAAAATCAAACTCGAATCGCCCGCGCAGATACCCCGGTTTTCCTGCGTTTGCAACACCGGCAACACCGCGAGTATGACCGTGTGGGTGGAGTCGCAGCCGTTGGCAGAAGGCGCCGTTTGCAGGTACGAACCGGCCATTGTTTCCCATTGCCCAAAAATCAAACTCGAATCGCCCGCGCAAATACTCCGGCTTTCCTGTGTTTGAAGCACCGGCAGCACGCTCAAGAGGACCGTATGGACAGAATCGCAGCCCCCAAGGGCCTGGAATGTTTGCGCGTAGGTGCCGGCTGTGGTTTCCCAGTTGCCAAAAACCAAACTCGAATCCCCTGCACAAATGCTCCGGCTTTCCTGCGTTTGCAGCGCCTGCAGCACACTCAGGACGACCGTATGGACAGAATCGCAGCCTTGCGCTGAGGAAAACATACCGGTGTACGTGCCGGCTATGGTTGCCCATTG